>JAUIJZ010000046.1 GCA_030430715.1 Alphaproteobacteria bacterium
CGCATACTTGCCGCGCATCATGCGTCCCGCACCGACCCTCCTTTCTCCGCTTCGCCGCGACAGGTACGTCACCTGGGCGCGTTTGATGCTGCTTTGGGTCAGCGCCGCTTTGTTCGGCGCAGTGCGCTTCAACCGCCGCCACATCAAGCAGCGTTATGGCTTGCTTTGGCTCGTCGATTTGGAGCGCATGGTGTGCAATCTGACGCTCATTCGCGCGGTGGAGCTGGCGCGCGTGCCGCTGGATGATAGGCGCCGGCATGTGCGCCGTTTCGCGCGGCCTGGTTTTCGCCGCCCGCGGATCAACGATTGCGAGCGCGTCATTTTTGGCTCGCGTTTACGCCGGCATCTGCGCTGCGCCGATTCTTACACACGCATTGCCCGCATGCTCGATGCGTTGGCTGATCTCGACGCCTTTACGCGCCGCTATTTTCTGAAACGGATCCAGCGCAAGCTGACCAAGCTGTGCCCGGTCGTGGCCGTGCGCCCGCCGGCGCAAGGCTTTACCAGCGCGACCGCACATGCGCCGCTTCCGGCGGATTCCTCCTAAACCGCTTCGGACCGCCGGCATCCAGCCGGCCATCCAGCCCCATATTCATCAACAAACAACTGCCGCGGGAGCCTCCGCGCGCGGCCAAGAGGGCTGCGCCGGCGCTTTCGCCTCTTTCGCATCCGCACAAAGACGCTATTGTCTCCGTCGATTTTGAGCGCTGAAGCGCTCGTGCAAGAGGGATCTCCATCGATGACAGTTCAGACGCTTTCCGCCGCCATCGACGCTGCCGTGCAGGAGCGCTCCATGCTCTCGCACCCCTTCTACCAGGCGTGGGAAGCGGGCGAGCTGACAATTGATGCGCTGGCCGCGTATTCGCGCCAGTATTTCCATCATGTCGAAGCGTTCCCGCGCGCCGTCAGCGCCGTGCACGCCAATTGCCCCGATGCGCGCGGCCGCAAGCTGCTGGCCGAGAACCTGGCCGAAGAAGAGGGCCTCGCCGACGGCAAGGACGATCACGCGACGCTGTGGCTGGGCTTTGCCGGCGCGCTCGGTTCGGATGAGGGCGCGGTGCGCGCCGAAGCGCTGAACCCGGAGACGCAAGCTTTGATCGACGCGTTCCGTTCGCTCTCGCGCCGTTCCTACGCCTCGGGCCTCGCCGCGCTCTACGCGTACGAAAGCCAATTGCCGGACGTCGCCAAGACCAAGATCGAAGGTCTGGTCGAGCGCTATGACGTGAACACGTCCGCCGCGCTGCGTTTCTTCGAAGTGCACGAAGAAGCCGATGTCGAGCATTCGGCCGTGTGCCGCGAGCTGCTCGATGCGTTGCCGGAAGCCGATCGCGCCGAAGCGCACGCCGCCGCGTGCGAACTGGCCGAAGCGCTGCGCGGTTTCCTCACCGGCATGCAACGCTCGACCGGCATGGTCTGCTGAGCGCTTTAAGCAGAAGTCTGTTTCTTTGAGCCGTCAACGCCAGTTGGCGGCTCAATTGTTTCGTCTTCCGTCACCGGCGCGCTGCCGCGGCCTGCCGCGAAAAATTCAAGCTCGGCGTTGAGCGCGCCGCCGAGCAGAAACACAAGCGAGGTTACGTAAAGCCAAAGCAGCAAGGCCAACGCGCCGGCCAATGAACCATAGGCCGCGCCAAATCCGGGAAACTCGCGCAGCGCAAACGTCAGCACGCTCGATGCGATCACCCAAAGCAAGGGCGCCAGCACCGCGCCGGGCCACAGCCAGCGCCAGGGCGGCGGGCGCCGCCGCGGTCCCCAACGATAGAGGATCAGCGCAATCACAACCGCCGCGCCACCCAGCACCGGCCAGCGCAAAAACAGCAGCAGCGCTTCCATCCCGGTTTCAACATTGAGGAAGGTCAGCATGAGCGGCGCGATGCCCATCAGCAGAACGGCAAGAACGCTGAGGCCCATGCTATAAAGCGTGAACATGCCCGCCGTAATGTAACGGCGCACCATGGTGCGTTGTTCGGCGCGGCGATTGACCAGCGTCAGCGCCATCAGCGCCCAGCGCGTTCCTTGCAGCGCGCTCCACAATGAGATGACGAGGTTGAATAACGAACCCAAGAGCAGGGAATCGCGGCGCGAAGCCAGCAGGTCCTGAACCTGATTGTGAATGATGCTGATCACGGCGTCCGGCGCCAGCCCGCCAAACGCGGAGATCTGGTCGTTGATCAAAGCGGGATCGCCGAACAACCCGACCAATGCGACCAATGCCGCAAGGCCCGGGATCACCGCCATCAAACCAAAAAAGGCGACGCCGCCTGAGATGAGCGCCAAATTGGTGCGTTGGGCGGTGGCGTGCACGCCTTGCAGCACGCACCACCATTGGCTCAGCGTGAGCGAGAGCGGCCCGGCTTTCTCATCTTGCGCTTGCGCCAATGCCATGGAGAAAAAACCGGAACCTGGGCTGCCGGTTCCCTCCCATGCTTGCTTGAGCGCCCGGCCTTGGGCACATGCCTGCGGATGAGTTTACGCCTCGCCTTTATGGGATCGCCGCATTTCGCGCTGCCGACGCTCGAAGCGCTGATTGCGGCCGGTCACGACATCGCCTGCATCTATTCGCAGCCGGCGCGCCCGGCCGGGCGCGGCAAGCAGGATCGGCCAACGCCGGTTGGCGCGTTCGCCGCGCAGCACGGCATCGCATTGCGCACGCCGAAAAGTCTGAAGAACGCCGAAGCGCAAGAGGCCTTCGCCGCGCTCAATCTCGATGCGGCGATCGTGGTCGCTTATGGGCTCATCCTGCCTCAGGCCATTCTCGATGCGCCGCGATTGGGTGCGTTCAACCTTCATGCTTCGCTCTTGCCGCGCTGGCGCGGCGCCGCGCCGATCCAACGCGCCATCATGGCCGGCGACACCGTCACCGGCGTACAAGTCATGCGGATGGAAGCCGGGCTCGACACCGGCCCCGTTCTGGCCAGCGCCGAAACGGAAATCGCCTTCGATGATACCGCGTCCTCTCTGCACGACCGGCTCGCACAACTTGGCGCGCCGCTGCTGGTCGATGCGCTTGCTCAATTAGAGCGCGGCGAAGCGAAGGAGACGCCGCAATCCAATGAGGGCGTCACCTATGCGCACAAAATTACGCCGGCCGATGCGCGTATCGATTGGAGCCAGCCGGCGCGTTTAGTGGACTGCCAAATCCGCGGGCTTTCTCCCGCGCCAGGCGCCTGGTTCGAATTGGACGGCGTGCGGATGAAAGCGCTGCATTCCCGTTTGGGGCGAGGCGACGGCGCGCCGGGCGAAATCCTGGACGACGAATTGCTGATCGCGTGCGGCCAAGGCGCGGTGCGTTTGCTTTCAGTGCAGCGCGAAGGCCGCGCCGCGCTTCCGGCGGCGGACTTCCTGCGTGGTCAGCCGGTTCCCGCCGGTCCGCGCGTCGCCTAGTCCGCATTGATGCGCCCGATTAGCGCCGCTAGCATAAAGCGGGAGGGTTCCTCATGATCTTGCGTACCGCCATGGCCGCGCTTTTGCTGGCGCTTGCTGCGTGCAGCCCCGAGACTGTTCTGCCGAGCGGTGAGCCCGCGCCCGCGCCCGAATTGGATTCGCCGGCCCCGGAATCTGAACCTTCGCGCGTGTTCGGCCCTGCCAACGATGCGGCGCGCACGACGACGGGCGATCTTACGGTTTCGCTTGCGCTACGTTTGCCGGATGCAAGCGACGGCGGCGACGCAACCGATGTTTTGACTTTAGCCGGCGGCAATGGATTGCAAGTCGAAGCGCAGATCACCGGCGCTTTGTCGCCAGCGACGCAAGTGGAAGGCCAAACCTTGCGCGCGCTGTTGGATTTGCCGGTCGAAGAGCCGAGCACGCTCGTTTATCGCGTCACCAACGAAGCTAAGCCCGAAAGCGGCCAGGGGCTCTGCGGTGCGGAAACGGCGGCTTATGTCGTCGTGTGGGAACCGTCCATACCGGGCGAGTCCAGTATGAAAGTGTTGGGGATCATGGGCGGCGCGCCGGAATCCGGCAATGCGCGCGCCTGTCCGATGCTTGAGTATCGTAGGCAATGAGGCAGTAGGGCGATATTGCCCCGAAGATGCGCTTTAAGCTCACTATCGAATATGACGGCGCGCCCTATCAGGGCTGGCAGCGTTTGGCGGAAGGGCCGAGCGTGCAAGGCGCTTTGGAAGACGCCGTCGAAAGCCTCACCGGAACGCGCAGCGATGTGATTGGCGCCGGGCGCACCGATAGCGGCGTGCATGCGGTCGGTCAGGTCGCGCATGTCGATATTGAAAAGCCATTTGAAGCACGCCGTTTGGCCGATGCGCTCAACGCGCATCTTACGCCTCATCCGATTGCCGTACTGAAATCCGAGGAAGCAGAGCCAGATTTTCACGCCCGCTTCAGCGCCGTGCGACGCGCTTACAAATATCGCATCGTCAATCGCCGCGCTCCTGCGGTGCTGGCGCGCGGCAAGGTCTGGCGTGTGCCGCGTCCGCTTGACGCCAAGGCGATGCACGACGCCGCACAGCGCCTGATCGGCCAACACGATTTCACGACCTTCCGCGACAGCCAGTGCCAAGCGAAGTCGCCGATAAAAAGCATCGATCTCGCAGAGATCGTGCGCGAGGACGAAATGATAGATTGCCGTTTCGAGGCGCAGAGCTTTTTGCACCGCCAGGTGCGCTCAATGGTGGGCACGCTGGTTGAGGTTGGCCTCGGCAAGATGAGCGCGGACGATGTCGCCACAGTGCTCGCCGCTGCGGATCGATCAAAATGCGGTCCGGTTGCGCCTGCCGACGGCCTTTATCTGATGCGTGTCGACTACGCGAAGTAACGGCGCAGCACGGCTTCATAGCAACGCGCCAACGTGCGAACATCTTCGACAGCGCTGTGCTCATCGACCATGTGCGCGGTCTCGTTGCGCAAGCCGAGCTCAGCGACCGGGCAATGATCCTTGATGAAGCGCGCGTCCGACGTGCCGCCTGTTGTTGCCAGCACCGGCGCGAAACCAAAACTTTCGCGCACCGCTTCCTGGATCAAATCGGTGAACGGGCCGGGCTGCGTATAAAACGCGACGCTTTTCGAGCCGAGCGCAAAACTGGCCCGGCAATCGGCCTTGGCCGCCTCGCCGCGCACAATCTCTTCGATCCAGGAAAGCAGATCTTCCGCCGTGTGGTGGGTGTTGAAGCGGATGTTGAGCTTGGCCGTTGCGCGCTGCGGAATGACATTGTGCGCGGCATTGCCGACATCGATTGTCGTGACTTCAAGGTTCGACGGATCAAAGCCGGGCGCGCCATCATCCAGCTTGCGCGCCTTCAGCGCGGCGAGCGCGTTCAACAGCGGCGTCACCGGATTGCGCGCGCGTTGCGGATAGGCGACGTGGCCTTGCTTGCCGTCCATTGTGATGACGACATTGAGGCTGCCGCGCCTGCCATTCTTAATGACGTCGCCGACGCGGTCTTCGCTGGTCGGTTCGCCAACGAGGCAATGATTGATTTGCTCGCCTGCTGCTTCGAGTGCTTCGAGCACTTTCTTGGTGCCGTCGATGGCCGGGCCTTCCTCGTCGCAGGTGAGCAGAAACGAAATCGACCCTTTGGGTTTTTCGTGCGCGAGATAGGTTTCCGTTGCCGCGACCATGGCGGCGATCGCGGTTTTCATATCCGCGGCCCCGCGTCCGTACAGCATGCCGTCGCGGATATCCGGATCGAACGGATCGGTGGTCCAGCCTTCGCCGGGCGGCACCACATCGACATGGCCGGCAAAGCAGAAATTCGGCAGCGCATCTCCGAAGCGGGCGTAGAGATTGTCGACCGCGCCGAATTTGAAGCGCTTGACGCGGAATTGCAGCGCGGTCAGCGCGGCCTCGATCAGGTCCAGCGCGCCTTCTTCGACCGGCGTGATCGAGGGGCGGCGAATGAGGGCCTGTGCGAGCGGGATGGGATCGGCAATAGTTCGGGCGTCCATCCGAGTAGCTTTAAAACGTGTTGGGTCTGGATTGAAGTCCGGTCGCGCTATGGCGCGGGTGGAATGACGGGAGAGACATGAGCGAGACGCCAGCGCCTATCGCCGAAAACCGCCGCATCCTCGGCCTCGACGCTGTGCGCGGCTTGGCGGTGCTGGGCATTCTGGCGGTAAACGCCTGCTATTTCGCCGCGCCGATGCAAGCTGTCTCCAACCCCTTTTTGCCTCCGCTGGCGGTTGGGCCGGACGGGCTCTGGAGTTGGAGCGTGATGCACGTCTTCTTCGAGTTGAAGATGGTGACGCTATTCTCGATCCTGTTTGGCGTCAGCCTCTATCTAGCCGGCGGCGAGACCGACGATGAAGCACGGGGCAAGGTGCTCCTCCGGCGCCTCGCCTGGCTGGCGCTGTTCGGCATCGTGCATGGCGTGCTGATCTGGTTCGGCGACATTTTGCTTACATACGCTGTCACCGGACTTGGCGTGATGTTCGTGCGCTCCTGGGCGCCCGGCAGATTGTTGCTCAATGGATTGCTGATTTTCGCAATCGTGGTCGTGTTGCCGGCTCTGCTGAGCCCGCTTGTGCCGCTCGGTCCGGAGGACATTAGAGCGCAAGCCGCCTATTGGGCGCCAAGGCCGGATTATGTGACCGACACGATCGCGGCCTATCAAGGCAATGGCGCGCGCGCGAATGTCTCAACCTGGCTGTTTCTGACGTTCCATCCGTCGAGCATCATTTTCATCGCACGCACCGCCGCGCTGATGATGATCGGCATGGCGCTATTTAAATGGGGCTTCTTCAACGGGCGCTGGCCTGCTTGGCGCTATGGCTTGCTGATCGGCGCCGGGGCCGCATCGTTGGCTTTGGTCGCGCAGCAGGCGCAGTTGAATGTGGCTGCGCGTTTTGACGTCGCGCATATGACGCAGATTGGGCAAGCGGCCAATCACGTGCTTTCGCCGCTGATCGCGCTCGCTTATGCGAGCGTCATTATTCTCCTCGTAAAATGGGGCGCGCTGATTTGGGCGATGCGCCCGCTCTGTGCTGTGGGGCGGATGGCGTTCTCTAATTATATCGCGCAATCGCTGATCATGACGTCGATCTTCTATGGCGGGCGCGGTTTCGGACTTTACGGCGAGATGGATCGTCAGACGCTGTGGCTGATCGTGCTTGGCGTTTGGGCGCTGCAACTAATCTGGTCGCCGCTTTGGCTGTCGCGTTTCAACATGGGGCCGCTAGAATGGGTGTGGCGCCGTTTGTCCTACGCGCGGCCCGTAGCGATCGCAAAATGGAGGCGTGCAGCATGATGAGAGCGTTGGCGTTCGGCGCGGTATTGGCTTTTGGCGCGGTGTTCGCGGGAAGCGCAGCATGCGACACGCTGGAAGCGCTCTATGGCAATACGCTGGTGGTGACGTATCCGAGCGGCAATGTGGAGCGCTTTCTCGTCGACGAAGGCGGCGGCTTTACGATGATCCTGTCGACCGGACAGAGCGTCGAAGCGCAATGGAGCACGGAAGGCGATCAGTTCTGCGCGGTTTCGGAAGACGCACCGCCTGCATGCTCGCCCATGCCGATGGACAAAGCCGTGGGCGATGCGTGGGATCAGGAAACGCCGAACGGCGTGGTGCGCTACGAAATTATCGCGGGCCGCTAAAGCGCTTTAGTCGCGCAGCAATTCGTTGACGCCGGTCTTAGAGCGCGTTTGCGCATCGACGCGCTTCACGATCACGGCGCACGCCAGCGAAGGGCCGCCCTTCGGATCGGGCAGCGCACCCGGCACCACAACCGCATAAGCCGGCACTTCGCCACGCGTGATCTCGCCCGTGGCGCGGTCGACGATTTTGGTCGATTGCGAGATGAACGTGCCCATCGCCAGCACCGCGCCTTGGCGCACGATTACGCCTTCGGCCACTTCCGAGCGCGCGCCGATGAAGCAATCATCCTCGATGATGGTGGGGTTGGCCTGCAATGGCTCCAGCACGCCGCCAATGCCCGCGCCGCCGGAGAGGTGTACGTTCTTGCCGATCTGCGCGCAGGAGCCGACCGTCGCCCAGGTATCGACCATCGTGCCTTCGCCGACAGCGGCGCCGATATTCACGAAGCTCGGCATCAAGACGACATTCTTTGCGATGAAAGAGCCGCGGCGCACGATAGCGCCCGGCACGGCGCGGAAGCCGGCTTGTTGAAACGCCGCGTCGCCCCAGCCGTGAAACTTGGTCGGCACCTTGTCCCACCACGGGCCGGGCGCGGCGTTCGCGCCCATCATCTGATTGGCGCTGATGCGGAAAGACAGCAGCACAGCCTTCTTCAGCCATTGATGCGTCGTCCAAGCGCCATCGGCGCCGCGCGTGGCCACGCACGCCTCGCCGGAATCCAACAGGCCGAGCGCCGCTTCAATGGCTTCGACATCGGCGCCTTTGCTGGCGGGCGAAAGCTGATCGCGCCGCTCCCAGGCGGCTTCGATTTGGGCGGAAAGATCGCTGGTTGTCATGAGGTGGACTGCTAGCGCGTTTCGCCGATTTGGCCAAGCTGGCCACGCGCAATCCAGCCATCGAGAAAGGTGGTCAGGTTTGGCGCGTGCGCATCCACATAGGGCGGATGCGGTTCTGGATGCACCGGGCCGACGACGACCGTGAAAAAGCCCATGGCGTGCGCCGGCTCCAAATTCTTCAGTGTATCTTCGACAAACACCGCGCCGCGCGGATCGAAGCCGCAAGACGCGATCAGGCGCTGATAGGCTTCCGGTTGCGGCTTGGGCGCGAGATCGGCGGCTTCGATATCGAAAATGCGCTCGAATAAGCCGTTGAAGCCTAGTCTGCTGAGCGCGCGCTCGGCGTGTCCGCCGCCGCCATTGGTGAAAATGAATTTGCGTCCGGGCAGGCGCGCGATCAGCGCGGCCAAATCCGGATCGGGCGAGAGCACCGAATAATCGACATCGTGCACGTCGCGGAGGAAATCGTGCGCGTCGATGTTGTGATGGGCCATCAAGCCGCAAACCGTGGCGCCATAAGCGTGGAAGTAGCGCTCCCGCAGAATGAGCGCCTCATCCTCATCCACGCCGGCGGCGCGGGCGATGTACGCGGTCATGCGATCGCCGATTGCATCGTAGATGGTCGCCATCGGATAAAGCGTGTTGTCGAGATCGAACACCCACGTGCTGACATCGGCAAGCTTCATTGTGAAGAAGCGCGGTCCTGCGTCGGCGCGCTTTGCGGCGCCAGCCCGCGGCGCGGGGCGGACGTTTCCGGAACATCGCGCCCCGCCGTGCTGCGCAATTCGCGCGGCGTTTCGTTGGGTTCGAGGAAGTCGTCGTCCTGGAAATCAACGACCAGGCCATCGCGCTGGCGCGCATTGATCGGCGTGAACAGCGCGGTTTGATAATAGCGTTCGTCGCAGCGCTCCCGGCCGAGCACAGCGAAGCGCGCCGGGCTTGTGCAAAACGGTTCGCCGCCAGCCGCCAGCAGGCGCGGCCCATTGGAATCTTCCAGGCTGGCATAAACGAAATAGACGTCCTGAATGAGCTCTTCATCGATGGTGCGCACGCAGCCGCCGGGATTGAGCGGCCACCAGCCGCGGCTTTCCCAGCCTTCGCCACGTCGGCGGGCGATCGCCGTCCACATCCGTTCGCGCGCGCGATTGCAGAGCGTGAGCCCAACTTGTTCGCCGCGGCGGCGGGCCTGCTGTTCCAGAGCGTCGATCATCTGATCTTCGCTCGCATTGGCGGGAAGGCGTTGCGCGGCGCGGAATTGCGCGATGGCTTGGGCGATGCGGCGCGGATCGACGCCGCTGCGGCCCTGACGCACATCGTAGCCCGCATCGTTGAGCAGCCGCTGCATGCCCTGTTGACGCGCGCGTGACAGCGTATAGGGGTTGGCTTCGGCGAAAGACGTGCGCCAGCTATCGCGCTTGTTGATCTGCACCCGGCGAAAGCGGCGCTCGTCCAATCCCATCGCCTGGCATTGGGGCGGGTTCTCGATCGAGAATGTGCTGGCCGGATCAACGCAAAGACGCGCTTCGCCGCCCCATTGGCGACGCCCGCCGCGATGCGCGGCGGATGTGCGCGCATAGAGATAGTGCGTGCCGCGCGCGAGCGGAGCTGAAACAGCGACGCGGCATTCGCCTGGCCGCAGACGTGTCCAACCTTGCACCAGGATCGCGCGCCCGTCGGGACGCCCGGTCGCGGCTTCGAGCACGTAACTGGTCTCGTTGCAGATTTGCCAGCCGGTGGCTTGCGCCGGCTGTGCGTGCGCGCGCCCGCTCAACGTGACGAGCGCCGCGATCCCCGCAACGAAGAGTGCGGCCAGCGCGCCAGCGCTAATGAATGAGCGTGCCCGCGCCATGTTCAGTGAACAGCTCCATCAACAGGACATGGTTTTGCCGTCCATCAAGGATGGCGGCCGCTTCGACGCCATTTTCCAATGCGGCGATGCAGGTTTCCAGTTTGGGGATCATGCCGCCAGTGGCGACGCCCGTATCGATTGCGTTGCGCGCATCCTCCACGGACATGTCCCGGATCAGATCGCCATCCTTGCCAAGCACGCCGGGAATATCGCTGAGCAGCAGGAAGCGCTTGGCGCCGAGCGCGCCGGCAATGGCGCCGGCGGCGGTGTCGGCGTTGATATTGTAGGTGCGCCCGTCGGCGGCGACGCCGATCGGCGCGATCACCGGAACATAATCTTCCGTTGCATTGATGAGCGCCTGGATAAGCGTCGGGTCGACTTCGGCGGGCTCGCCGACAAGGCCAAGATCGATCGCCTGTTCGATCATGCTGTCGGGATCTTTTTTGATCCGCATCGCTTTGGTCACGGTGATGAGGCGCGCGTCCTTGCCCGACAGCCCGACGCCGCGCACATCCGCCTCGCGCCCAGCCGAGGTGATCAGGTGCGCAAGCTCCTTATTGACGCTGCCGGACAGAACCATCTCCGCAACTTCCATGGTGTCGGCGTCGGTCACGCGCAGTCCGTCCACGAATTCAGATTTCACGCCGGCCTTTTCCAGCATGCGGCTGATTTGCGGGCCTCCGCCATGCACGACGACCGGATGGATGCCCACCAGCTTCAACAGCACGATGTCTGCGGCGAATTTGCGGGCGGTTTCGGTATCGCCCATGGCATGGCCGCCATATTTCACCACGACAGTCTCGCGGTCATAGATCTGAATGTAGGGCAGCGCTTCTGCCAGCGTCCGCGCCTTGGCGAGGCCGTTCTCAAGCGCCGCGAGGCGATCTTGCGGGAGGGTGGGCTTGCTCACGATTGTCCTGGAATTTTGAACTAGGGGGTTCCTATTCGCTTCGCCGCCTTACGCCAAGGCCGCGATTTCCGCGCGCAGCACATCAATCCCCAGGCTGGTTTCGGCCGAGGTGGCGATGACGACAGGGTGCGCCGCCGGGCGCTTAGCAAGAATGGCGTCCGTTGCGGTCTTCGTTTCTTCGACTTCGGTTGGTTTGATCTTGTCGCACTTGGTCAGCACGATCTGATAATTCACCGCGGCTTTATCGAGCGCGTCCATGACATCTTTGTCATGGGGTTTGGCGCCGTGGCGCGCATCGATCAGCAGCACGACGCGTTTCAGTGCTTGGCGGCCGCGTAAATAATCGTTGGTCAGCGCCGTCCAGCGCGCGATGTCGGTTTTGGGCGCCTTGGCGTAGCCATAGCCCGGCAGGTCGACGATCCGCAGTGTATCGCCCACCCGGAAGAAGTTGAGTTCGCGCGTGCGGCCCGGTTCGGTTGAGGCGCGCGCCAGTTTGTTTCGCCCGGTCAATGCGTTGATGAGGCTCGACTTGCCGACATTGGAGCGGCCCGCGAACGCCACTTCGGGCACGTCGCTCGGAGGCAACGTGTTCATGCTGGTGACGCCGCGCTCGAATGTGATCGGGCCCGCGAACAGCAGGCGGCCGGCCTCAAGCGCTTCGGCGTCGTCCTCGGACACCTATTCGGCCGGAGTCGGCTGGCGTGCGAAGCGCTTCTTCAGGAATGTGTCGAGCTGCGTTTCCACGCCTTGCCGGCGCATGATCACGTATTGCTGCAGCATCGAAAGCACGTTCGACCAAGTCCAGTAGATCACCAATCCCGCCGCGAAATGTGCGAACATGAAAGTGAACACGATCGGCAGGATCTGGAAGATCTGCGCCTGCAACGGATCGCCCATCGGCGGCGACAGTTTCTGCAGCAGCCACATGGAAAGGCCATAGAGGATCGGCCAGGCGCCGATCATCAAAATGCCGCCGATCAACGGAATGGCGCCTGGATCAAACGGCAAGAGACCGAACAGGTTGAAGAAGGACGTCGGGTCCGGCGCCGAGAGATCGTGAATCCAGCCAAAGAACGGCGCATGCCGCATCTCGATGGTGACGGTCAGCGTTTTGTACAGCGCATAAAAGACCGGAATTTGCAGCAGCATCGGCAAACAGCCCGACACCGGATTGATCTTTTCCGATTGATAGAGCTTCAGCAATTCCTGCTGCTGGCGCTGTTTGTCGGCGGCGTAACGCTCCTGCAGCTCTTTCATCTTCGGCTGCAGCGTCCGCATCTTCGCCATCGATTTGAACGATTGATAGACGAGCGGAAACAGCAAAGCTTTCACGACAATGGTTGTCAGGAGAATGGCGATGCCGAAATTGCCGACGAGTTGCGCGAACCAATGCATGAGCGCGAAATAAGGCCGGGTCAGAAACCAGAAATTGCCCCAGTCGATCGCATCGTCAAAGCGCGGGATCGCTTGGCCGGTTTCTCCATCCTGGTAGCTCCGCAGCAATTCCAGACGCTTGGCGCCCGAGAAGAGGCGCTGGGTGTAAGTGACGGTCTCGCCCGCTGCGGCATCGCGCCATTGGCCGCGATAGGCCGCGCGATAATCGTTGGTGTTGTTTTCCGGGCGGCTGTCGAAATAGGCCGAAACGCGCTCGCTCTGATCGGGCACGATGGCGGTGAGCCAATAATGGTCGGTCAGGCCGAACCAGCCGCCTTGTCCCTGTTCTTCCTCGAGGCGCTCGGAATCGCCGGCGCGTCCGCGCGCCTTATCGCGCGCGTGATCGTCCGCATTGCCGAAATTGACCTGATGCAGATTGTTGTTGGGGCCGAACGCGCCAATCAGGCCCTGATGCACGATATGCTGCTGCCGGTAATCCTGTGGCAGACCCTGCCGGCGCACCGCGCCGAACGGGCGCACGGAAACGGCTGCGCCGGTTTCGTTGCGCACATTGTCCGTGATCGTGAACATGTAATCGTCATCGATGCTGATCGTGCGTTCGATGACGAGGCCGTCCGTTTGCAGCGTCAGCGTGATGGGGCTGCTGGGCGTCAGCGTCGCGCCTTCCAGCGCGCTCCATTGCGTGTCCGCGCCTGCGAGTGTGGTCGCGTCGCTGCCCGATTGTAACTCCCAGCCAAAGAAGGCGTCGTGGCCGAATTCTGTGCCCATCGGCGCGAGTACCATCACCTCTTCGCTGTCGGGCGAGAGTTCGCGGTGATAGGTGCGCAGATTGAGATCATCGATGCGCGCGCCGAGCAGTGAGATCGAACCGTCGACGGCGGCAGTGTCGATTGGCACGCGCGCGGCTGCGGTCGCCGCCAGCGTTTGGTCGCGCGTGGCCGGTGTGGCCGGCGATTGCGTGTTGGTGCGGGTCTCGCCTTGAGCGCCGCCGCTGGCTTCAAGTTGCGCTTCGACACGCGCGCGTTCTTCGGCCTGCATGCGCTCGCGCATCGGCGCGTTGTAGAAGAATTCAAAGCCCATGAAGATGGCCAGCGCCAATCCAATGGCGATGAACATATTGCGGGTTTCGTCGGGGCCGGGACCGCCTCGTGGTTGCATGAGATTTAATCGTCTTTGCTGGTGCGGCGTCCGCGTTTTGGAGCAGGACCGGGTCGCGTGCGTGTGGCGCCGGAAATGAGGTCGGCGCGGAGCCTTATCAATGCGGTTCCAAGATCGTCAAGCAAGGCGGGCCAAGAGACGGCAGGGGTGGATTGACGCGCCACCAGGACATAATCGACCCCAGGCACGCCCAGATCGGGAAGAAGACGCTTTGCCGCCTCTCTCAGACGCCGCCGGGCGCGGTTGCGGATCACCGCACCGCCGACCTTGCGGCTGGCGGTAAGGCCCAGCCCGATATGGCCTGTTTCGGCGCGCTGGCGTGCTTCCACAATGACGCTGGGGCGTGCCTGCCGCAGGCCCGCGCGCACGAACAGGAACTGCCCGCGCTTGCGCAAATTCAGGAGGGATGGTCTGGCCGCCGTCATTTCATACGGCGGCCCAGCTAGGCCGGCGCTCTCTCAAGCGGCCGGATTTAGGCGGAAAGGCGCTTCCGGCCCTTGGCGCGCCGGCGGGCCAGCACCTTCTGGCCGCCCTTGGTGGCCATGCGCGCGCGAAACCCATGGCGGCGCTTCCGCACGAGACGGCTCGGCTGATAGGTCCGCTTGGTGCTCACGACATGCCTCTGTCACAACAAAATTGAGCCGGGGGCATTAGCGCGACCCCTCGCCAGCGTCAAGCTGGACCGAGGCTAAGAACGGCCTGAAGACTGATGATAAGGGCGACGACGAGCCACATAGTGACCCAAATCGCTTTCGCGCGGCGTAATTGCATGGTCGAACCTCGCCGTTACACGGGGGATGACCTATCCACAGGGCATGGCAAAAAGGCGGCGCGCGCATGAACTTGCAGTTAGAGCGCGGGGGCTACCTGACATCCTAATTCATGGCTGATCCTGACTTTTCCCTCCCGCGCCTGGTCCGGCAATTACGCGCGTTCCGCTCGAGCCTGTCGGGCCGGCTGCTGGCGCTGACCCTGGGGGCTGTACTGGCGGGCGAGGTGTTCCTGTTCGCTCCGGCCATGGCCGCTTACCATGAAGCTTGGTTGCGGGAGCGCATCAACCTGGCCCAGGTGGCGGCTCTGGCCGTTGAGGGCGCCACCAGCGCCATCGCCGATTCGCTCGAAGATGAGTTGCTCACCAACGCCGAGGTGATGCGTGCGGCGCTGCAGCGCGAGGAAGAGCGGCTGCTGATCCTGGAAAGCTCGCGCACGCCGTCACCAGACCGCATCGTTACCTATGATTATCGCCGCGCCAGCTTCGGCGAGCGCTTTGGCTGGGCTTATGAAACCGCTTTCGCGCCGCCGGGGCGGGTGTTGCGTGTGCTGGCGCGTCCGCGCTTCGAGAGCGGCGAGTTCATCGAAATCGTTTTGAACGAAGCGCCGCTGAAACGCGCCATGGGCGCTTTCGCATCGCGTTTCGCTTTGATCTCATCGGTCATTCTCGTTGGCGCTGGCGCGCTCGTTTTTCTGACGCTGACCTTTCTGTTCGTGCGGCCGATGCACGATCTCACGCGCGCCATCGAGCGCTTCCGCGACAGGCCGGAAGATGTGTCCATCGCGTTTCCGCGCAGTTCGCGGCAGGACGAGATCGGCCGCGCGCAACGCGCCGCCGCCGACATGGCCGAGCAAGTGCGCAATGCGCTGCGTCAGAAAGAACGCCTGGCCGCGCTTGGGGCGGCGGTCGCCAGGATTGGGCACGATCTGCGCAACATGCTCTCCACCGCTCAATTGGTGGCGGACCGGCTCGGGCGCTCCGAGGATCCGAATGTTCGCAAATTGGCGCCGCGCCTTGAACGCACCATCGACCGCGCCGCAGGGCTTGCCGCGTCGACGCTCAAATATGGCCGCGCCGATGAACGCGCGCCGGAGCTTCAGTCTGTCGAGATCATGCCCGTTATCGACGAAGCGCTAGCCGAGGCGCTGGCGGGCGTGTCGGAAATTCATGTGCGCCTCGATGTTGAGCCGGGGCTCAAGGCGATGGCTGATCCAGAGCACTTGCATCGCATTCTCAATAACCTCGCGCGCAATGCCGCACAGGCGATGCTGACGCACAGCCGCCGTGAAAAAATTTTGACAGTGCGCGCCGCGCGCGTGGAAGGCCGTTGTGAAATCGAGGTCATCGATTTGGGCCCTGGCGTACGTGCCAATTTGCGCGAAAGGTTGTTTGAACCGTTCGTTTCGGCGGCGCCTGAAGCCGGTGGAACCGGGCTTGGTCTCGCCATTGCGCGCGAACTGACGCGCGCGATGGGCGGCGAGTTGACGTTGACGCGCACTGGCGCCGAGGGCGCGACGTTTCAGATTGTATTGCCCGCCGCGTAGGTGAACCGATATAGGCGGCGTCTATGTCGCGAGCGCGAACTATCAATTTGCGCGATGCCCACTCTTGGGCGATGCAGTACGATCAAGAAACAGGAGATGCTAATGTCGCTAGCTACTTCGAAGACACTGGAAAACCTCAAGGCCGCGTTTGCGGGCGAAAGCCAGGCGAACCGCCGCTATCTTTATTTCGCTCAAAAAGCCGATGTCGAAGGCTACAATGACGTTGCCGCCGTGTTCCGCTCCACCGCCGAAGGTGAGACTGGCCACGCTCATGGCCACCTCGAATTTATGGAAGGCGTTGGCGATCCCGCGACCGGCCTGCCGATCGGCGCCACTTCCGCCAACCTGAAGGCCGCTATCGCCGGCGAAACGCACGAATACACTGACATGTATCCGGGCATGGCGCGCACGGCGCGCGAAGAAGGCTTCGACGAAGTCGCCGATTGGTTCGAAACTTTGGCCAAGGCCGAGAAGAGCCATGCCGGCCGCTTCCAGCGCGCTCTGGACACGCTCGACAAGTAAGCCAATCGCCCAATCAGCTTCCCCGGATCGCCGGGGGAGCTGCCAGGCTTTGGAGCGGGCCGTGCGTCCGTTCCACGATCCCCTCCGCGCGCGGGGAGAAACGCATTGCCATGACAGACGCCAAAATTCCTGAAGCCCAACGCGAAGGCTCGCTCGACGCGCCCACGCGCCATCCGATCGCTTGGCAGGAGGAGTCGTTTTACGACTTCGAAGCCATCGAGAAGGAAATGGAGCGCGTATTCGACATCTGTCACGGATGCCGGCGCTGCTTCAATTTGTGCGACAGCTTCCCGCGCTTGTTCGACATGGTCGACGAAAGCCCGACCGGTGAACTCGATAGCGTGCCGAAGGAAAAATATGGCGAGGTCGTCGAAGCATGCACGCTTTGCGACATGTGCTTCATGACCAAGTGTCCCTACGTGCCGCCGCATGAATGGGCGCTCGATTTCCCGCACCTGATGCTGCGCTACCGCGCCGCTGAACTGAAAAAGAGTAACGGCAAGCAGCCGATTTCCGCAGAGCTGGCGAAGACGGATCGCAATGGCGCGCTTGGCCGCATCGCCGCCCCGCTTGCGAATTTCGCATCAGCGCGCGGCAACGCGCTGACACGCGCGCCCATGGAAGCTGTGCTTGGCGTCGCCCAAGACGCCGAGCTTCCCAAATATCATACCTATACCTATCGCCATCGCGCCGGACTTGAGCCGCCGCGCGTCAACGCCGAGGGACCGGCGGTTGGGCGCAAGGCGGTGCTCTACGCCACGTGTTTCGTTGATTACAATCATCCGAGTACGGGCGTGGCCGCGCAGGCGGTGCTGGCGCATCAGGGCGTTGAGACGGAAGTGGTCTATCCGGCGTGTTGCGGCATGCCGCAGCTGGAGCACGGCGACATCGCAGAAGTGGCGCGGCGCGCGGAGAAAGTCGCGGCTGAAATGTCGCCTTGGATTGACAAGGGTTACGACGTCATCGCGCTCACGGCGAGCTGCGGGCTGATGATGAAGTTCGAATGGCCGTTGATCCTGCCTGAGCATGAATTGGTGCAGAAGCTGTCGCGCGCCACCAAGGATATTTGCGAATACGTCGTCGATATCTCCAAGAAGGAAGGTTTGTCGCCGGGGCTCACGCCGGTTGATGGCGGCGTCAGCGCGCATATGGCTTGCCATTCTCGCGCGCAGAACATGGGCCAAAAATCGGTCGAAATGCTGCGTCTTATTCCGGATACGAAGGTCGATGTGATCGAGCGTTGCTCGGGGCATGGCGGCACGTTCGGCGTAATGAAAGAGACGCGACCGCTTGCGGTGAAGGTCGGTAAGCCAGCGGCTCGGCAGGTCGCGCAAAAGGAAAATGCAATTGTCTGTTCCGATTGCCCGCTCGCCTGCAAGCATTTGAACCAAATTGTCGGCGATGAGTTCGCCAAGGACGGAGCGCGTCTGCGCGAGGCGCATCCGATCGAGGTTTTCGCGCAAGCCTATGGTTTGGCCTGACATGACAAAACGCGCCATCACCGCCGCCGATATCATTGCGCCCGAACAATTCGGCCGCGAGCGTAAGGAGCGCCGCGCCGCGCTTCTGCCCGCCAAGAAGCTGCGCCGCGTCGATGTCGGCCCGATATGCACCTTCTATTTCGAGACCTTTGAAACGATGCTGTTTCAGGTTCAGGAGATGCTGTACATCGAGCGCGGTGGTGAAGAGCAGCTGAAGGACGAGCTTGCTGCCTACAATCCGCTGATCCCGCAGGGCGAGGAACTCGTCGCCACGATCATGTTCGAGATCGACGATGAGCGCCGTCGTGAGTTCATTCTCTCGCGTCTTGGCGGCGTGGAAGATTGCTTCTTCCTGCAGGTCGGCGAAGAGAAAGTGCGGGGCGTCGCCGAGGGCGAAGTTGATCGCACGAACGATGCGGGCAAGGCGTCGAGCGTGCATTTCGCGCATTTCAAACTTACGCCTGAGCAGATTGCGCGCTTCCGCGATCCGGGCACGCAGATTCTCGCCGGCGTCGATCACGAAAGCTACGCGCACATGGCGGTGATCAGCCCGGCCGCGCGTGCGGAGCTGGCGAAGGATTTTGCCTAGGCTCTTAGAGCTCGAGCAAATTCAGCAAAAAGCCGTATTCGTCACCCATCAAGCCGTTCTCGCGCGCACGAGCGACAGCTTCGCGGCCTGCATCGGCCGTGCGCGGAGCCCAAGCCGAAAGTACATCGCAGCGAGAGGGTTCAGGGCGCTGGCGGCGCTCTAAGGCCAAGCGCGCCAATTGGGTGGCGTAACCGGCGACCCCATCTCGGATTTCGCGTTCTCCGCCGCGGCTGGAGGCGGCGTTCATAGCGCCAATCTCAAGCGCTCCGGCAAGACCTGCATTCATCACGTCTCGCGTGGGCAAGCCGCAAGAGAAGCTGTCGCCGAGCGCTTGTGACCAGTTTTCGGTGGCGCGGTCCACTTGTTGCGCGGTTGGCCGGCCCGCAAAAAAGGCTGCGACAGAACCGCGGCTCGCCGCGTCGGCATAGTGCAGGGTCGGCAATCCTTCCGGCACAGTGGCGCAGGCTGCGGCGAGTGTGGCGGCGATCAGGCAAATAAGGCGCATGGCGTCTCCTAGCACGAACGTCGGGTGCAGGCGAACGCTAGGGCGCAGGCGGCGCAGCTGGCGGTGGCGGCGCCGAGGAAATGCGCGCCACCACGCCTTCGCGGCGAGGGTCGGCGGCGCCTTCCAGTCCGCGCGGGGTGACGGCGATCACATGTATGCCGCTGGCTTCGAGGGCGCTTTCACGCATTTGCCAGCCGCGTGCTTCAAGCGCCGGAAGAATGCCGGGCGGCATGCGTGGCGCTTCGATGCGCGCCGGCGCTGTGCGCGCTGTGACGTTGCCGAGCGCGACCGCATCCTGCACCGGCATATTCCAATCGAGCACGGCGATGGTGGTGCGCGCGACATAGGAAATGATGGCCGAACCGCCTGGCGATCCAACCACGAGCCGCAGCGCGCCGTTTCTGTCCGTGACGATGGTCGGCGACATCGAAGAGCGTGGCGCCTTCAGCGGTGCTGCTGCGTTGGCCACCGGCAGATCGTTGAGCGTCGGGCGAAAAGAAAAATCGGTGAGCTGGTTATTGAGCAAAAAACCGCCCGCCATGCGCTGTGACCCGAACGGGCCTTCAATGCTTGCCGTCAGCGCGACGGCATGACCTTCGGCATCGACGATGGAAATATGCGTCGTGCCGCCATCGTCTCCAGCATCGCGGCCCCAGGCATTGAACAATTCCTCGCCTGCTGGCATGCCGGCTTCAAGATCTTGCGGCGCTTGCATCGGGTCAATCAAAGCAGCGCGCCGATCAAGATAGGCGGGCGCGATCATTTCCTGCGTCGGCGTCTGCACGAAAGCATCGTCGGCCATGTAATGGTCGCGGTCCGCGTAAGCGAGCCTGCTGGCCCACATGAAAGCGGACCAATCGTCGGCATTGTCAGGTCCTTCTGGCTGCGGCCGCGCGCGCTGATAAAGGCCGAGAATTTCCACCACTGTGTTGGCGGAACTGGGCGGCGCCATGGTGCACACGCGATAGACGCGGTACGCGCCGCATACCGGCTCGACGCGCCGCGCGCGCACCGCCTGCAGATCCTCCAAGGCGAGCGTGCCCGCTCTTGGCGTGTTTTGCGCCGCGGCAACGATGGCGTTGGCGATGGGCCCCTCTGTAAGCGCGCTTGGTCCGCGTTCGGCGATCGCGCGCAGCGTCGCCGCGTATTGAGGATTGCGCAGGATGGCGCCGGCTTGCAGAGGGCGCCCGTCGCGGTCGAAGAAATAGCCGCGCGCACCGAAATCGGCGCGCAAGCGCCCGCGCTCGGCATAGATGGCGAGCAGGCGCTCCAGACGCGGTGAAACTTCAAAGCCGCCATCGGCGAGCGCGATCGCGGATTCAAACAGACGCGCCCATGGCAGGCGGCCGTGATCATCGTGCGCAAGTTTCAACATGTGCGTCAGCGCGGGCGCGCCGATGGAGCGGCCGCTGGCGGCGGCGTCCATAAACGGCATGGGTTGGCCGCGCGAGTCGAGGAACATGGTCGGCGTCGCGCCGGCAGGCGCGCGTTCGCGTCCGTCATAGGCGCTGATGTGCGTGCTGTGCGCATCGTAGTGCAGTAGGAAACCGCCGCCGCCGATGCCGGACGATTGCGGTTCCACCAAACCAAGCACCATTTCAGCGGCGATGGCGGCGTCCACCGCTGATCCGCCTTCGGCCAGAATTTCAGCGGCCGCCTGCACCGCGTAAGGATTGGCGGCGGTCGCCATGGCTTCCCGGGGCTCAACATCTTGCACGGCGGCCGCTTGTTGTGCCGGAGTTTCGGCGGGTGGCGCGATGCTTGGCAGCGCCGCGCAGGCGGTCAGCGTGGCCAGCGTTAGCAGGGAAAAAAAGCGCACGAGCAGGGCGTTTTGAGCGTTCATGCCATTTCCCCACCACGCCAAGCTCGATTCCACAAGCATTTGGCGTCGCGGCGCGGTATAGCGCGACCCCAATGTCTCGACCCGGTCCCTCCAATTCCATTGTCGATGTGCAAGGACTTACCGTCGGCTGCGCGGAGGATCGCGCGGCGCTGACTGGTGTGACGGTAATTGTTCCCGATGGGCGCGCCGTGTGCGCGGCGGATGTGCGCGGCGGCGGCCCCGGAACGCGCGAAACCGATGCGCTGGCGGCGGAAAATCTGGTCGATGCCGTGGATGCGGTCGTGCTCGCGGGCGGGTCTGTCTATGGCTTGGCGGCGGCGGATGGCGTCACGGCGGCGATGGGCGCGGAGGGTAAAGGCTTTGCTTTGATGCCGACGCTCGGCGTTCCGCCATCGCCCGTTATTCCTGCAGCCATTCTCTATGATCTCGCCAATGGCGGCGAAAAGAATTGGGGCGAGCGCCCGCCCTATGCCGAATTGGGCCGCGCAGCTTATGCAGCGCGTGCGCACAAGACGCCGCTCGGCAATGCAGGCGCGGGCATGGGCGCGCGTGCAGGGGCGCTGAAGGGCGGTCAAGGCAGTGCGTCCATCGTGACCGCAGACGGTTTCACCATTGCCGCGCTCGCCTGCGTCAATTCCTGGGGCTCGGCAACGATGCCGAACCAGCGTGCGTTCTGGGCGCACGCGTTTGAAATCGATGGCGAGTTCGGCGCCATAACGCCGCGCGCGGGGGCGTTCGATCTTGAGGATTGGAGCGGCGCTAAAACCAATCCGGCGCCGCGTGAAAACACCACCATCGCTTGCGTCGCGGTCGATGCGGATCTGACGCCGGGCGAAGCCAAACGCGTCGCGCAAATGGCCTCGGCGGGTTTGGCGCGCGCGATACGCCCTGTGTTTGCGCCGTTCGATGGCGATGTTGTGTTTGTACTCGCAACTGCCGCGAAGCCTGCGCCGGAACCGCGAGCGCTCAGCATCGCCCGTTTTGGGGCTCTTGCCGCCGATTGCTTGGCCCGCGCGGTTGCACGCGGAATCCATGCCGCGGAAACGGCGGGCGGGATGAAAGCTTGGCGTGAACTGACTGATTGGCCGCCTTGATCCGCATCAAGTTCGCAGCGTCATGCGCGTACGGCGCGGCCCGCCGCCATCTGAGCGACGGGCCAACGCGCGCGATTAGAACGGCAGGTTGTACAGTCTAGACGCGTTGCTCTGCAGAACCTTCTTGCGCACGTCGTTGCTGTAGCCGCCAAGCGTTTCCATGATGTGGTCTTGCACGCCCGGATAAAGCGAGGTCGGGTGCGGGAAGTCGGTTTCGAACAGCACGTTGTCGACGCCGATGGTTTCCAGCAATTGCTTCGGACCGATCGTTTCGAACCAATAAGTCACGAAGAAATGGTCGCGGAAATAGTCCCACGGCCGGCGCTGCAATTTGAACTTCTGCTTGTTCGGCAGCATTTCGTTGAATTGGTGCTCAAGCGCTTCGACAGCGAACGGCACCCAACCCATGCCGCTTTCGATCAGGCCAATCTTCAGCTTCGGATAGCGGTCGAGCATGCCCGAGACCATCCAATTGCCGAGCGTCGCGGCGTTGCCGATCGAGAACATGGTGGCGACGACGGAAAGCTTTTGCTCGAACTCAAACGAATCCCAGGCAAGGTCGTTCGGATTGATCGCTGCGTTCAGATGGAAATTGATCGGCGCGCCGCGCGCTTCGATCATTTCAAAGAACGGCGCCCAATAGGGCTGGTCAAAGGCGGGGATGCCCAGCTTTTCCGGCGTGTCGGGCAATACGAAGCCCTTAAGGCCGATATCGAGCGCGCGCTTGGCTTCGGCGAGCAGCTCTTTTTGATCCCAGAGCGGAAGGTGGCCGAGCGTGAACAGACGCTGGTTGGATTCTTCCTGACGTTCTGCGGCGGCGTCATTGTAAAGCTTGAGCACGGTAACGGCGAGTTCGTTGTCGCCTAGCGACATCAACGAACCGGCCTGCGTCACGCCTGAATTCTGGTAGCAGATCTGCGCATGGACGCCCATGTCGTCCATCGCCTGCAGGCGTTCCTTGGTGAGGTGGCCGCCGGGATGGGCCTCTTCCAGTTTCGGAAACGCGAGGCGGCCGAGCAGCTTATTGTTGTCACTGCGGATCACGTTGCCGCCAAGCGAGCCGAAATTACGGTCGCCGACGAACCAGCG
>JAUIJZ010000047.1 GCA_030430715.1 Alphaproteobacteria bacterium
AAAGCGACCCCAATCCTGAGTTGCCCCCCCGTGATTGACTCCAAATTAAGGGTTAGCGCTACTATACCTAGCGTTACGGAGCCGGTTGGCCACCATTAGATGTGGTTTGCTCCGGAGGCGAACAGAATTATCCAGGGCTGTGGACAAAATTTGGAGGTGAGAACGAATCGAGACAGCAAAGAAAAAGAAATAGCCCCGGTGCCCGTTGACGCGGACCCGGGGCCTTAACCCCCGATGGGCGGGGGCCGGTCTCTTGAGACAAGGCGGACCTTTTCGGAATCCGCCTAGGCCGTCAACCGTCCATCGCTTTCCTCAGAGGGAACTAAGCGAATGGAAAACGTTGAATTAGAGATCATGGAAGCGGGAGCCGCTGAGCCGGTAACTGCAAGACCCAGTGCGCCGCCGCCTTTAGCCAAAGCGCCGCTGAGCGAACGTGAAGCGTGGGCTCGGGTGTTTGTAACTTGGTTTCTGTACAAAACAGGCGGCGATCCCGAGATTTACGGAGTGCCGACGGGGCATCGTTGGCGAACGGAATACTTCGATTGCGTACAAGACCCGCGCGCTTTCGAAGAGCGTGCCGAAAAAGAAGTGATTGCGTACGAAGGAGGTGAATGATGGCCACCTTTCAAATTACGCGAACACGTAAGGATGGTCCGGACCCAGATTTTCGCATTGACGCATTTGAAAGCGTGGAGATAGCCACGGGTCGTACATGTCGCGATACTATCGATGACTTGCTTCGGTCGATCGACCTCGGCAACATCAATTTCGTCGTAGTCCAAGGGCGACGTGTGCGTGTTGTTCCAAGGATTCATCCACGTTCTCGGCGTCGATACGTGACTACCGAGGGTGATGGATTTCCGCCGAATAATCTTCTGAATCTTCCAGACTTCTAATCGTAGTCCCCTCTCCCGCACGCGGGAGAGGGGAGCGCTCAGCGCTCAGAACAAGGCTCCTGCGGCCACCCCGGATCAAGTTCGGGGCAGGCTATTCTCCCGCCCATGCGGGAGAAGGGAGACGCCCTAATCCTCATCCTCCATCTCATCGATGAGGATGTCGCGTTTGCCGGCGGCGTTGGCTTCGGAAACGATGCCGCGTTTTTCCATCAGCTCGATCAAGGTCGCGGCGCGGTTATAGCCGATGCTCAAACGGCGCTGCAGATATGAAGTGCTGGCCTTGCGGTCGCGGCGCACGATCTCGATGGCGCGTTCGTACAACTCGCCGCCTTCGCCATTATTGTCGCCATCGAACAGCTCGGGGTTGTCGTTGTCGCCGCTCTCGTTCGGCTCCTGGGTGACGTCGGAGCGATATTGCGGCGCGCCTTGGGCTTTCAGCGTAT
Organism: Alphaproteobacteria bacterium; assembly: GCA_030430715.1. GTDB lineage: Bacteria > Pseudomonadota > Alphaproteobacteria > Caulobacterales > Aquidulcibacteraceae > Vitreimonas. The sequence goes on from JAUIJZ010000047.1 coordinate 1,340, forward strand.
CGACCACGCGCTCGACTTCGGCGTCGGTCACGAACGGTCCGTGCAGACGGCGGATGCGCCCGCCGCCGGCCATGAACAGAAGGTCGCCCTGGCCGAGCAATTGTTCGGCGCCTTGCTCGCCGAGAATGGTGCGCGAGTCGATCTTCGAGGTGACCTGATAGGAAATGCGGGTCGGGAAGTTGGCCTTGATCGTGCCGGTGATGACATCGACCGAGGGGCGCTGCGTGGCCATGATGACGTGAATGCCGGCCGCGCGCGCCATTTGCGCCAGACGCTGCACCGCCGCTTCGATTTCCTTGCCGGCCGTAATCATCAGATCGGCCATTTCGTCGATGACGACGACAATGTACGGCATGGGTTCGAGCGGCAACTCGCGGGTTTCGTAGATCGGCTCGCCGGAGCTGGGATCGAAGCCGGCATGCACGGTGCGTTCGAGCTTCTCGCCGCGCTCGAGCGCTTCGGAGACGCGGTCGTTGTAGCCGTTGATGTTGCGCACGCCGAGCTTGGACATGCGGCGGTAACGGTCTTCCATCTCGCGCACGACCCATTTCAGCGCGACGACGGCTTTCTTGGGATCGGTGACGACCGGATGCAGCAGGTGCGGAATGCCCTCATAGACGCTGAGTTCGAGCATCTTGGGGTCGATCATGATGAAGCGGCACTCGTCCGGCGTATGGCGGTACAAGAGCGACAGGATCATCGCGTTGATGCCGACCGATTTGCCCGAGCCGGTGGTGCCGGCGATGAGCAGGTGAGGCATCTTGGTGAGGTCGGCGGCGAAGGGGTCGCCTTCGATGGTCTCGCCGAGGCCGAGCGGCAGATCGCCCTGCACGCCCGCGAAGGATGAGGAATCGAGCAGCGAGCGCAGGTAAACCGTCTCGCGCTTGTCGTTGGGCAGCTCGATGCCGATGGCGTTGCGGCCCGGAATGACGGCCACGCGCGCGGCGGTGGCGTTCATGGTGCGGGCGATGTCGTCGGAAAGGCCGATGACGCGCGAGGATTTGACGCCGGCGGCGGGCTCGAACTCAAACAGTGTGACCACAGGGCCGGGCCGCGCGGAGAGCACCTCGCCCTGCACGCCGAAATCGGCCAGCACGCCCTCAAGCTGACGGCTCATGGCGTGCAGCGTCTGCGCGTCGGTTTGCGTGACGCGCTGCTTCGGGGTGGCGAGCAGATCGGTTTCCGGCAGATCGAAATCGCCGCCAAACAGAATGGATGCGTGCTGGCGCTCGCGCTTTTGCGGCTTCGGCGCCGCGGGGGCGCGCTGACGCGGTGCGGCGGCTGCCGGTTCGGGCGCACGCTCGCGCGGGGCCGGGCGCGGACGTGGACGCGGCGCGGGGGCGCGCTGTTCCAGCGCCGGGCGCTCGTAATATTCGTCCTCGGTTTCGGGGCGGCGGGTCTTTTCCGAGACGTAGCCGATGGCGCGCTGTGTGGCGGAGGCCGAGCCGACGGCGGCGCGGCGCGCGGCGGTGGCGGCGGTGCGGACATCCTCGGTGCGGATCTGGAACGACCAGCCGATCGCGAGCACGCCGGCGACCGCGCAGACCAGGCCGGTCAGCACGTGCGGGAATGGCAGGCCAGGCGCGGAGGCCAGCCCGGCGATGAGGCCGGATAATCCGTCGCCGACCAGGCCGCCAAAGCCGGCGGCGAGCGGCCATCCTTCCGGGGTCGGAATGGTGGAGGCGGCGGCGGCAAGCAGCATGACGCCTAGCGATGCGAACAGGATGCGCCGGCCGTTGATGCGCACGACCAGCTGCTTGCGGGCGATGCGCAGCACGCCGGCGGCGAGAATGGCGCCCATGGCCAGCGGGGCGGCCGCGCCCAGGATTTGTATGGCGAGATCGCCCAGCACCGCGCCGGGCGCGCCGAACAGATTGTGCGCGGGACCGTCGGCGGCGACGTTGAGGCTCGGGTCCTCAGGCGAATAGGTAATGACGGCGCCAAGGCCGTAGGCGCCGAAAATGGCCGCGCCCACAGACAGCGTGGCGCGCTTCAAGGCCACACGCGCGGCGCTTGAGGTGGTGAAAGAGGGGCTTCTCCCCTCGCGGGCGTAGGTTTCGTCCGTCATGTAAACTGGGCGCTCGCTCCGCAGCGAAATCAATCCGCCGCTCTTGCGGGGGACTCTTGGCTTTCCCGGTAAACGAGGCGTTTATTTTAACCCAGGAACGGGGTTACCAACGCATTCATTTGCGTGAACGCGGCGCTGATTAAATTGTGTGAACAGCGCGCAACCTTTGTTTCACAGCGAAAATCGCCTGCATTGCGGTATTGGATCGCGTGCGAAACTCCGCGCGCGCAAACAAAAGGGAGGCGGCGGACATGGACGATGTAGAGGAAATCAAGAAGCTGAAGGCGCGCTATTTCAGGGCGCTCGACAGCAAGGATTGGGATTTGTACGCCGCCTGCTTCGCCGAGGACATTGTCGTCGATCTGCGCCGGGCGCACGGGCCGTTGATTGAGGGACGCGAAGCGTTCCGCGCTTATGGCAGCAGTCTCAAGATCGTGCAGAGCGTACATCACGGCCACAATCCCGAGATCGATCTCACCAGTGCGACGACCGCGACCGGCGTGTGGGCGCTAGAGGATTTCAACATCTGGGAAGATGGCAGCCAGAACCATGGCTGGGGCCATTATCTGGAAACCTATGAGAAGAAGGACGGGCGCTGGCGCATCAAGACGCTCGCGCTTTCCTATCTGCGGCTGGAAACGCCGACCGATAAACCCGCGCTTGTCGCCGGCGCCGAAGGCACGGCGCATCTGCGCGGGGAAAAACCGGCGGGTTTGAACTGAGAAACGCCGCTTCTCTCTGGAAGTGAGCCGCAAAGAAAAAGGGCGCGGTCATTGCTGACCGCGCCCAAAGGCTCACAGGGAGTCTAGTTACGGATGATAGGCGCGTTCGCCGTGCTCCATGATGTCCAGACCCTCTTCTTCCGCTTCCTTCGAAGCGCGCAGGCCGATGGCCTTGAGGACAACGAACACGATCAAGCTGGCAACGGCCGCCCAGACGAATGACACGCCAACCGCAACCGCTTGCGTGGTTGTTTGGCCGACGAGGTCGTATTCCGCATCGCCGATCCCGCCGAGGCCGGGGGCGGTGAGGATGCCGGTGCCGATGGCGCCGACGATGCCGCACACGCCGTGGATGCCGAAGACATCGAGGCTGTCGTCATAGTTCAGCGCTTTCTTGATCACCGAGCAGAAGATCACGGCGATCGGCGCGGCCACGAGACCCAGGATGATGGCGCCCATCGGACCGATGGTGCCGCAAGCCGGGGTGATGGCCACGAGGCCGGCGATGACGCCTGAAGCCAGGCCGAGCATGCTCGGCTTGCCCTTGGTGATCCATTCCGTGAGGATCCAGGCGAAACCAGCAGACGCGGTCGCGAGCAGGGTGTTGATCACCGGCAGAACGGCGCCGCTGGTGGCTTCCAGGTTGGAACCAGCGTTGAAGCCGAACCAGCCAACCCACAGCAGCGCAGCGCCGATATAGGTCATCGTCAGCGAGTGCGGCGGCCAGGGCTCAGATTTGTAGCCCGAACGGTGGCCAAGCAGGATGCCGCCCACCAGACCGGCGACGCCGGCATTGATGTGAACGACGGTGCCGCCCGCGAAGTCGATGGCGCCCATCTCGAACAGGAAGCCGTTGCCGGCCCAAACCATGTGCGCGATCGGATAGTAGGAAAGGATCGGCCACAGCACCGAGAACACGACCACGGCCGCGAATTTCATCCGCTCAGCGACAGAACCCAGAACGAGCGCCGCGGTGATGGCCGCGAACGTCATTTGGAAGGCGATGAACAGGAATTCCGGGATCACGACGCCGTCCGTGAAGGTGGCGGCTTCGCTATCGATGGTTATCCCAGCCAGGAAGAACTGGTTCAAACCGCCGAGGAATGGCGCAAGCGGCCCGTCCTCGAAGCCGGTGCCAAAGGCCAGCGAGTAGCCCCACAGCGCCCAGCAGATCATGCCGATCATGGCGCAGGTTGAAACCTGCATCAGCACCGACAGCATGTTCTTGGCGCGTACGAGACCGCCATAGAACAGGCCAAGGCCGGGAATGATCATCGCGACGACCAGAATGGTCGCCATGATCATCCAGGCGATGTCGCCCTTCTCTTGAATCGCCGCCACTTCTTCAGCCGGCGCTTCTTCCACGGCCTCAACCGGCGCGATTTCTTCCGGCGCTGCTTCCACAGGCGCCGCCATTTCGGCGGCAGGCGCCGCCGCATCTTGCGCGAACGCCATCTCTGGCGCCGCTATGCCCAACGCGACAGCGGCGACCATCGCCGCGCCCGCGAGCCCAATTGTCTTCCACAATTTCATTTCCCCGCTCCCATGTGGCCGGAATGATCCTTAAAGACCGGAAGGGATTGGCCGGGCGCGGGGCCTTTGGAGCAAGGAGAGCGGGCCCATAAATTGTGCACCGCAACCCGTGCGATTAAAAAATAGGCGCCATTGCCTCGAGCTTGCGCGCTGAGACCGCATCGACGGCTTTCTCGCGGCGGCATATCGTTAGCCATGAGCAATGGTTTTGACGCCGACGTGATCGTGAGCGGCGGCGGCCCAGTAGGGCAGACGCTGGCGCTGGCGCTCGATCAGGGCGGGGCCTCCGTTTTGCTGGTCGATGCCTCTAAGCCTTCGGAAACATTGGCTCCAAGCTTCGATGGCCGCGCCTTTGCGATCGCTTTCTCTTCGTTTCGGATGTGGCGCGCGCTGGGCCTGGCCGATGCGCTGGAGCCGGTCGCCCAGCCGATTCGCCAGATCATGGTCACCGATGGCGAGGTGGCCGGGCCCGGACGGCGCGGCGGGCCCTCGCCGCTGCACCTGCATTTTGATGGCGCGGAGCTGGGCGAAGACGGTGAGCCGCTCGGCTTGATGCTGGAGGCGCGGCATGTGCGCGCCGCACTCGATGCGGCGGTGCGCGCGCAAAGCTCGATCCGGATGATCCAGCCGATGTCGGTGGCGGGGATAGAACGCGATGCTGTCAGCGTGACGGCGACGCTCGCCGATGGGCGCCGCTTGCGCGCGCCCCTGCTCGTCGGCGCCGATGGGCGGCGCTCTTTTGTACGGAACGCGACAGGCGTGCGCACGATCGGCTGGGATTATCCGGTGACGGCGATTGTCGCGACGATCCAACATGAGCTTTCGCATGAAGGCGTGGCGCACGAATATTTTTTGCCCAATGGCCCGTTCGCGATTTTGCCGCTGACGGGCGAGCGTTCGAATATTGTGTGGGCTGAACCGCGCGCGGCGGCGGAAGCATTGTTGAAAATGCCGGAAGCGGATTTTCTCGCTGAGTTGCGTTTGCGCTTCGGCGATTTCCTCGGCGCGCTTTCGTTGGAGGGCCCGCGCTTCGGCTATCCGCTTTCCTTGCAGCTTGCTGAACGCATGATCGATGCGCGCGTGGCTTTGGCCGGCGATGCGGCGCACGGCATTCATCCGCTCGCCGGGCAAGGCTTGAACCTGGGCTTAAAAGATTGCGCGGCTTTGGCCGAGTGCGTTTGCGATGCGATGGCGGTGGGGCTCGATGCGGGCGATGTCTCGGCGCTGGAGCGCTATCAGCGCTGGCGCCGCTTCGACAATGTGTCGATGGCGCTCGGCATGGAATTTTTCGACAAGATGTTTTCCAATTCCATCACGCCGCTGCGCGCCGCGCGCCGCATCGGTTTGGCGGCGGTGAACGCGGCCGGGCCGGCGCGGCGCTTCTTCATGAAATATGCGGGCGGCGCGGCCGGCGATCTGCCGAAATTGCTGAAAGGCGAAAGTCTCGCGGCTTGAGCGTCAGGCGCTATTCAGCGCCGCGAGGATCACGAACACGCCGATCAGCGCGAACACGGCCGCCGCCGCCATGCGTACGTATTTGAGCGGAACGATCCGTGTCACAGCTTCGCCGAGAAACACGGCAGGCACATTCGCCGCCATCATGCCGATTGTCGTGCCGAGCGTAACCAGCGCGATGTCTTGAAAGCGCGCGGCGAGCAAAGAGGTGGCGATCTGCGTCTTGTCGCCGATCTCCACCAGGAAGAAGACGATGAGCGTGGTGAGAAAAATGCCGCCGTGCGAACGGCTGGCGCCTGCGTCATCGTCTTTGTCGGGGATCAGCGCCCAGGCCGCCATGGCTATGAAGGCGACGCCGACGGCGATTTGAAACGTTTGCCCGCTGAGCCAGTGCGCAATGAAATAGCCGATGGATGCGGCGGCGGCGTGATTGAGCAGCGTGGCTGCGAGAATGCCCAAAATGATTGGAACGGGTTTGCGAAACCTCGCGGCCAAAACAATCGCGAGAAGCTGTGTTTTGTCGCCGATCTCGGCAATCGCCACCATCGCGGCGGAAATGAGAACAGTGTCCATGATAACCTTAGGGGGCCGGCGCGACTGACACGACAACGCGCCGCCGCCATCGGCCCCAAAGCCGGCTGCGGGCGTTGTCGGTCTCGCCAATTCGAGCCCTACTCAGACTCGCCGCCTGCGCCATGGACCGAAATCCAAGTGTGTTGACGTAAGGCTCCGCTGCGGCGCGGACGGCTACTCCCCGAAAACACGGTGCTCTTAACGCAACACATTGCGGCGTTCAATGCTCAGCGATTGAGGTGCGTAGGCAATCGGATAGATTGAGCGCCGGGAGCATTGCGCATGAAGAAGCAAGGCATCGGCACGTATCATGAAGGCTTCACGGAAGGGTGGCGCTCAGTCGTTGGCGATGGCGCTGAACTGCCGCGCTTTCTCGCGCGTCCGATTCCAGCCGGCATGACGCCGTACCAGATCGGTTACGATCACGGCATGGAAACCGCGCGCAAACACAAAACTACCAAACCGTAGATTATTGCGGCGTTGCTAGCGCCGCGGCCTCGGCCACACTTCGCGCAGACGCGCATCGCGGCCGCAACCGGTGCGGTAGCGTGCATATTGGCCAGGATTCCGGCGCGCATAATCGCGGTGATATTCTTCCGCGTCGGTGAAATGTGAGACCGGCAGGATCGGCGTGATGATGCGGCCATTGACGCGCCCGCTTTCGCGCAGAGCCGCAAGCGAGGCCTCGGCGATCGGGCGTTGCTGTTCGGTGACGAAGATGGCGGGGCGATAAGACGAACCGCGGTCGCAGAATTGACCGCCATTGTCGGTGGGGTCGGTCAGCGGCCAATAGCGCTCAAGCAATTGCGCGTAAGAAATGCGGTTGGCGTCGTAGCGCACGCGCACGGCTTCGTAATGGCCTTCGTGATCGTAATAGCTGGGATTGCGTGAGCGCCCGCCCGTATAGCCGCTCATCACATCGATGACGCCGGGAATGGCGCCCATGTCGTGTTCCATGCACCAGAAGCAACCGCCGGCGAAAATGGCGGTCTCGATGCGGCGCGGCTGGTCTTGCTGCGCGTGCGCAAAAGCTGGCGCGAGAGCGATGACGGCGAGAGCGAGGAAAAGGCGGCGGAGCATCATGTCTAGTTCTACGTCGCAGGTTGCGCGCCGGTTTCATGCCGGCGCCGGTGATTTGCAAGAAGGGGATTTGTAACAAAAAACCGCGTCAGGACGAAAGACTTAGGGTGAAGGCTCTGATGGGAGGATCGGAACAGGCGATGAAGATCGACCGCATCATCAGTTGGGTGCTCGCACTCGGATTCGCGGCCGCCCTCGTAATTATGGTGGGTTTGCCCAAATTTCTGGGGCCTTCGCCCAATCCGATTTTTGCGCTGATCGAAGGGCGCTCGCATATCGGTTTGTTTGAGCCTGAGCTGCGCTATCTTACCGGGATTGGCGAGATGCTCGCTGCGATCCTGCTCATAATACCCGTGACGCGATTGCTCGGCGCGTTGCTCGCGGGCTTCATTACCTTGAGCGCGATCGGCTTTCACCTTTCGCCGTGGCTGGGCGTGCAGATTCCAGAGATGGGACGGCTGACACAATTGCTGCAGGATGGGCGCAGCGTGGCGGAAATCGACGGCATGAATTTACCGACCGATGGCGGCGCGCTGTTTTATACGGCGCTGGTGTTTCTGGCTGTGTCGATTGTCATTGTTTGGCTAGAGCGCAGGGCGCTCACGCCTCATCCCTAAGCGCGCGCTGGGCCAGCGTTTCGCGATAGACGCGCAGGTGCTTATCTTTGTTGGCGCCGAGATCGTAGAGCAGATCCCACGAATAAAGCCCGGTGTCGTGGCCGTCATCGAACACGATGCGCACAGCGTAGCGGCCCACGGGTTCGACGCGCACAATGCCGACATTGGCCTTGCCCGTCACGGGCGGCGGCGCCTGTCCGCCATGGCCTTTATTTTCCGCGCTTGGGCTTTCGATTCGCAGCAATTCAAACGGAATGTCGAATTTAGCGCCGTCATCGAAGGCGATGTGCAGCACCTTGCTGGCGCGTTCGAACACGAGATCGCTCGGCCAGGGTTGCGCTTCGGAACGGATTGTCTGTGCAGCACTCATTCATCCGCTCCCAATTCCCGGGCTTCGTCGATCAACATGATGGGTACGCCGTCACGCACCGGATAGGCGAGGCGCGCGCTGTCGCTGATCAGTTCGCGCCGTTCGCGGTCATAGCGCAGCGCCGAGCGCGTCTGCGGGCAGACCAGCACCTCAAGCAATTTTGGGTCAGGATCGTTCATTGCAACGAGCCTGGGCGATCGTCATCATCGGCGGCATTGTCCCATTCGAGCAGTGCGATGAGGCCCTTAGCGCGCTCTTCAAGCGAGTAGGATTCCAGCAGCGCTTGCTTGGCCGCGGGATCGAACGGGCACATTTGCGCGGCGGCGTTGACCATGGTTTCCGTGGGCACGGTTTCCACCGAGTCCCAATCGACATTGAAGCCGTGCAGCGCCGCGTAGGTTTTCAACGAGCGCAGAAGCTGCGCGCGGTCGATGCCGCCATCATTGGCCGCGCCGAAATCTCCGGCGAAATCTTCAAAAGTCACTAGAGCCTGACGATACGGCAGCCCGGAATCGAGCTCGCCGCCGAGATGGAAACGGCAAATGCCGGTCAGCGAAATGAGATAGCGGCCGTCATCGGCTTCGGTGAACGAGGTGATGCGCCCTGCCGTGCCGACATCGGCCAATTGCGGCACGGGTTCGTTTTCTTCGCCGATAGCTGGCTGAATCATGCCGATCAGCCGCTCGCTGGCGAGTGCATCGTCGACCATGTTGAGATAGCGCGGTTCAAACACGTTGAGCGCCAAAACGCTGCGCGGATAGAGCACGGCCCCCTCCAGCGGAAACAGCGGGAGCGTTTGCGGTAAATCTTGCGGACGGCGATAGCCGAATGCGCTCATGAAAAAAGAATCGCCGAAAGCTTGCGGCGCCCCTGCTTCGCGAGTTCGGAGGCGAGGCCCGCAGCCTCGAAAATCTTCAGCAGCTGCAACCGCGCGGCGTCTTCGTTCCAATCGCGCTGCTTGGAGATGATGGCGAGCAACTGCTCGCTGGCGCCTTCGAGATCGCCGCGCGCGGAGAGCGATTCCGCAAGATCAAAGCGCGCCTGCAAATCGTCGGGATTTGCAGCGACCTTTTGCGCGAGTTCACCTGCGTCGCCCGCATCGCCTGCGGAATCGGCCAGCTCAAGCGCGGCGCGGACGCCGGCAATATCGGCATCGTTCTTTTTATCTTCCGGCGCCATGTCGAGCACGGCGCGCGCCTGATCGGCATCGCCAGCGCTCAGATAGAGCCGCGCCATGCCGGCAATCGCCTTGGTGTTGGCCGGGTCGATTTGCAGCGCCGCGGCGAAAGCTTGGGCCGCGCCGCCGCTATCGCCGAGCGCGAGGCTTTCCTGCGCCTGCTTCAGCAATTCTTCGATGTCTTCAGCCGCGCCCGCGCCGACGAGCCGGTCAACGAACAGTTTGAGCTGACTCTCCGGCACCGCGCCCATGAAGCCATCGACCGGCTGGCCGTCAGAGAAGGCGTACACGGCGGGAATGGAGCGCACGCCAAGCTGGCCGGCGATGGCGGGGTTTTCATCGATATTGATCTTCACAAGCCGCACTTTGCCGCCGGCGTCACGCACGGCTTTTTCGAGCGGCGGGCCAAGCTGCTTGCATGGGCCACACCAGGGCGCCCAGAAATCAACAATGACGGGCGTCGTGCGGGACACCTCGATCACGTCGGTCATGAAGCCCTGATCGGTACCCTCAATAACGACATCGGATTGGGGCGGCGCAGCGCCATCCAGGTAAAAGCTCATTCGCGACCTCTATAGTTCACTTGTCTAAATGGGCCGGAGCGGCGCCGGGTTCAATCAACTTGGGGCAAACTTGGGGCGCCTGCGGCGTCAAAGGCGATGCGTAGCGGCTCATGACCCGCCGCGCGGACGAATTTCAACATGTCGGCGGGGCTCATGGCGGTGGTTGCGTCATTCCGCAGCGGGTGAAAATTGACCGGATCATGCGCGAACAATGCTTCATCCAGGATCAAGCGCACATTGTGGCCGGCATCGTTGATCACCGAGAAAACGGTGACCGATCCTGGCGTGACGCCCAGATGCTGCAAAAGCAGCTCGGCCGAGCCGAAGCTGAAACGCGCCGCGCCGATCGCCTTGGAGACGGCGTTGAGGTCGATGCGCGTCTCGGCGATGGCGGAGATGAGGTAGAGCGCGCCCTTTTTATCCTTGAGGAACAGGTTCTTGGTGTGGCCGCCCGGCATTTGCGCCTTGATCCCGGCGCCGTCCTCGACGGTGAAGACAGGAGGGTGGCGCCGTGTGTTATGGGCAAGGCCCAGCGCGTCGAAGCGCGTGAACAGGGCGTCGGCGTCAAATCGAGGCGAGTGTGGCGGTGCGCTCATTCCGCCGTATAAATCGCAGATGAAGCTGACCTGCTACCCGCTGCAGTCACAACCGGCGGAAATCCGCCCCGGCCGGGCCGAACGCGCCTGGATGGATGAGTTCACCCAGCGCCACGCCTATCGCTGCCTGCCGCTCACCATCGCCAATTGCACCGGCTGGGAAATCCTGACGCCGGCGCCGTTCAGCGCCACCTGGAATGGCGGGCCGCGCCAGTCCGACATTGAGATCCGTTCGGAAGGAGATGTACACCGCAGCTTCGTGCAATCCATGTTCGCGCGCGGCGTGATCACGTTTCATCCCGGCTATCTTTTTCGCACTGCGCCGGGCTGGGATATGTGGGTCGGCGGCGCGCCCAATTGGATCAAGCACGGCATTCAGCCGCTCACTGGAATCGTCGAAACCAGCTGGCTGCCGCATCCCTTCACGATGAATTGGCGGTTTACAGCGCCTGGCACGATCTCGTTCGAAGCCGGCGAGCCGTTTTGTATGATCATGCCAGTGCCGCATGCGGCGATCGATGCGTGTGAACCGGAAATTCGCGCGCTTTCAGAAGATCCGGACGTCGAGGCGGAGACGCGCGCCTGGGTGCAGGGGCGTTCGGAGTTTCAGGCGCGGGTGCAGGCGGGTGATCCGGAAGCCGCCGCGCAAGGCTGGCAGCGCACCTACTTCCAGGGGAAGACGCTGCGCGGGGAAGCGGCGGCGGAAGATCATATTTCCAAGCGCCGATTGGCCCCGCCGCGCCCGAAACAGAGCTAGCGGCCCGCATGGGCTTGGCGGGCGCAGCGCCCTTCGTTTAGGGAAGGCGCGATGAAACTCACTTGTTATCAAGTCGATCCGCAAGCGGCGGAGCTCGTGCCCGGCGGCCCGGACCGCGAGTGGATGGATCGCTTCTCCGATCGCCATCCGTATCGATGCCTGCCGCTGGTGGTGGCGAACACGACCGGCTGGCAATTGCTCTCGCCGGTGTCTTTCACGGCGACATGGAATGGCGGGCCGCGCATCGAGGACATCCGCCTCGATCCCGATGACGATACCCCGCGCGCGTTGCTCGACCGCTGGGCCGTCTCGCACTTTTCCGGCGGCGTGCTGACGTTTCACACCGGCTATTTGTTTCGCACCGAGCCGGGCTGGGATTTGTGGGTCGGCGGGCCGCCGAACGTGATCAAGGACGGCATTCAACCGCTGACGGGCGTAGTGGAAACCTATTGGCTCCCGTTCCCCTTCACGATGAATTATCGCTTCACGCGCCCCGGCATGATCCAGTTCAAGAAGGGCGAGCCGTTCTGCTTCATCTTCCCGGTGCCGCATGAAGAGATGGATGCGACGCAGCCGATCATCAAATCGATTCATGACGATCCGGATTTGAAGAAGCAGTACGAAGCGTGGGGCGAAAGCCGAACTAATTTTCTCAATAAGCTCGGCGACAAGGAAAGCGATGCGGTGAAGCATGGCTGGCAGCGCGATTATTTTCGCGGCCGCACGCCGGAAGGTTATGCAGCGCCGGAAAGCCATATCAATCGCCGCCGCCTGAAACCGCCGCGCAAGGCCGAGCCTGGCGAATAGCCATGCTGACACATCAATGACCAGAGTTTGCGTCACACAGCCCGCGGGCGGACGTAAAATAGCGCGGGGACAAGCACGTGGCGGAACGTAAGAAGGGTCGTATTTCAGCGTGGGCGCTGGCTTTATTGCTGACGCCGATCGGTTTGTATCTCGCGGCGGGCGGCTTCAGCTTGGCCGCACTCGGCGGCTCTTGGTACTACATCGCCGCCGGCCTTGCGACGCTGGCTACGGTGTTCTTCCTGTTTCGCGGCGACAAGCGCGCGGTGATTTGTTTTTCCGCGTTGCTGATTGTCACGCTGGTCTGGAGCTTGTGGGAAGCCGGTCTCGATGGTTGGGCGTTGGCGCCGCGCCTGATCGGGCCGCTTGTGCTCGGCTTGTTGTTCCTGACGCCGGGCGTTCGCAAATTCACCGGCCACGCAAACGCATGGTGGATGGGCGGGCCCATTGTGGCGACGCTGCTTGTGTTCGCGGCGGCTGTGGTGTCAGCGCAATTGGCCATGCCCAATCTCGAACCGGCGCGTGCGGCCGCGCGAGCCGATGCGCCATCCGAATGGCGCGTTTGGGGGCGCACGCTAGCGGGGGATCGCTATGTGCCGCTGAGCGAGATCAACGCGGACACAGTCGATCAGCTGCAAGTGGCGTGGCGCTATCAGCCGGAGAGCGGCAGCGCCGGCGGCGCCGCAACGCCGCTCATGGCGAATGGACGCGTTTATACGTGTCTTAGCGGACATCGCGTCGCCGCGCTCGATGCGGAAACCGGGCGCGAATTGTGGGTGTTCGATCCGCAGCTCGATATGAGCCAGCTGAATTTCGCGGTGTGCCGCGGCCTCGCTTACGCGGAGACGCCGGAAGCGCAGGTGTGCAAGAGCCGCATCGTGTGGGGCGTCGCCGATATGCGTCTGATGGCGATCGACGCCGAGACCGGCCAAGCGTGCGAGGATTTCGGCGAATCCGGCTCAGTCGATCTGAAGCAGGGCCTTGGCGAATATGGACGCGGCGTTGTGATGAATACATCGCCGCCGACCATTGTGAACGGCGTCGCCGTGATCGGGCATTTCGTCTCAGATACGGCCTCGCCGGAAACGCCGTCGGGTGTTGTACGCGGCTATGACGTCACCACCGGCGCCCTGCGCTGGGCGTTCGATGCGGGCCGCCCCGATCACACCGGCGCGCCGGCGCCGGGCGAGACCTACACGCACAACGCGCCCAACGCCTGGTCGATCTTCGCCGGCGATGAAGATTTGGGATTGGTCTTTTTGCCGATGGGCAACAGCGCGCCTGACAATTACGGCGCCGGGCGCAGCGAGAGCATCGAGCGCTTCAGCTCCGCGCTTGTCGCCATTGATGTCGCCAGTGGCGCCGTGCGCTGGTCATTCCAGACCGTGCGCCACGACATCTGGGATTATGATCTCGCCACGCCGCCGATCGCCGTCGATCTGAACACCGCGAATGGCAGCGTGCCGGCGCTGATCGTGCCAACCAAGCGCGGCCAGATATTCGTGCTGGATCGGCGCACGGGGGCGCCGATTGATGCGGTCGAAGAACGCGCCGTGCCGCAAGGCGCCTTGGGCGAGGATTATACTGCGCCGACGCAGCCTTATACGACGGGCTTTCCCTCGCTCGCCGGCGACGCGCTGCGTGAGCGCGATATGTGGGGGATCACGCCGCTGGATCAGATGTGGTGCCGCACGCAATTTCGCCGCGCCCGCTATGACGGCGAATTCACACCGCCCGCGGCCCCGGCGAGCGTCCAATATCCCGGCAGCACTGGCGCCATCAATTGGCGCAGCGTGAGCGTCGATCCCGAACAAGGTTTCGTCGCGGTCACGACGATGCATGTCGCCGACTATAATTCCGTCATTTCGCGTGATGAGTTCGACAGCCGGCCAAGCGCTGGCGGCTTCCTTGAAGCGTTGTCGACCTACCCGCAATTGGGCGCGCCGTTTGCGATGACGCGCCCTAATTTCATGTCCCCTCTGTTTGCGCCGTGTCAGGAGCCGCCCTATGGGCGCCTGGCTGTGCTTGATCTCAACACGCGCGCGCTACGGTGGAGCGTGCCGCTGGGAACGGCGGCTGGCGTCGGCCCGCTTGGCCTGCAATCGCACCTGCCGATCCTGATGGGCACGCCGAATTTCGCCGCGCCGACGCTTACCGCTGGCGGGCTGGTTTTTGTCGCAGGCGCCATGGACGGGATTTTGCGCGCCTACGACGCCGGCAGCGGCAGGGAGGTCTGGTCCATCCGCGCGCCTTCATCGGCGCCGCCCATGTCCTTCAGCGCGCCTGAGAGCGGCCGCCAGATTCTCCTGATCAGCAGCGGCGCTCAGCGCGGCGGTGAGGGGCGGGGCGGAATCGGCTCCGGGCTGATCGCCCTCGCTTTGCCACAGGAGGCCGGCGCGCCGGCCGGGGGCCAATGATTGCAAGGATCTGCAGGGCGATCCGCTCAGTGCGCTGCGGCCCCTTGCGTCTGCGCCGCCGCTCTGCGATATGAGCGCCCCTCAGCCCCGGACTTGCTCCGGCGGCACCCAGGATGCGGGCGTAGCTCAGGGGTAGAGCACAACCTTGCCAAGGTTGGGGTCGTGAGTTCGAATCTCATCGCCCGCTCCAAGGCGCCGCTGGGATAGGCGGCGCGGCACTTTCTTAAACGCTTAGAAGGGCGCGGCTCATGTCGGCGTCACGTCAATCGTGGGCCGGATCAGGATTTCGCTGACATTGGCGCGCGACGGCAGAGTCAAAGTGAAGAGGATGGCGGCGGCGATGTCGGCGGGCATCATGGCGCCGTCCTTGTGCGTGTGGTGCTGCATGGCGCTGCGCATGTTCGCATCGGGGATGGAGTCGGCGACTTCGGTGGCGGTGGCGCCCGGCATGATCACGCACACGCGAATGCCGTAACCGCCGACCTCCTGGCGCAGCGCGTCGGTGAAGGCGTTGAGGGCGTTCTTGGTCGCGGAATAGGAATTGAACACTTTCACGGCGCGGCGCGCGGCGTTCGAAGAAACGTTGATGATGTCGCCGCCGCCTTGTTTGCGCATGTGCGGGATGGCGGCGTGGCAGGCGTAGAACGTGCCATGCAAATTGACGTCGAACACGTGGCGCCAATCGGCGGGTGAACCGGTTTCAACTTCGCTGGGGCGAATGATGCCGGCGGAATTGATCAGAATGTCGAGCCGGCCGAATGCTTGGACGGTTTGCTCGACCATGCCGAGGGCAAAGCTCTCCTCGGCCACGTCGCCGGCCAAAATGAGCGCCTTTGCGCCGGCCGCTTCGATCTTCTTGGCGAGGTCTTCCAGGCGCTCCTTGCGCCGCGCCGAGATGGCGACGCTCGCCCCGGCTTCTGCGAGCGCGAGCGCGGCGGCTTCGCCGATGCCTGAAGAGGCGCCGGCGACAAGCGCGACTTTGCCAGCAAGAGCTTTGGCCATGCGTTTCTCCTGTCCTGCTTAGCGCTGGCGCATCAAACCTTCCTGCACGGTTGATGCGACCAGCACGCCGTCATGGCGATAGATCAAGCCGCGATTGAAGCTACGCGCGCCGGAGGCAGATGGGCTGTCCATCACATAGAGGTGCCAATCGGCGAGATTGGAGGGGCGGTGGAACCAGACCGCGTGATCCAGGCTCGCTGTTTGTACGTTTGCAAATAATGAGACCGCGTGCGGCCGCATGCCTGTGGTCAGCAGGGCATAGTCAGAAGCGTAAGCCAGCGCGATTTGGTTGAGCGCGATATCGTCGCTGAGCGTTGCGCGCGCGCGAAACCAGACTTTTTGTTCGGCCGGCGCCGGCTCGGGCGCTTCGACAGAAACGGGATCTATGGGTCTGATTTCAATCGGCCGCCGCTCCAGCAATGTAAGCCATTGATGGCCGGGCGGGATGGAGGCTTTGAACCGTTCTAGTTCGGGCGTGACCTCTGCAGGGCCGGGCACATCTGGCATCGTGCTTTGATGGTCGAAGCCTTGCTCGGGCTTTTGGAACGAGCAAGCCATGTTGAAGATTTGCTCACCTTTCTGGATCGCCAAGACGCGCCGCGTGGAGAAGCTGCCGCCGTCGCGCGAGCGCTCGACCTGATAGAGCACAGGCTGTTTGGGATCGCCGGGCCGGATAAAATAGCATTGCAGCGAATGGCAGATGCGGTCTTCGACGCTTTGATAGGCGGCGGCTAAAGCCTGCGCGACGACCTGTCCGCCATAGATCCGCTCGAGCGTTCGCGGCGGCGAGCGGCCGCGAAACAGGTTCACCTCGATCGGTTCGAGTGTGAGGATCTCGGCTAGATCGTCCATTTCAGACATGGGCGCGCCTTTCTTTGGTGTCCCGCTATGACACATGAGCCGGCGCGCAAGCCAGCCGTGACGCAAACACACCTACAATCTTCGCGGTTTTTTGCATTTGTATCAGCGGCGTCAAATACTTCCTAACCAGGATTGTGTTTGCGTTGCTTTCATGGGCGAGGCTGGATTTCCTCCTCTCGAGCCAGAAGAGCTCGTGGGCGCGGGACGCGCGCTTTACGGCGCGCATTGGCGCACCGAGCTTGCGGCTGCGCTGGGGCTTGCCGACGATACAATGATCCGTGCCGTGGAAACCGGTGTGATCCGCGGTCCTGGGGCTTGGCGCGCGCGGCTGATCGCGCTTGCGCAGGAAGCGGCGCTGCGCGCCATGGATACGGCGAACGCGCTGCTTTGCCGGGAAGAAGATCAAAGCTCCGAAGGCTCAGATCAAGATTTCCCTATGGATAGGGCTGTCGGCTAGCTGTGCTAGGCGCTGTTCGCCAGCGCTTCGCCTTCGCCGTCCTGAGTGAAGCGCCGTTCGATATGCGCGACTGTTTCGGCCACTTGCTCTAGCGCGCGGATGCTGCGGCTTTCCAGCGCCATGACACGGTCCTCGAAGCGCCGGCGCATGGTTTCGAGCTGGTTCGTCGTATCGCTTTGCTCGAGAGCGGTCAGCCGCGACTCGATGGCGCTGGCGATCAGCATTTCATCGGTAAGCGCGGCGGCGCCGGCGTGTTGCTCGATGTCTCCGAGGCGCCGGTCGCAATCATTGATGAATTGCGAAAGCGCTTCGCGCACGCTGTCGAGCGCGTCAGCCTGGCGGCGCTCAAACCCGGCCAGACGTTCGTTCATCTCAAGCGCCGTTTCCGGGCCCGAGAGTTCGCTGCCGGCGGCGGCGAGCGCTTGCTCAAGCTGGTTTAGCCGCTCTTCGGTTTGCTCCGAGATGTCGGCGTTTTGTGCACTCACGCGGCTCATAAGGCCGTGCATGCGCTCAAGCGCTTCGGCGGTTTTGCCTTCGTTCGCCGAGATGCGCGCCCGGGTTTCGTCGAGCTTTTGCGCCAAGCCTTCATCGGCGGGGCGGTTGGATGAGAGGGCGGCGAGGCCGGACTGCAATTCACGGAGCGCGCTATCGGAGCGCGTGCGCAGATCGGCCAGATCGTGTTCAACCCGCGCTTCCAGCGCGGCGAGCGCTTGGCGGGTGGTTTCTGTCTGCAGCGATGCGGCGGCGAGCCCGGCGATCTCATCCTTCATCGCGGCGAGGGTTTGCTCGGCGTCGTGACGGGCGGTGTCGAACAGGCGCAGGCGCGCCATGACGCCAGAAATCTGATCGCGGCTTTCCGACAGGCCGGCTTCAAGCACGGCATGGCTTTGCTCGGCCGCACTTTGCTGCGCGCCGCTGGTCGTGGCGATGTCCTGAGCGAGCTTTTCCAATGCGACGAAAGTGCAGGTTTCGACCCGCACCAGGTCCGCATTCAGCGCGTCGCGTGCGTTCGCGGTATCGTCCTCGGCCTGGTTCAGGCGTGCGAGGATCGCGGTTAGGCGTGTATCCAATTGATCGGCGCGCCGCGCCTCGCGCGCGCTCGTCTCTTCGCCGAACTCGGTCAGGCGCGCATCGGTTGCGGCGCGCAGGGCCGCGATGTCGCGTGCGGTCTCGGCGATGGCCGAATCCGTCTGGTTCAGACGCGTGGCTTCGGCGTGGTGGCGCTCCATCATATCGGCGATGGCTGCGCCCAATTCACCGCGCAGATCGTCCGTTGCGGCTTCGATCGTGCGTTGTGTGTTGTCTTCGACGTCGATGATGCGCGCGTTCAGCTGCTGGGCGCTGCGCACGATAGCGCTTTCCGTATCGCTGATGCGCTCGGTCAGAACACCAAGCTGGCCGGTTGTATCGGCGAAAGCCGCGTGCACCCGCTCGCGCAAATCCTCGATCTGGTTGGCGACGTGATTTTCCATCGCCTCGCGCGAGGCGCGCAACGTTTCTAACGCGCGCGTAGAGGTCTCATCGGCGCGATGCGCCGCCTCGTAGGCAAGCGCGCGCATCTCTTCAAGCGCGGAGTGAACCTGTTGATGCGTATGAGCCGCATCTTCAGAAAGGCGCTGGTCGAAGTTTTCACAAACTGTTTGCAGCGCGGTGGCGGCGCCTTCGGCGGCTTCATCGGCGCGGCGGCTCGCATCCAAAGCGGCGAAGCGAACATCTTCAAGCGCTTCATCGACATAAGCGCGTGTGTTCTCAACGTGTCCCGTGAAACGCTGTTCAAGCTCAAGCCGCGCAACGCGCAGCGCTTCTATGGCGCGGGCGGAGGCTTCATCGGCGCCGCGTGCGGCGCTTTCGGCGATGCCGCGCATATGATCGACGGCGTTGCCCAGCTGCTCGTTCTGCTCATCGACGAGCGTGGTAAAATCTTGCGCTACAGCTTGCTGCAACGCCCCATAAGCGGCGTTGAGCGTCGTTTCGGCGGCCGCCGCGGCGCGGGCAATGCCATCCACTTCGGCGAGGCGATGCTCAAGCGTCTCGCAGCGCGCGCCAAGATCGGCGTGTGCCGCGTCATTGGACTCGCTCAGGGCGCCGGCGCCGTCTTCCAGATCCGTGAGGCGTTTGCGCAGAGCGGCGAGGTTCGCGCCAGTGTCGGCAAGGGCGTAGCGCAGCGCTTCGGCGGTTTCGCCCGTGACGGCTTCGGTCTCGTCCAAGCGCGCGGAGGCGCCGATCATAGCCGCATCGAGTTCCTGCACGGCGGCGTCGAGACCGCCCATGGCGCTGGCGAGGCGGCGCTCAAGGGCCTCTATGCGGCGCCGGAAGGCGAGATTTTCACGCGACGGCGGCGGCGCGGCGAACAGCGCATCAAATTCGGCGTCCGCAGCCTCGGTTTCGTCGCCTTCAGCCGCCGGTTCTGGCGGCTGGGTCAACAGGCTGGTCAAATAATCCGCGAGGCTGATGCCGAGGCGTTCAGCCTCCGCTTCCGCCGCTTGGCGTGATTCGGGATCAACGCCCCGCAAGACCCAGGATTTTTCGCTCATTGCCGCCTCACGCGTCCCCGCGCGGGATGCTGCGCCAAACGTGCTTAAGGTGGCGTAAAATCGAGAGTTTTGACGAAGGCGAACGTCAACGTGGGATTTCGGCAACGCAACGAGCGTTGCTGCGCCTGGTTCTGCTTTTTCTTAGTTCCTGCGCGCGGGGCGGCGCAAATCATGGCATTCTCTGCGTGGTTTTGGGGCGATACGGGCGCCGCGCACATGGGAACTCCATACGGACGCCCGATTTGAGAGGCTATTTGGTAAGCATGAGCTGACTTGCTCCCTATGTAGAGAGCTGACGGGGGCGTCACGGAGGCACGATGTCTGAGGATATCTTTCGCAGCTACGCCCGTTCGTTTGAGCAGCGCAAAGAAGCTGAAATGTCCTTGCAGGATTTCCTGACCTTATGTCGGGACGATCCCATGGCTTATGCGAGCGCCCATGAGAGGCTCCTAGCCGCGATCGGCGAGCCTAAAATGGTCGATACCTCGAAAGATGCGAGGCTCGGCCGGATCTTCATGAACCGGACCGTGCGGTTCTATCCCGCCTTCGCCGAATTCTACGGTATGGAAGAGACGATCGAGCGCATCGTCGCCTTCTTCCGCCATGCGGCGCAGGGCTTGGAAGAGCGCAAGCAGATCCTTTACCTGCTGGGGCCGGTCGGCGGCGGCAAGTCCTCGCTGGCGGAGCGCCTGAAGGCGCTGATGGAAGATCAGCCTATCTATGTGCTGAAAGCGGGCGATCAGCTTTCACCGGTGTTTGAATCGCCGCTCGGCCTGTTCGATCCTGAAGTCTGGGGTCAAAAGCTCGAAGATGAATACGGCATTCCGCAACGCCGTCTCACCGGCTTGATGAGTCCGTGGTGCATCAAGCGGCTTGATGAATTTGGCGGTGATATCACGCGTTTCCGCGTCGCTAAGATGATGCCGTCGCGCCTGCGCCAGATCGCGGTGGCGAAAACCGAGCCCGGCGATGACAACAATCAGGACGTCTCATCGCTGGTCGGCAAGGTCGACATCCGCAAGCTGGAAATGCACGCGCAGAACGATCCGGACGCTTATTCCTATTCGGGCGGCCTCAACCGCGCCAATCAGGGCATGCTCGAATTTGTCGAGATGTTCAAAGCGCCGATCAAAATGCTGCACCCGTTGCTGACCGCGACGCAGGAGCAGAATTATGTCGGCACGGAGAATATTGGCGCGATCCCGTACACCGGAATCATCATGGCGCACTCGAACGAGGCTGAATGGCAATCGTTCAAGAACAACAAGAACAATGAAGCCTTCATCGACCGCATCTTTGTCATCAAGGTGCCGTACTGCCTGCGTGTCGACGAAGAAAAGAAAATTTACGACAAGCTGATCCGTGGCTCCGAATTGTCCGAAGCGCCGTGTGCGCCGGCGACGCTGGAAATGCTGGCGCGCTTTTCAGTGCTGTCGCGGCTTAAGGAGCACGAGAACTCGAACCTGTTCGCAAAGATGCGCGTCTATAATGGCGAGAGCCTGAAGGAGGTCGATCCGAAGGCGCGCACACTGCAGGAATACAAGGATGCCGCGGGCGTCGATGAGGGTATGGACGGCATCTCGACGCGCTTCGCGTTCAAGGTGCTGGCCGCGACCTTCAACCACGATACCAACGAAGTCGCCG
>JAUIJZ010000048.1 GCA_030430715.1 Alphaproteobacteria bacterium
AAAACCCGCACGTCATGGAGATCGTAGACTTCGTGCGCGCGGACGCTGCGCGTTCGCTTTGTATGCCGCGGGATTGACGTGGCGAGCTGGCGAAAGCTCGGCCTGATCGCGGGTGGCGGTGAAATGCCAGTTTTGCTGGCCGAGCACTGCGCCGATTCTGGAAAACCTTATTTCGTCGCGCGTGTTGCGCCGTTTGCCGATGCACCGGAACTCGAGGCGCATCCTGGCGCTGAGCACGATTTGGGTCAGATGGGTGCGCGCATTTCATCCTTGCGCGAAGCTGGATGCGATGCGCTCGTGATGATCGGACGCGTGCCGCGCGTCGATTTTTCCACTTTGCAATGGGATGAGGGCGGGCGCGCCATGATCCCCGCTTTGGCGGCGGCCGCGCCGCAAGGCGATGACGCATTGTTGCGCGCGCTTTTGTCGGAGCATGAGAAGCAAGGCTTCCGCATGATCGGCGCAGAGGAAGCGATGGCTGAGCTACTTGCGCAGCCCGGGGCGTGGGGCGCGCATGTTGCTGCGCCTCATATGCGTGACCTTTCCCATGCCGCGAAGATCGCTGGCGCTATTGGGGGGATGGATATTGGCCAAGGCGCCGTTGTTTGCGCGGGACTTGTCTTGGCTGTCGAAGCGCAGGAAGGCACCGACGCGATGCTGCGGCGCGTGGCGCAGCTGCCGGCTGATATTCGTGGTGCGCCGGATGCACGTCGTGGCGTTCTCGTGAAGCGGCCCAAGCCTACACAGGAGCGGCGTATTGATTTGCCCGTTATTGGCGTGCGTACAATTCAAGGTGCGGCGGCAGCAGGGTTGGCCGGCGTCGCTGTTGAAGCAGGCGGCGCGTTGGTGGCGCGCCGCGAAGAAGTCATCGCCGCTGCCGACGAGGCAGGCATGTTCGTCTATGGCTTTTCACGCGCTGAAGTGGAGCAAAGTTGAGCCAGTCCGTCTTTCTTGTGGCGGC
Source organism: Alphaproteobacteria bacterium (assembly GCA_030430715.1). Classification (GTDB taxonomy): domain Bacteria; phylum Pseudomonadota; class Alphaproteobacteria; order Caulobacterales; family Aquidulcibacteraceae; genus Vitreimonas. Next base: position 962 of record JAUIJZ010000048.1, read on the forward strand.
TGAATCTTCGGGCGATGCGCTCGGTGCGGACCTTGCGCAAGCGTTGAAGGAGCGTGATCCCGGCATTGCGCTTATTGGCGTTGGCGGACCGTTGATGGCCGAGCAAGGCATTGTGAGCCGTGCTGACATTTCTGGTTTGTCGGTGCTTGGCTTTTTTGACGGTCTTCTCGCTTATGAACGCGTCAAGCGCGCTGTGGCGGACACAGTAAAGGCAATCATCGATGTACGCCCTGACGTTGTGGTTTTGATCGATTCCTGGGGGTTTACGCTACGCGTTGCGTTGGGTGTTCGCGCTGCCGCGCCGCATATTAAGCTGGTGAAATATGTGGGGCCGCAGGTGTGGGCCAGCCGTCCAGGGCGCGCGAGAACATTGGCGGGCACCGTAGACCATCTGATCTGCATTCACGACTTCGAAGCGCCATTTTATGAGCCGTTTGGTCTCGCGTGTACAGTGTGCGGTCATCCTGCGCTTGGCCGCTTTAAGCCAGGCGATGGCGCCGCGTTTCGTGCGCGACAAGGTTTCGAACCAGGCGACAAGTTGATCTTGGTTTTACCGGGAAGCCGGCCAGCGGAAATTCGACGTATCGGTCCCACGCTTTGGCGCGCTGCGGAACTCTTGGATCGAGACCGCGCCAATATCCGTCTTGTTGTTGTCGCAGCGCGTTCGGTCCGCGATGCTGTGGTTGGACAAGCGCCTCCAGCGGCGCGCATTGTCGATGAGCGTGAGAAGGAAGACGCTTTTGCCGCCGCTACCGTCGCGCTGGCAGCGTCCGGCACAGTAACGACTGAAGTGGCGCTTCAGGGTGTTCCGCTCATTGTCGGGTATCGGCTTGGTTGGCTGACATGGGCAGCGGCGCGCGCCTTCTTGTTCAGGGGAAAGTTCGCAACGTTGATGAACGTTGCCGCAGATGCGGAGGTCGTGCCCGAACTCTTGCAGACCCGCTTTACGCCAGAGAATGTTGCGGCGGCGGCGGCGCCTTTGCTTGATGACGAAGCTGCACGCGAAGAACAAGTCCGCCGCCAGGATGAGGCGCTGGCGCAGATGGGGCGAGGTGGCCAGCCTGCGGCGGAAATCGCGGCGGACGCCGTTCTCACGATCCTCCGCGCCTAGCGCCAAGTGTCAGCCAGCTGGCGGCTGAAAAACTTTGAGCAAACAGCTTCCATATGAAGTGCGAACGACTGTTTTTGGGAGGGTTCAGTGAAGAAATTTGCAGCTTTGGCCATGTGTGCGGCGGTGCTTGCGGCTTGCGCTGCCAATGGCGCGTCAAGTCCGGCCCCCGGCACTCAGGCGGCGGTCGAAGAGCAGACCCGGAATATGAGCGCCACGCCGGGCCTGCTTATGGTGCGCCTAGGCGTAGCGGATCTCGAACGTTCGGCGAATTTTTACAGCGAAGTATTCGGCATGACGTCATCGCCATACGGCGCGCATGAGCGATCGATGGCGCACCCCAATGGCGGCGCGGGGATCTTACTCTACCAAGCGGCGGCTGATGCGCCGGCGTCTTCAGCGAGCTCGACCAATGGCATGATCATGCGTGTCGCTGATGCCGATGAAGTTGTGCGCCGCGCCGTGGCCGCCGGAGGTCAGGTGCGCGGACAGGTGCGCGATATTCCTCAAATGAATATGCGTGTTGTCGGCGTTATCGACCCCGACGGCACATTTATCGAAGTGGTGCAGGCTGGCGCGCGCTGACCTGACTCAGCGTCGCGCACTCAGAGGCACATAATCGCGCTTGGGCGCGCCAGTATAAACCTGGCGCGGCCGGCCGATCTTCTGGCTGTCGTCTTCCATCATCTCGGTCCATTGCGCGATCCAGCCGACGGTGCGAGCCAGCGCGAACAGCACGGTGAACATGGAAGACGGGAAGCCCATCGCGCGCAAAGTGATGCCTGAATAGAAGTCGATGTTCGGATAGAGCTTGCGCTTGATGAAATACTCATCGTTGAGCGCAATCTTCTCGAGTTCGATCGCTACCTTGAGCAGCGGGTTATCCTCGGCGCCAACTTCCTTGAGAACTTGGTGGCAGAGCTTCTGCATCGCCTTGGCGCGTGGGTCGTAATTTTTGTACACGCGGTGGCCAAAGCCCATCAGGCGTACATCTGAGTTCGGGTCTTTCACCTGGGCGATAAAGTCCGGAATATTGTCCACCGTGCCGATCTGCTCGAGCATATTGAGCGCGGCTTCGTTGGCGCCGCCATGAGCGGGGCCCCACAGGCAGGCGATGCCCGACGAAATGCAGGCGAACGGGTTGGCGCCCGAAGAGCCGGCCAGGCGCACCGTTGAGGTGGATGCGTTTTGCTCGTGGTCGGCGTGCAGGATCATGAACACATCCATGGCGCGGGCCATGACGGGGTTCACGACATAATCTTCAGCCGGAACGTTGAAGCACATGCGCAAGAAGTTCGAGGCATAGTCGAGTTCGTTGCGCGGGCTCACAAACGGTTGGCCCACGGAGTATTTGAACGCGCGCGCGGCGATCGTCGGCATTTTCGCGATCAGACGATGGCTCGCGATCATACGCTGGCGCGGATCATTGATGTCCGTGCTGTCGTGATAGAAGGCGGCAAGCGCACCGACCGTGCCGACCATGATCGCCATCGGGTGTGCGTCGCGGCGGAACCCTTCGAAGAAGCGGTCGAACTGCGCGTGCAGCATGGTGTGATACGTGATGCTGCGCTCGAAGTTGGCGAGTTCGGTCTCTGTCGGCAGTTCGCCGTGGAGCAGCAAATGGCAAACCTCGATGAAGCTCGATTTCTCAGCGAGCTGATCGATGGGATAGCCGCGATAGAGCAGGATGCCCTCATCGCCATCGATATAGGTGATCTGGCTTTCGCAGGAGGCGGTCGAGGTGAAGCCGGGGTCATAGGTGAAGGCGCCGCTCTGCGCGTAGAGCTTGCGGATGTCGATCACGTCCGGGCCGACTGAGCCGCCATAAACCGGCAGGTCGAGCTTTTTGTCGCCGATCGTCAGCGAGGCTGGGCTCTTCTTCGTGATCTTGCTTTCCATGCTCATTCCTCAACTTGATCCGAGAGCCGCGCGAGCGCTTCTTCCCGGCCTAACATTTCCAGCGCCTGACCCAGGTCCGGCGCGGGCGCGCCTCCCGTCAGCGCGGCGCGGAGCGCTGGGCCAATCTTGCCCAGGCCCACGCCTTCATCGGCGGCGAACGCCTTCAGTGCGCCGGCGAGCGCCATGTGGTCCCAGGACGTCTCCGCCGCCAGCCGTTCGTGCAGGCGCCTAAGGCGTTCCCGGATTTCATCGTTCTTGATCAGGGATTTTGCCCCCTCGTCAAGCGCAAGGGGGCGGTCCGCGATAAGGAAGCGGCAAAGATCGATCATTTCGAGCAATGTTTTCGCCCGCTTTTTCAGCATTGGAACAGCTTGTTCGATCCGAACCTGTGCTGTGGGCGAAAGCTGACCCGCGTGCCCCAAGCCGTCCATGGCCAGGCGCGCTAGGCGCTCATCGTGGGCGCGCGTCATGAAGTGCGCGCTCACCGAGTCCAATTTCTTGAAATCGAGCCGTGAAGGCGCCTTGCCGATCTGGCGCAGCTCGAACTGCGCGATCGCTTCTTCCTTGCTCAGAATGTCGTCATGGCCAGGGCTCCAGCCGAGGCGCATGAGGTAGGCCGTCATCGCTTCGGGCAGATAGCCCATATCGCGCCATTCATGCACGGCTTGCGCGCCGTGGCGCTTGGAGAGCTTCTTGCCGTCTTCGCCATGAATGAGCGGGAGGTGCGCGAATTGCGGCGTATCCCAGCCCATAGCCCGGTAGATCGGAATTTGCCGCGCGGCATTGGTGAGGTGATCATCCCCGCGGATCACGTGCGTTACGCCCATATCGTAATCGTCCACGACGACGGACAGCATATACGTGGGCGCGCCGTCGGCGCGCAGCAGAACCAGATCGTCGATATCTTGCGCTTTCACGCGAACATCGCCTTGAATGAGATCAGCATTGACGATGTCGCCCTCATCCGGCGCGCGCAGACGCACCACGAAGGGCGCATCGGCTGAAGGCGGCGCTTTGCCATCGCGATAAGGCGAGCGTAGCGCGCGGCCTTCAGCGTGGGCCTCGGCCCGCAGCGCTTCCATTTCCTCTGGTGTCGCGTAGCACCGGAACGCGGCGCCCCGCGCGATCATGTCTTCCGCTATGTCGCGGTGACGGGGCGCGCGCGCCGATTGGAAGACGGGTTCCGCGTCCGTGCGCAGATCGAGCCAGTCCAAGCCCTCAAGGATCGCGTCGATGGCTTCCTTGGTCGACCGGGCGCGATCAGTGTCCTCGATCCGCAGCAAATAGCGTCCGCCCATCTTTTTCGCGAACAGCCAATTGAACAAGGCGGTGCGCGCGCCTCCGATATGGAGGTAGCCTGTGGGTGAGGGGGCGAAGCGGGTGACAACGCTCATAGCGGGCGGGACTGGTCAGACAAAGCGAGCGGGGTCTAACACGGCCGGCGCTGCCTCGCCTATCCGTGTCATGGCTGAAGTCCTGGCTGAGCAGCGAGATCGCTGGATTCTTTGGCTTGCCCCTGCGGCAGTCGCTGGGGCGGCTGCCTGGCTTCTCGCGCCTCAGGATCCTGATGTTTGGCTTGCGCCCGCGCTGCTTATCTTGGGGGGCGCGCTGGTCTGGATCGCATGGGCCTGGCAGACATCGCACCCTGGCGGCTGGGACGAAATAATTCGGCTCGTCTTGCTAGGGGGCGGCGCTTTGCTCGCCGCGAGCGCAATGGGCGCGGGCGCGGCTCAGATGCGCTCCGCCATTGTCGCTGCTGCGCCCTATAGTGGAAACGATGAACCTGTCCGCATCGAAGGATGGGTGATCGGCAACGATGCCAGCGAGAGCGGGCCAAGATTGCGCCTCCTGGTTCGTGGGATCGAGGGCGTCTCTGATGCGCCCCGCTATGTGCGGATCGCTGTGCCCGTAGCAGGTGCGCTGTCGCCGGGCCGTGCTGCGCAGTGCTTAGCCGTGCTCGGGCCGCCTGCCGGGCCGATGGCGCCTGGAGCATACGATTTCGCGCGCCGCGCTTGGTTTGAGCGCCTTTCCGCCACTGGATTTAGCTATGGCCGATGCCGTCCTGTTGCTCTTCCTTCGCCGCCTTCGGCGTTGGATCGATTGCGCCTTGAGCTGGCCGCAGTCCGTGCTGATCTGTCGGCTTACATCCAGCGAGCTGCGCCAGGACGCGGCGGCGCTATAGCGGCGGCGCTTATTACCGGTGACCGCAGCTCTATTGATGTCGAGACAAATCAGGCGCTGCGCGATTCTGGTCTCGGACATCTGCTTTCGGTTTCCGGTTTGCACATGGGCGTTGTTGGCGGGCTTGTGTTCGCTTCGCTGCTTTGGATGTTCTCGCTGATCAGCCCAATCGCTTTGCGATGGCCAGTGAAGAAGCTTGCGGCGATTGGCGCGCTCACAGCGCTTGGGGCATATCTCATTGTCTCTGGATCGAGCATCCCCGCGCTACGCGCTTTTGTGATGGCGGGTGTTGCGTTCGGAGCGATCTTGCTTGATCGGCCGGCAATTTCGATGCGCGGGCTGGCTCTGGCTGCGCTCATCGTCGTGCTTATCTTTCCGGAATCTGTTCTGGAGCCGGGTTTTCAGATGTCGTTTGCCGCGACGATGGCGTTGGTCGCGATGTTCGAAGCCTTAAAGCGCGAGCCGAGTGAACCCGCCTTGCCAACGCCGGGCCCCTTGATCGGCGCGTTACAGGCGGCGGTTCGTGGGATTGGCGGCGTGATCTTGATCTCACTTGTCGCTGGTTTCGCCACAGACCCGTTTGCAATCTACCATTTTCAGCGGTTCTCGATTTACTCTCTGCCGGCAAACCTGATCGCGGCGCCCATCATGTCGTTTATGGTCGCGCCAGCCGCAGGTGTTGCCGCTGTTCTTTCGCCGTTTGGTCACGGTGAGCTTGCGCTGGAATGGATGGCGAGCGCGCTCGATCTTATCGCCGCCGTTGGCCAAACATTCGGCGGCCGCGCAGAGGCGGTGCGCGCGCTGCCGCAACCGCCGGACCTGGCTTTCATGCTCTGCGCCTTCGCTATGACATGGGCTTGTCTATGGCGTGGCGCGCTGCGCTGGCTTGCGTTCGCGCCTTTTGCGGCATGTCTTGTGTTTTACGCTTACGCTCCGGCGCCTGTACTGGCTTTCGACGCAGACTTGCGCGCTGTTTACGCGCGCGAAAGCGGCGATTGGCGCTTGATTGCAGGAAGGGGGCGGTCGACCTACGCAAGAGACCGGCTAGGTGGCATGTTGGGCTTGTCACCGCCGATTATTGAACGGCTGATCCCGCCTATGGATTGCGGAGAGAGATTGTGCGCGTGGCATACGCCTGCTGGAGCGCGCATTGCGCTCGTTAGAGACGAGGCAGTCCTGGAAGAAGCGTGCGGAAACTCTGCGTTGGTCATCGTGGGGTTTCAGCCGACGGAAGACTCTGCAAGTTGCGCGCGTATACCGCTCATTGATCGCGACAGCATCACGCGTTTCGGGGGCGGGATCGTTTATGAAACAGAGCAGGGGCTAAGGCTAAAACGCGCTTGGCCTATTGAGGTCCGGCGGCCTTGGCGTATGGCGCGCCCAACCCTCGATGATCAGGCATAGCGACGGATCATCGCCACCAGCTTACCCTGGATGCGCACACGGTCCGGCCCGAAAATGCGCGTCTCATAGGCTGGGTTAGCAGCTTCGAGCGCCACCGAATTTCCGCGCCGCCGCAATCGCTTCAATGTCGCTTCTTCGGCATCAATGAGCGCGACAACAATATCGCCGCTATCGGCGCTTTCAGTGCGCTTCAGGATCACGACGTCACCCTCAAGGATGCCTGCGCCGATCATCGAGTCGCCTTTGACTTCGAGCGCGAAGTGTTCGCCCGAACCCACCAATTCCGGCGGAGCAGCGACGCGGCCAATCTCGTTCTGAAGCGCTTCGATAGGCACGCCGGCCGCGATGCGTCCGAGGATCGGCAAACTGCCTTCAGCGCTGTGCTCGCCCATGCTCGCCAGCGTTGGCTTGAAACCAGTGCGCGCTTTGGCGGCCATGGGGGCGGGCGCGGCTGAATCCGGGAGCTTGAGGACTTCAAGCGCGCGGGCGCGGTGGGGCAGACGGCGCAGAAACCCGCGCTCTTCCAGTGCGGTGATGAGGCGATGGATGCCGGACTTAGACGCCAGATCGAGCGCTTCCTTCATTTCGTCGAAGGAGGGCGAGACTCCCGTCTCTTTGATCCGTTCGTGGATGTAGAGCAGCAGCTCTTTTTGTTTCGCTGTCAGCATGACCCTGGACCAAATGGTGAACGATGATGTGTTCTACATCCGTTCCTAAGGGCGCGTCAAGTCTAGCGTGGTTAAAGCGAAAGTAGTGATCGCGTTGCGGCGGCAACATCGCTTTGGCGCATGAGGCTTTCGCCTACCAAAAACGCGCGAGCGCCGGCTTTTCCGAGGCGGCTGACATCGGCGCTGTTCGCTATGCCGGATTCCGCCACCAAAACGCGGTCGCTCGGAATGAGCGGGGCCAAACGCTCGGTTACGCCCAGATCGGTGACGAAGGTTTTGAGTGAGCGGTTGTTTACGCCGATGAGGGGCGCGTCGAGTTTAAGCGCGCGTTCCAGTTCCTCCTCGTCGTGCGCCTCCACCAGCGCATCCATGCCGAAATGTGTTGCGGCGCTGGCAAGTTCTGCGGCGAGCGCATCGTCCATAGCGGCCATGATGATCAGAATGGCGTCGGCGCCGATGGCGCGGCTTTCCGCGATTTGCCAAACATCGATCATGAAGTCCTTGCGCAGCACGGGCAACGTGCACGCCGCCCGCGCGGAAATTAGATATTCGTCGCTGCCTTGAAAGCTGGGCGCGTCGGTTAGAACAGAAAGACACGCCGCTCCGCCTTCGGCATAAGCGCGCGCCAGCTGGGGCGGGTCGAAATCAGCGCGGATGAGCCCCTTCGACGGCGAGGCTTTCTTGACCTCGGCAATCAGCGCCGGTTGGCTGCGCCGGAGTGCTTCGGCAAAACCGCGAGGCGCACTTTGCGCGCGCGCCTCCGCTTCGATTTCCGATTGCGGCCGCGCGGCCTTTCGCGTGTTCACTTCCTCGCGCTTGTAAGCGACAATCTTAGAAAGAACGTCTGTCATGTTGTGCTTCGCGTAATATCGACAAGCGCCTGAAATGCCTGACGCGCGGCGCCGCTATCAATCGAATGCGCGGCGATTGGCAATGCCTCCGGAATCTCTTTGGCGCGTCCGGCGACGACGAGCGCGCCTGCTGCGTTGAGCACGACGGCGTCGCGATGGCCTTTCCGTCCGCCGCCATTGAGGAGTGCTTGCAACTCAGCAGCGTTTTCCTGCGCCGAGCCGCCGCGGATCTCGGGATTGATCGGCGCCTCGACGCTGGCGCGTATAAGTTTCACCTCGCCATCATCCAGAATGGCCACATTGTTCGCTTCGCTGGAATGCGCCGAGAGTTCGTCCAGGCCGCCGGAACCGTGCACCACCCAAGCCTTCTCACAAGAGAGTTCTTTGAGCGCATAAGCGACCGGCTGGATGAAATCCACGCTGAAGACACCCATGATTTGGCGCTTCACGCCACAAGGATTGGACAGCGGTCCAAGCAGGTTAAAGATCGTTCTCCGGCCTATCTCTTTACGCGCCGCCGCGACATGGCGCATGGCCGGATGATGATTTTGCGCAAATAGAAATGCGACTTTGGCTTCGCGAAGCGCGCGCTCAAGGGTTTCAATATGAGCGGTGAGGTTCACGCCCAGGGCTTCAAGCACGTCGGCCGCGCCGGATTTCGAACTCATTGCGCGGTTGCCATGCTTGGCGACGGGAACGCCGCAGCCAGCGACGACAAACGCAACAGCGGAGGAGATGTTGAGCGTATGCGCGCCGTCTCCACCTGTCCCGCAAACATCGATGGCGCCTTCGGGCGCTTGCACGCGCACCATGCGCTCGCGCATCGCCCGCGCGCCGGCGGCGAGCGCGCTTGGGTCGCCCATCAGATTGATCGAGCGCTCTAGAAAGGCTTTGGTTTCTTCGTGACTTGTCTCGCCGTCCAGAATAGCGGCGAAGGATTGGTCGAGCCCGCTCATGTCAGCCCCGCGGCGCCAAGAAAGTTTCCAACGATGGCGTGCCCATGTTCGGACGCGATCGATTCAGGATGGAATTGTACGCCGTAAACCGGGCGGCTGCGATGCGAGAGCCCCATGACTTCTCCATCCGCCGTTTCCGCATCGATTATTAGGGACGAAGGAAAGCTTGCGCGCTCAACGGCGAGCGAATGATACCGGGTTGCGGTGAAAGGAGAGGGCAGGCCGCGAAACAATCCACCGCCCTGGTGAAACACCTGCGAGACTTTGCCATGCATAATCTCTTTTGCCTGCACAACCTTGCCCCCGAAAGACTGCCCCATTGCTTGGTGTCCGAGGCACACGCCGAAGATCGGCAAATCTTCTGGTGCGTTCGCTAGAAACTCCAGGCAGATGCCGGCTTCATTGGGGGTGCAGGGGCCCGGCGAGAGAATGACCGCGCGAGGCTTTTTCTTGAGAACCTCAGCGACACTGATTGCATCGTTACGATGCACTTCAGCCTTCAGCCCAAAGTCCTCAACGTAATGGACGAGATTATAGACGAAGCTGTCGTAATTATCGATGACCAGGATCATGGCGCGGCCTTGGGATGACGTGAGACGTGCGGTTTGTGAGCAATCTCACGCACGCCATCGAAGGGCGGGGGGCGGCTGAAAGGTCATTCGCGGTTCCCTAGACGAAAATCCGCACGCAGGGAACGGGATTCACGCATGGTTATGGCGGCGCCCCTTAGGGACGCCGCCATAATCTTCACTTTTCACACTTGGTTACCCGCCGCGCAACGCTTCGAGTTGGGCGCGGTTGAGATCGTCGGTGGTATAGTTTCCTCTCGCAACCACGCTGGCGCTTGCGCCGAGATTCGCACCGCTTGCCGCAGAAGCAGCGCGGTCGGTTGCGGCGTTGGCGGTGCGGTCCGCAGCGTTAGCCGCACGCTCGGCGGCGTTGCTCGCTCCTTGCGCGACTGGTCGCGCATCGGGCGTGGTGACATTGGCGGAAGCTGAACCTTGGCCTTGGATGCTCGCGCCTGACGCTTCGGCGCTGGCCGAGCCGGAGGCCGTGCCGCCTACGGTGCGAGGCGCTGTGGCGTTTTCCGCAGCATCACCTACGCGTTCGCGTGCGCTGTCCGTTGTTGAGTCTACGCGATCACGGGCGCGATCAAGGCCGTTCGCGGCACGATCTGCGGCTGTGCCGGAATCAATGTTGGCTGAACCTTGAGCCGAACCGGTGACCGCGCCGTTTGCGCCATTGACGGCGCCTCCTACGCTTTGCCCGACACTGCCAGCGATTTGCGCCGATGCCGGCGCTACGATTGCGAATGCGGCTGCCGCTGCTGCGGCCAACAATGTCTTCTTCATCAGTTTCTCCCTGCAACACATGCCGGCGCAGCCGGCTTCAAAGGCAAGGATCAACGCATCCAACCGCAAAGTGGTGCGGGTTCGACGAGTAAAATGTCTGTTAGATTAGACGTAGCGCCACGCATCGGCTGCGGCGCGGAACAGTGCGCGTGATTTGTGCTGCGTTTCCTGAAGTTCCAATTCTGGATCGCTATCGAGCACAACGCCGCCGCCAGCTTGCACATATAGCATGCCGTCTTTGACGACGCCGGTGCGCAAGGCGATGCACGTGTCCATATCGCCGCTGGCCCCAAAATAGCCGACGCCGCCCGCATAAATGCCGCGCATATGCGGCTCGACTTCATTGATGATTTCCATCGCCCGCACTTTAGGTGCGCCGGAGACGGTTCCGTGCGGAAACCCGGCCATCAGCGCATCCAATGCTGTGAGGCCGGGGCGGAGTTCGCCTTCCACATTGGAGACGATATGCATCACGTGACTGTAGCGCTCGATCACGAAAGAATCCGTGACGCGGACGTGCGCCGATCCTGCGCCTGCGGTCGCGGCGTTTGTTCCTGGCGCCGCGCCGCGGATCGCCACGCGGCCTAAATCGTTACGCGCGAGGTCGACCAGCATGAGGTGCTCGGCGCGTTCTTTAGGGTCGGCCAACAATTCGGTTTCAAGCGCGAGATCTTCAGCTGGCGTTGCGCCACGCGGGCGCGTTCCGGCGATGGGGCGAATGGTGACCGTATTGTCGCGAAGCCGGACCAGGATTTCAGGGCTGGAGCCGACGACTGCGAAATCGCCGAAATTTAAATAGTACAAGAAGGGTGACGGGTTAAGGCGTCGCAGCGAGCGGTAAAGCGCAAATGGCGGCTGAGCGATGGGGGTCGAAAACCGTTGGCTCGGCACCACCTGAAAAATATCGCCGGCACGACAATAGCTTTTGCATTTCTCGACGAGCGCGCGATAGGCCTCGGGCGTGGTGTTGGAGCGTGGCGCCGGCGGCGCTTCCGTTTGCTCTGGCGCCCTTGTTCGGCGGAGTGGGCGTTCAAGCGTGCGCAGAACTGCCGATAGACGCTTGCATGCTGAGGCGTAGGCCGCGTCAGCGTTTGAACGTGGTGTTGTCCGCGCTGGCGTTACAAGTGTGATTTCGCTTGTGACGTTGTCGAACACCGCAATAACAGTCGGGCGCATCAGCATGGCTTCAGGCGTGCCGATTGGGTCAGGCGCATTATCGGGCAAACGCTCGATCTGCCGGACCATGTCGTAGCCAAGATAGCCAAAGAGTCCCGCAGCCATCGGCGGCAGCGGAGCCGGCAAATCGAGCGCCGAGCGTTGCAGCAACTTTCGGAGACTTTTTAGCGGCGCGTCTCGTTGAGGGCGGAACGCGCTGTCCGCGAAGCCGCCACGGCTCGCCTCAGCGCGGCCGTTTTTTACGCGCCAGACGAGGTCAGGCTTTAAGCCGATTATAGAATAGCGGCCGCGGAAATCCCCGCCTTGCACGCTTTCCAGTAGGAACGTGCCTGGCCGTTGCGGACCAAGTTTGAGCAACGCCGAGACTGGTGTTTCCAAATCGCTGACAATGCGTGTCCACACCACGCCGCCGCTGCGCTCGAAAACGGCGTGTGCGCTCTTAGCTGCTGAAGCTACGTCGGGCTTCACGAATCTGCCGCGCCTTCCGCGCTGGAAGAGGGGGGGAAGGCGCGATCGAGCACACGCGCGTTCCGGTTGGGCCGCATGCGCTCCATGACTTGCGCCTGGATCGCCTGCATCAACGCGTTCTGCAATGACGATTGCGATTGCGCGCGTGCTGCTTCCACCACTTGTGGCTGTGCGGCTATGTCGACGCGGTTGATGCGCTCGACCACGGCGACAAGTGTTGCCGCGCCGTCCGCGCGCATGTCCGCAACAGCCTCGCCCTCGCGCGCATTGAACACCTGCGCGGAAAGAGCGCGGGCGGGGATGGCGCGCATGCCCGCGCGGTCCACTTCGCGCGCGCTGACGACGATGCTCATGCCATGTTCACGCGCGGCTGCGGCAAAGTCTTGTCCGCCAGCAATGGCGGCGACAACTTCTTGCCCGAGCGCTTGTAGCCGTTGCGCGCGTTCGCGAGCGATCCATGCTTCGGCTAATTCTTCGCGCACTTCTTCAAACGGGCGCACGCTGGCTGGGACAACGCCGTCGACGGCCACCAATACATCGCCGTCGTCCGCAGGGATGAAGTCGCTTGCTTCGCCTTCGTTCATTTCGAAGGCAGTGCGCAGCGCCTCGGCGTAGCCTTCCAACTCCGCCACTGGGGCGCCTTGCCGATCACGGCCCTGTGCATCCACCGCTGGGATCGTGATGCTCGGTAAGCCGTTTACGCGCGCCGCTTCGGCCGGCGCGGCGCCGCCCGCATGCGCATCCTCGAACGCGTCGAGCGCGGCATGGAGCCGGTCGGCGGCCTCTTCAATGGCGATCTGCTGGCGAACCTGGGTGCGTAACTGGGTCAAGTCCGGCGCGCGCTCAGCTGTGATGCTCTCCACGCGTACGACAACGAAAGGCGACAGGCGGCCTCGGACAACGCGCGGTTCAGCGCCTGCCCCCATGGAGAACACTGCTTCCGCAACGGCCTCGTCGGGCACGTCTGCTCGTGATTGCTCTTCGCCGCGCGTCATTTGCAAACCCAGCGCTTGGGCCACATTGGACGGCGCTTCGCCTTCGGCGATACGAGCGGCGGCGGCGTTGGCTTGCTCTTCGTCAGGCGCGGCGATGCGCACATACGTACGCCGTTCCGGCTCAATAATGGATGCGCGCCGCGCTTCGACTTCCTCATCGACGCGATCATCGGCAATTTCGACTTGGCCGAGCATGTCTTCAGGGCGCGCTGGCACCAAGGTTATGGCGCGATATTCCGGAACCTGCAGCGATCCACGATTCTGCTCATAGAAATCCAGCAATTCTGGTTCGGTTGGGGGCGGGATCGCGCCCACGGCGCTTGCAGGCGCCTCGGCGACGCTGATGACGCGCGTCTCCTGCTCAAAAGCCAGCGCGAGCGCGCCGTAGCTTGCCGGTGGACGCAGACCAGTGACGAATGCATCAATCAACAACTGATTGGTGATGTCGCCACGAATGTCCCTCTCGAATTCTTGTTGCGAGTATCCGAGTTCGCGCAAGAAGTTCGTGTAGGCCTCGCGATCGAATTGTCCTGTGATGGGATTTCCGACATTTGGAATTTCGCGGATGCGATCGCCAACTTGCCGGTCGCTGACACTCACGCCAACCCGGTCTCCGTATGCGTAAAGTGAGAAGCGCGCGACCATGCGCTCCAGCAATTGAGCATGCATGCCCGCATCGATGGCTTCTTGCTGTGTAAGGTTCGCGCCGCGCGCCCGCTCACCACGGAGGGTGAGCATCAATTCCCGATTCAACTGTGGTGTCGTGACTGAATACCGGCCCACGCTCGCCAACTCGTTCGAAGCGCCAAGATTGAAACTGGCGCCACTGGGTAGGAACAGAACCATCGCTAGGCCGATTAAGACCAAAATGCCTGCTGCGACGGCGCCGCGCGTCAGCTTGCGGAATTGTAAAAGCATACAGCTGTCCGGTAAGGGGGCCTGGAATTGGGCCTAGGCGCGGAAATCGCCTGACGCGGCCTGCAAAAGCAAGGGGGTATAGGCATGTCCGGCCTTAAGCCGCTGATTGCGGGCAACTGGAAGATGCATGGCCGACGCGCCAATCTTGAGGAAATTCCTGCTTTAATTCGCGAAACTGGCGCGGCTTTGAGCCGTGTCGAGGTCGTGGTTTGTCCCCCCGCGCCATATATCGAAGCTGCACGCGCTCATATCGGGGGGGCTGCGATAGCGGTCGGAGGGCAGGATTGTAGTCCTGTCTCGGCGGATGCGGCGCGTACTGGGGAGGTCAGCGCCGGGATGCTCAGGGATGCTGGGGCCAGTTTTGTCATCGTCGGGCATTCAGAGCGACGTAGCCTGCTTGGGGAAACGGATGACCTCGTGAGGCAAAAGGCTAATGCTGCGAATGCTGCGGGGTTGGCGCCGATTGTCTGCGTCGGCGAGACGCAGGCCCAGCGGGCGGATGGGAAAGCCGCGGAGGTGGTGGCGGCACAGGTCGCCGCCAGCACGCCAGACGATCCGGCAGGGCTGGTGGTGGCCTACGAACCTGTATGGGCCATCGGCGGCGACAGAACCCCCACGGCTGAAGAAATCGCTGAGATTCATGGTGTTGTTCGCGCCGAACTGAGCCGTCGTTACGGCAAAGCGGGGGAGGCCGTGCGCATCCTCTACGGAGGTTCGGTGAACGCGAAAAATGCCAAGGAAATTCTTGCGATAGATGGCGTCGATGGGGCGCTTGTCGGGCGCGCGTGCCTCAAGGCCGCAGACTTCTCCGCCATTGTCCTGGCCGCGCCCGGAGCGCGCTAAACGTCTGCGCGTGAAGGCTGGCGTTTAAGCCTGTCGCGGGTTATGGAGCGCGCTTGCGCGCGCTCGGTGTGGGAGAGGCGCTGCAGGGCGTTCGCGGGCGCCCGGGACAGGATACGGGAATGGAAGTCATTGTTCTGAGCATTCACTTGCTCGTTTGCATTTGTTTGATTGGCTTGGTGCTTTTGCAGCGTTCCGAAGGCGGGGCGCTTGGCATTGGCGGCGGCGGTGGCGGCGGCTCGCTGATGAGCGGGCGCGGGGCCAGTGACGCCCTGGCGAAGCTCACCTCGATCGCGGGCGCGCTGTTCTTGATTGTTTCCTTGGGCCTGACTTGGCTCTCTGGCGCGGGTCAGTCCGGCAGCCGCTCCATTTTCGACGATTTCACGCCGCAGCAGAGCGCGCCTGTCTCGCCGGCGGCGCCTGCTGAAGAGCCGGCAGCCGAGCCTGAAACGGCTCCTGCTGACCCGACCCAGTCGGAGGCGCCTTCGCAAAGCCGTATGGCTTCAATACTTCCTGGCCCATCCGGCGCTGCGGCCGCCACGCCGCCTGCGCCGGGTGCCGAGCGCGCGGCGCCGATCAGCAATCCGCCGGCGCCGCCAGCCCCAGCTGCTCGCGCGACTGTTACGCCTGCGGCAGCGCCTGCTCCGGCGCCTCGCGCGAACGTTCCGGCACCCACGGCGCCAGAACCTTCAAGCCCAGCGCCTGCTCTGACGTTGCAAGGCGTGGACACTCTTGAGGCTGCTGGCGAGACCGCGGAAGAGCCAAGCGTTTCCGAATCGGTCACAGTCGGCAATGGTGTGGAGGCCGTACGGCGCGAGCGCGCCGGTCCCGACCGGTGATCCGTCCGGGCTGACGGCTTCATTCGGAAAACGGCGAGCGGACTGCTCGGAAAGGTCTATGGCGCGCTACGTGTTTATTACCGGCGGGGTGGTGTCTTCCTTAGGGAAGGGCATTGCCTCCGCCGCTCTCGGTGCGTTGCTGCAGGCTCGCGGATACCGGGTTCGCCTGCGTAAGCTGGACCCATATCTCAACGTCGATCCGGGCACGATGAGCCCGTACCAGCATGGCGAGGTCTTCGTCACTGATGATGGAGCCGAGACCGATCTCGATCTTGGGCATTATGAGCGCTTCACGGGTGTAAGCGCCCAGCAGGCCGATAACATCACCACCGGCCGCATCTATCAGGAGATCATCGCCAAGGAACGGCGCGGCGATTATCTCGGCGCCACCGTTCAGGTGATTCCGCACGTCACCAACGCGATCAAGGAATTCATTCTCTCCGATCATGGCGGCGCCGATTTCGTTCTCTGCGAAATCGGCGGCACGGTGGGCGACATTGAGGGGCTGCCCTTTTTCGAAGCCATTCGCCAATTGGGTGAGGAATTGGAGCCGCAGCAGGCGGCGTTCGTGCATCTGACCTTGCTCCCCTTCATTCCGTCCGCCGGCGAGATGAAGACCAAGCCCACGCAGCACTCCGTGAAGGAACTGCGCTCGATCGGGATTCAGCCGAACATTCTGCTCTGCCGCTGCGACCGGCCGATCCCGGAAGACGAGAAGAAAAAAATCGCTCTGTTCTGCAACGTGCGCGAAGGCGCTGTCGTTGAGGCGCGCGATCTGGAAACGATCTACGAGGCGCCGCTCGCGTATCACGCGGCGGGGCTCGACACCGAATTGCTCCGGCATTTTGGCGTCGCCGTCGCGCCGCAGCCCGACCTGAGCCGGTGGGAGACGATCGTTCAGCGGCTGAAATCGCCCGATGGCCGTGTCACCATCGGCGTGGTCGGCAAATATACCGAGCTCAAAGATGCGTACAAGTCGCTGATCGAAGCGCTGCATCACGGCGGCGTCGCCAGCAATGTCAAAGTCGATATCCGCTGGATCGAGAGCGAGAAATTTGAGGAGAAAGGCGAGGGCATCGCCGGGGATCTGCACGGCGTCCATGGCGTGCTGGTGCCGGGCGGCTTCGGTGAGCGCGGCTCGGAAGGCAAGATCGCCGCTGTTACATTCGCGCGCGAACGCCAGGTGCCGTATTTCGGCATATGCTTTGGCATGCAGATGGCTTGCATCGAGGCGGCGCGCAATCAGGCTGGCCTCAAAGGCGCGAGTTCAAGCGAGTTCGGCGCAGCGAAACATCCGGTCGTCGGCCTGATGACCGAATGGCTCAAGGGCAATGAATTAGAAAAGCGCTCCGCGGCAGGCGACCTTGGCGGTACGATGCGTCTGGGCGCTTATCAGGCCGCGCTCGATCCGGAGAGCAAGGTCGCGGAAATCTACGGCCAGACGGAAATTTTCGAACGGCACCGCCATCGCTACGAAGTGAACACCAAATATCGCGAAAAACTGGAAAGCGTCGGACTCATCTTTTCCGGCATGAGCCCGGACGGCGTGCTGCCCGAGATCGTCGAACGCCGCGACCATCCCTGGTTCATTGGCGTGCAATATCACCCTGAACTCAAATCGCGCCCGTTCGAACCGCATCCGCTGTTTGCGTCATTCGTCGCCGCCGCGGTGGAGCAGAGCCGGTTGGTGTAAGCGTCAGCGGCTACGGCGTCGCTTGCGTCCAGCCCGGCACGCTCGCGCCATTGTTCGTGCTGGCGTCCGCGTCGCTGGCGAACCGATAGATTGGCTTGCCGCGATACGCCCACTGCATCGTCCCATCGCCGCGGCGCACGGGCGTCCAATCGCCTATGGCGCGCGCATCGGCAGGGGCGGCGATCGGCGGCCACGCGTCGGCGCATTGCCCATCGCAGACGGATTGGCCGGCGGGGTCGCGATCGAAAAAGTAGAGTGCGCGGCCTTCCTCGTCGCGGAAGCTATAGCCATCCGTCTCTTGCACGAGGCTGATGGCGACGGGCAGCGGCGCGTCGAGCGGGTTGGTTTGAGCAAAAGCCGCGCCCGTAAGTGTCATGGCCATCAAAATTCCGCTCAAGATCGCGCGCATCGGCTTTCTCCGCAATTTTCCGACGTGTGACTCTACTTAAGTCCTTGCGTCATTCTTTGTCAGGCGAGTGCTTGGGAACCCGGCCTGTCCCTTCGCGTTTGGTTCCCGACATGCAACCTCCGGATTCGACGCTTCTTGAACCAAGTGCGCCTTCGCGGCCGCGCTTTGCGAGTGCGCTTGTTTTATTCAACGAAAAGGCCGGCAGTGTGGCGCCGGGCGACGACGAAAAGCTGGTTGGCGCTCTCAAATTAGCGGGCGTGGAGCGTTATGCCCTTGTCAGCGCGGAAAACATCTCCGCGAAATTGTTTGCGCGAGCTCCCGATTTTGATGTCGTGATTGTCTTGGGCGGAGACGGTACGGCTCGTGCCGCTGCCAGTCTGGCGCCGGAGGATGCGCCTCCGCTTGTCCTTTTGCCAGGTGGGACGCTGAACATACTTCCTCACGCGCTCTACGGTCAGTTGAGTTGGCCTGAAGCGCTTGCGGCTGCGCTTGAACGCGGTGTCGAGAAGCGCTTGCCTGCGGGTGTCGTGAATGAAGAACGCTTCTTCGTCGCCGCCATGTTCGGGGCGCCGACCGTATTGGCTCGTGCAAGAGAGGCCGCGCGTGAAGGAAATCTGCTGAAGGCGATCGGCCGCATCCGGCATTTTTTAAGGCGCGCTTTCATGCGGCGCCTGCGCGCACGTCATGATGAAGAAAAGCTGCGTAGGTCGGAAGCGATTGGCGTGCTGTTGCCATCCTTTTCTGGAGGCGTGGACGGGCAGAATTTGGAATGGGTGCGGCTAAACGCACGACACATGGTTGACCTCGCTCGCGTGAGCGTGCGCGCTATTGGCGACGGATGGCGCTCCGATCCCGCTGTTGAGATAAGCGCCTGCAAGAGCGGCGATATAGCGGCGGCGGGCGTCATCCCAGCTACGCTCGACGGCGAGCCCCGCACCTATATTGAGCGCGTGCGAGTCGAATATGATCCTGTGGGCGTACGCGTGCTCGCGCTGGATTCAGAGGCATAAGCTTAGTGCACCTCGTACATCTCACGGATTTGCATTTTGGCTGCGAAGATAAGGCGGCCCTTAGAGCGGCTGCGCGATATGTAGACGAACAGCGGCCAGATGCCGTGATCATCACCGGGGACATATCGAAGGACGGCTTGCAGAGCGAATTAGACAATGCGTGCGCTTGGATGCGTGAGCTCTCGGCGCCGGTCCTTTTAACGCCCGGCAATCACGATGTTCCGTATTTCAATTTTTGGGGACGCCTTTTTGATCCGTGGGCGCGTTTTCATCGCGCCGCGTCCGGTGTCCGTTTGAACCCGTGGCATACGCCAGATTGGAGTATTGTCCCGGTGAATACGGCGCGCGGTTGGCAATTGCGCTGGAATTGGGCGCAGGGGGCGATCTCGCGCGGGCAGATTGCTCTGGCAGCAGGGGAATTGCAGCAAGCTGCCCCCGCCGCGCTGCGCATTTTAGCTACGCATCATCCGCTCGACTGGCCGAATGACGCGCCCATCAAAGGCGTCACGATTGGGGGCGTTCGGGGGCAGGAGAAGCTTATCGCGGCCGGGGCGGAATTGTTCTTGAGCGGACATCTGCATTTCGCTTCAGCGCGCCTCGTTGGCACACGCGCGCTTTCGATTACCAGTGGAACGCTATCGCAACGCGTGCGGCATGAGCCCTGTGCATTTACGGCTATTCGCCGCCCGGCCCCCGATACGATCGAGGTGGAAGTTATTCACATCGTCCAGGGCGTATGCGAGACGGCACAAAAGCGCGATTTCCAGCTCGAGGCCCTACCCAGAACCGGGGCGCCGGCGAGTTTGCACGCCAGCGGGGCCCGCTGAGGGTGCTGTGCCCCGGGGAAAGCCTGTTCTGGGCTTGCCGCAGCGCTTGGTTTCGACTATCAGCCCCGCTTTCCCGTCGGCCGCATTGGCCAGGGGCGGGGTAGGAGTTTTCCGGCCATGGCCGTTCCGAAGCGAAAAACCACGCCGTCCAAGCGGGGAATGCGCCGTGCGCACGACAAGCTCGGCAAGAATGCCTATGTGGAGGATGCGGAATCTGGCGAGCTGCGCCGTCCGCACCATGTCGACCTCAAGAGCGGCCGGTATCGCGGCCGGCAAGTGCTGAAGCCGAAGGAAGACTGATCCTGCGGAGCGCGGCTCTAGCGCTTATTCTGTTGGCCGGCTGCTCAGCCGAGCAGGCCGAAGCGCCGGTCGAGCTGCCGGCGGTTGAGAATGCTCAGGTCGAAGTGGCGATGCTCTCGCCCGATGGCTATGGCCCCATTCGTATTGGCGCAACGCCCGAGGAAGCGAGCCATGCGCTCGAGCAGCCTCTGCTGCCAAATGGCGACCCGATAAATGATTGCGCCAGCTACGTCTTAGAGCCCGGTGTTGAGCCGGTAGCTATGCGCTTTCTCGCCATTGGCGGGCGGCTCGCTTCGATCACGGACCACGGCTCTGCGAATGTCGCCACGCCAGAAGGCATTGCGGTTGGGGCGAGCGTGTCAGAGGTGCGCGCCGCATATCCGAACGTTGCGGAAGAAACCAGCGAAATGGATGCGCCGGCCACGACGCTAACGGTGTGGACCACGCCTGGCGAACGTGGGTATCGCTTCCATGTATTCGAACGGCGGGTGACTTCGATCACAGCCGGTAATGAGAGCATCCTGTTGGTTGAGGGCTGCTCTTGAAATTCCGCACCGGTGAAGCGGGTTGCCTTTGGTGAGGCCAAGCCGGAAAAAGACGCCCCATATTAGCAGCGAGAATATCCATGACCGGCATCGCCGACATTATCGGCCGTGAAATCCTCGACAGCCGCGGCAATCCCACCGTCGAGGTCGACGTCATTTTGGAGGATGGCGCGATCGGCCGCGCGGCGGTGCCGTCCGGCGCCTCCACGGGTGCGCACGAAGCGGTTGAAAAGCGCGATGGCGAGCTTGATCGCTATCTCGGCAAGGGCGTGCGCGATGCTGTTGAAGCGGTAAATGGTGAGATCGCCAACGCCATCATTGGAATGGATGCTGAGGATCAGCGCCGTATCGACGCGATCCTGATTGATCTAGACGGCACGAAGAACAAAGCCCGTCTGGGCGCTAACTCAATTCTGGGCGTTTCGCTCGCCGTAGCGAAGGCTGCTGCCGTGAGTTCGGGCGCGCCGCTGTTCCGCTATCTCGGCGGCGTGCAGGCGCGGGTGTTGCCGACGCCGATGATGAATATCGTCAATGGCGGCGCGCACGCCGACAATCCGATCGACATTCAGGAATTCATGATCATGCCGGTCGGCGCGGAGAATGTCGCCGACGCCGTGCGCTTCGGCGCCGAGATTTTCCACACGCTGAAGAAGCAGCTCAAAGAGGCTGGCCACGCCACCAATGTTGGTGACGAAGGCGGCTTTGCGCCCAATCTCGGCAGCGCCGATGAAGCGCTCGGTTTCATACTGAAGGCGATTGAAAAAGCCGGATATAGGCCGGGCGACGATGTGGCTCTGGCGCTGGATTGCGCGTCAACTGAGTATTTCAAGAACGGCAAATACGAACTCGAAGGGGAGGGCAAATCGCTCGCTCCCCAGGCGCACGCTGAATACCTCGCCGATCTGGTTGCGCGCTATCCGATCGTGTCGATCGAGGACGGCATGTCTGAGGACGAT
>JAUIJZ010000155.1 GCA_030430715.1 Alphaproteobacteria bacterium
TTCGCCGGCGTCGATGTCACGCGTCAGCCGATCCCGGTGCTGCCGACCGTGCACTACAATATGGGCGGCATCCCGACGAATTTTCACGGCGAAGTCGTCACGCTCAAGAACGGCAATCCGGACGAAGTCGTGCCCGGCCTCATGGCGGTCGGCGAGGCGGCCTGCGTCTCGGTGCACGGCGCCAATCGCCTCGGCTCCAATTCGCTGATCGATCTGGTCGTGTTCGGCCGCGCTGTCGGCCTGCGCTGCGGCGAGGTGCTCAAGGGCAATGCGACGCAAGCCGAACTGGCCAAGGATGCGGGCGAGTCTCACCTCGCGCGCTTCGACAAATTCCGCAACGCCAAGGGCGGCGTGCCCACCGCGCAATTGCGCGAGCGCATGCAGCGCGACATGCAGAACACCTGCGCGGTCTATCGCACCGGGGATTCGCTGAAAGAGGGCGTCGAGCAGATGGCGAAGATTTGGGCCGACGCGCCCAATATCGGCGTCACCGACCGCACCTTGATCTGGAACACCGATCTCGTCGAAACGCTCGAATTCGACAATCTGCTCGGCCAGGCCGTGGTCACCGTGAATGGCGCGCTCAACCGCCCGGAATCGCGCG
Source organism: Alphaproteobacteria bacterium (assembly GCA_030430715.1). Taxonomy (GTDB): domain Bacteria; phylum Pseudomonadota; class Alphaproteobacteria; order Caulobacterales; family Aquidulcibacteraceae; genus Vitreimonas. The sequence goes on from JAUIJZ010000155.1 coordinate 605, forward strand.
GCGCGCATGCGCGCGAGGATTTCCCGGATCGCGATGACGAGAACTGGATGAAGCACACGCTCGCCTGGCTCGACATGAACACCGGCAAGACCACGATCGATTATCGCCCGGTCCATTCCTACACGATGACCAACGACATCGAACCGATCCCGCCGAAGAAGCGGGTGTATTAGGGCGCGCTGCGGAGCCTGCTTTTTGCCGGGAGCGGCCCTAACGGCCGTGCTCTCCCGATAGGGAGAGCTGTCACGCGGAGCGTGACTGAGAGGGCGGCGCCGACGCCTGCAAGCCATAGCGCTCACCCCTCCGTCGCGTGCTGACGCACGCGCCACCTCCCCCTATGGGGGAGGACGGGCGTTTCCGCTTTTCGCCGGGCGCGGTCATTCAGAGCCTACACGTCCTTGCCGCCTTATTAAGTCAACAAGATACGCGGCGAGGAACGGCGCATGAATAATGACGATGTGTGTCATGTAGAGCGCCTGCGTTTCATATAGACCGGCTCGCTCAATCGGAACGTCAGGTATCTGATTGAGAAGGACGACATAGCTGTGCCAAGCCGCAACTAGCGTGAACGTAGTCGATAAGAAGAAAATGCCTCCGCGCACTTCGGCTTTGGCGGCGGTCCAATAGAGTAGCAGCGAGCAAATAGCGGCCACGCCAAGCAGCGGTAGGCTAAATGGCCAAGCTGACAGCTCCGATCTGGGAACGATCCAGATTGGCGAGAACAGGGTCAGAGCCGCCGCAGTAGCGAACAATGTGGCGGCGCTAGCCAGGTAGAGGTTCGACCGAAGCATCTGGGCTCATACGCGCAACAAACAGTGAGAGAGCATTAGAGCAAATTGCGGTTTCCGGAAGTTCAACGTCCGCTCCGGGCCAATAGCGGACATTAGCGCCATCATTTCCCTCTCCCCTTGCGGGAGAGGGCGATGACGCGCGCGACGGAGGGTTCAAGCGCGGCGTGGGTGAGGGGTGTCGGCATTTCGTTGCAAGGCGTTGCGCCATCACCCCTCATCCGGTCTCGCTGCGCTCGCCCACCTTCTCCCACAAGGGGAGAAGGGAGGTGGCTTCAGACCGACACATCGCGGGGATAATTCCCAATCAATCCGACCCCGCGCAGCCGCGCGCATGCTGCTCGCGCCATGCCGCCTTCACTCGCCGTTCCCGAACTCTGGTCTTCCGCCCGCACCATGTGCGCGCGCCTCATGTGTCTGATCGGGGCCGCGCGCGCCGCCGCCATCGCCTGTCTGTCGCGCCGCCAGCGCGCCGAATTGATCGATTGGCTCGCGCCGCTCGAAGCCATGGCGCGCAAACTGCTTTTGATCGAGGCGGCGGCATTGCCCCCTTGCACGAAGAGCGTGCGCCAGCCCGCGCGGGCCGGCGAGGGTGCGTGCACTGCGCGCAAGCATGGACCCGCCTTTAATCTCATCCCCGTGCGCGCCCGTGAAAGGGCGCATCCGGCGCGCATCCGCCAACTCGGCGGGCCGATTCTTGTACGGGATATGTGGAGCGACGCCGTCCGCATGCAGCGCATCGCCCATTTGCGCGCCGCACCCAAGCCGGCGCCGGGTGCGCGGCTCGCCAATCGCGTCGCCGCGCTTTTGCGCGTGATTGACCGGCCGCTCGTGCACGCGCGCCGGCTGGCGCGGCTGATGGCGCGTTTAGCGCGCCGGGCCGGGCGTATCGCGCGCTGCGTGGCGGAAGCGCCATTGCGGCGCAGGCCGATGATGTTTCATGTCGCCGCCTACGATCAGACGACAGGCCGCGCGCAGCGCACCGGCTTTGTCAATTCGAGCTAGCGCGCCCACTCGGGCGCCTCGCTTTTGGGCGCCTGCACCTTATAGCCTGCCTTGATCGTCGCGCTGCGCCCGTGGCGTGCTAGCATGGCGCATGCGCGCACGCCTTCGCCATTCGAGCAGCTACATTTACGATGCGCCGGCCACTTTGGGCCCGCATCTTGTGCGTCTCAAACCCGCGCCGCACGTCAAAGCGAAAATCTCCGATTACGAGCTGCGCATTTCGCCTGCCGATCATGTCGTGCATTGGCAGCAGGATCCGCTCGGCAATTGGCAGGCGCGCATCGTGTTTTCCGAACCGGCGCGCGAATTGCGGTTCGATGTCGGCTTCACCGTCGAGCGCGCGGGCGCCAATCCGTTCGATTTTCTGATCGCGCCCGAAGCGACGCATCTGCCATTTGCTTATGAAGACGCGCTCGCCGATGTGCTCGCGCCGTATCTCGTTGTCGAAGCCAGCGCCGCGCTTGACGATTTCGTCGCCGCCGCCGATGGCGCCGATACGCTCAAAACGCTGATCGCGCTTAATGCGCGCATCAATAGCGGGTTCGCATATCGCCAGCGCCATGAGGAAAATACGCAAAGCCCCGAAGAAACGCTGAATCTGCGCGCCGGCGCGTGCCGCGATTTCACTTGGCTATTGGTGCACGCCTTGCGTCGTCTCGGAATCGCCGCGCGCTACGTTTCCGGTTACAGCCTGCCGGGCGAGGGCCAATCGGCGTCGCAAGCCGAGCTGCACGCTTGGGCCGAAGCGTATCTGCCCGGCGCCGGCTGGATCGGCTTCGACCCCACGCTTGGCCTTCTCGCGGGCGACGGGCACATCCCGCTTGCGGTCGCGGCCCATTATGATCAAGCCGCGCCGATCGTCGGGTCGGCCGATCGCGCGGCGTCGCGCGTCGCCTTTTCCGTCGATGTCGAAAGCGACGGCGGCGAAGAGCCAATCGCCATCGCCGATGCCGATTGGGCGCGCATCGATGCGCTGGCGACGCGCATCGATGAAGATATGGCCGCGCAAAATATGCAGCTCACCATGGGCGGCGAGCCGACCTTCGTCGCGATTGAAAATCCCGACGCGCCTGAATGGAACGTCGCCGCATTGGGGCCAACCAAAGCCGGATACGGCGACGCGATGTTGCGCCGGTTGCAGGATCGCTTTGCGCCGCACGGCTTCCTGCATCATGGCAATGGTAAGCAATATCCCGGCGAACCTTTGCCGCGTTGGGCCTATTCCTTGTTCTGGCGGAAAGACGGCCAACACACTTGGCGCGATCCATCGAAGTTTCCACGCGCCGAAGGCCGCGCCGCGACAATCGACGATGCGCGCGGTTTGACGGAAGCGCTCGCGGCTTATCTTTGCGCCGCGCCCGAATGTGTGATCGAAGCGCACGAAGATCCGCAATATTGGCGCTCTTACGCATCGGCGCTGCCGATTGGAATTGAGCCGGAAGATCCGCGCCACAAATGCGATGGGCCCGTTGCGTTTGCTTTGCCGCTGCACCGCACCCGCTCGGATACAAAGCCGTCGCCGTGGCGCAGTGAAGTGTGGCGGCTGAAGCGCGAAAAACTTTTC
>JAUIJZ010000156.1 GCA_030430715.1 Alphaproteobacteria bacterium
GCGTCGAAGCCTTTGATGACCGCCTGATCGCCGTGGACGAGTTTCACCATGCATCTGCAAACCCGGACAACGTGCTCGGCTCGCAGCTCGCGCAGTTCATCGCCCGCGATAAGGCGCATATCGTCGCCATGACCGGCTCGTACTTTCGGGGCGATGCAGAACCCGTGCTGGCGCCGCACGACGAAGCCAAGTTCGAGTCCGTCACCTACACTTACTACGAGCAGCTCAATGGCTACGAGCACCTCAAGCGGCTCGACATCGGCTACTTCTTCTATTCGGGTGCCTATGCCGACGACATACTGGCCGTCCTCGACCCAGCCGAGAAGACGATCATCCACATCCCGAGCGTCAATTCGCGCGAGAGCATGGGCGATAAGATCAAGGAAGTTGAACACATCATCGGCGCTCTGGGCGACTGGCAGGGAAGCGATCCCGAAACCGGCTTTCAGCTGGTCGAAACGAGTGCCGGGAAGACCCTGCGCATAGCCGATCTGGTTGACGACGACCCCAACAAACGTGGACGCGTACTGACGGCGCTTAAAGACCCCGCACAGAAGAACAATCGCGACCACGTCGATATCATCATCGCGCTCGGCATGGCGAAAGAAGGCTTCGACTGGATCTGGTGCGAACACGCCCTGACCGTCGGCTATCGCTCTAGCCTCACTGAGATCGTGCAGATCATTGGCCGAGCTACGCGCGACGCGCCCGGCAAGCCCCGCGCGCGGTTCACCAACCTGATCGCCGAGCCCGACGCGTCGGAGGAAGCGGTCACCGAAGCGGTCAACGACACGCTGAAAGCCATCGCCGCAAGCTTGCTCATGGAGCAAGTGCTGGCCCCGCGCTTCAACTTCACGCCGAAGAATCCGAACAGCGGCCCCATTGAGGGCTTCGATTACGGCGAAGGCGGCTACGACCCGAACAAATGCAATGTCGGCTTCAATGAGCAGCGCGGCGAGATTCAAATCGAAATCAAGGGCCTCACCGAACCCAAGAGCCCCGAAGCCGCACGCATCTGCCAGGAAGACCTGAACGAGGTGATCGCCGCCTTCGTGCAGGACAAGACGGCGATCGAGCGCGGCCTGTTCGATGAAGAGCTCGTGCCGGAAGAGCTTACGCAGGTTCGGCTCGGCAAGATCATCAAGGAGAAGTATCCCGAACTTGACGATGAGGACCAGGAAGCCGTGCGCCAACACGCGATTGCGGCGTTGTCACTCACGCAACAGGCCAAGCAACCGGCCCTGAGCGGCGAGCCCAGCGCCAATACCGCCCTGATCGACGGCGTCCGCAAATTCGCGATGGATGTGCGCGAACTCGACATCGATCTGATCGACCGCATCAACCCGTTTGGCGAAGCCTATGCGATCCTCGCCAAGACCATGAGCGAGGAGCGCCTGAAGCAAGTGGCAGCCGCCATTGCCGCCAAGCGCACGACCCTGTCCCCTGAGGAAGCCAAAGACCTCGCAGTGCGGGCATTCCGGTTTAAGAAGGAGCGCGGCCGGCTCCCCTCGATCAGCTCCACGGACGCGTGGGAAAAGCGTATGGCCGAAGGTGCCGCCGCATTCGTGCGCTACAAAGACGAAGGCCGCTATGACTAACCTCGATCTTGACGAACTGCGCGAAGAACTCGCCGAGTTCGCCCAGCCCGAGGCGAAGGGCGGACGCTCGGCGCGTGAAGAGCGGATCATCGCCGGCTTCGAGGACATCCAGCGCTTCGTTGACGAGCACGGGCGCGCGCCCCAGCACGGCGAAGATAAAGATATCTTCGAGCGCCTCTATGCAGTGCGACTTGACCGGCTCCGTGCCCTGGAGGAGTGCCGCGCGCTTCTCGCGCCTCTAGACCGTCAGGGCTTGTTGAAAGGCGCGGATATTGGCGGCGTTGGAGAAGAGGCGATCGACTACGATGCGCTGGCTGAGGAGCTACAGGGCGCCGCCGGAGCGGCTGACATCACCGAATTGCGCCACGTCCGCACCACCGCCGACAAACGCGCTGCCGAAGAGATCGCGGAACGCACGCCGTGCGAAGATTTCGACACGTTTAAGCCGCTCTTCGAGCGGCTGACGCGTGATCTTCAGACAGGCGCGCGGATCACGCGGCGCATCCGCAAGGATGCCGGCTTTCTCAAGGCCGACATCAAACAAGACGAATTCTTCATCGTCGGCGGTCAGACGGCCTATATCGCTGAAGTGGGCGAGCAAATACGGGCTCCCAACGGCGAGTTCGATGCCCGGCTGCGCGTCATCTATTCCAACGGCACAGAGAGCAACATCTTACTTCGCTCGTTGACGCGCGCCCTCTACAAGGACGAGACCAGCCGCCTTGTCACCGAACCCGACGCCGGGCCGCTTTTTTCCGGCGAAGCGGATCAGGACGACCTTGCTAGCGGCACGCTCTATGTCCTTCGCAGCAAGTCGAATCATCCTCTAGTGGCACAGCACCGCGACGTGCTTCACAAAATCGGTGTCACGGGCGGCGACGTGGATCGCCGTGTCGCGTCAGCACCGCTCGATCCAACCTTCCTCATGGCCGAGGTCGAAGTCGTCGATAGCTATCAGTTGTTCAACATCAACCGAACCAAACTCGAAAACGTTATTCACCGCGTATTCGGACCGGGGCGGCTGGAAATTGAGATCAAGGACCGGTTCGGGAATCCCGTGATCCCACGCGAGTGGTTTCTCGTACCGAAGTTCGTGGTGAAGGAAGCCGTCGAGCGGATTAAGGACGGGACAATTACTGACTATGTGTATGACACGGCCACCGCTTCGCTCGTGCGTCGCAAGACGTAGTCATACTGTTCCCTTTGCCCCGAGGTCGACGCCGCCGGCAGGCGCCGTCTACTTGTGAATCGGACGCCCCGCGGCCCGACGCCTTCGGTCAGCCATCGCGCGCAGTGCGGGTCAAGGGACGTGCGTAAGCACGGCGCGAAGCGCTTGCCCTTGGCGCGCGCGAGCACGGTGGCATTCCGCAGCATTCCTGGCTCTACGCGTTGCCTGAAATCGGTCGCACGAGCATTTCGCGCGTGACGCGCAAACGGGATACAAGTTGAGACGGCTTTGCCGCACCTTATTTTTTGCGCAAGCCATTGCTCGCGCAACTCTTCTCGCACGGTGCACCTTGGAAGTGCGGCGGATTGTGGCAAAGCCTAACGCATTCGGTGCTCACGCGTTTTCGATGAGCATCGTTGACGTGTTGCGATCTCGCGGAATTCTCATCGCCACTGTGAGTAACTCGAATGGAGTTCGACATGGGCAATGGAACCGCGAAACTGGAGCGGCTGCTGCCACGCAAGGAAGCCGCGCAATTTCTCACTGATCTTGGCTTGTCGATTGCGCCGCAGACGCTGGCGCGGCTCTACAGCGAGGGACGAGGGCCAGTGTGCATGCATCTCGGCCGCCGCGCGGTTTACAAGCCCGCCGATCTCATCCGCTACTATCGCCAGCAGGCGAGCGCTCCGAGTCAATCTTCTCGCGAGCCAAGACGTCCGGCCGCCAATGACGATCTGCCAGCTGTAGCAAACGATCATGGCGATGAAGACTGAGGATCATCGCCGTCGTCGTCTGAATCACATGGCAGAGGCCGCGCCCACAATTGTCGGCAGAAGTTCGAGAACCACGGAACGCGCGCCTCGGTGACGATCATGTCCCAGTCACGCTCGATAATCGGTGATTGAGGTCGAGCGCGTGATTCGGTGACGCCAGCTACGTGAACCATGTCACGCAAGCGCAGCTGCGAGTCGAGCGCGGCGCTCAACGGGCCGGTGGGGCAGAGCACCAACAAATAAGGCATGTTGCGGCGGTGAAAGCCGTTAAATTCGATCCGTCTGGCAAAGAGAACAATGTGCAAGCCGTAGCTGGATCGATGCTTGGCCATCACATGGCCGTGGATGCGCCAGTCTACCATCGCGCACTAACCCCG
>JAUIJZ010000157.1 GCA_030430715.1 Alphaproteobacteria bacterium
ACAGGATCGAATTCAGGACAGCGTTGGGGCTCGTGGCGTCAACCGCGTAGCACTGGTCCGCACCGGTCACGACGCCGTTGATCAGCGTCGAGGTGGCGCCGGGCGTGCCGCCAGACGTGTTGAACGAGATGCCGTTGCCGGTGCCCGCGCTCGCTCCGCCAGGGACGCCAATCAGAGTGAAGTTGGCGATGGTCGGGTTCGTTTGCAGCGTGCCGCCGCTGCTCGCGCCGGGGTGGTTGCTGCACTCGATGAGACGGTCAGGCTGGGTCGAGGTCACGCCGTTCAGCGTCGCCGACTGACGAACGACCAAGAATTGCAGACGGCCGTTCCAGCCATCGTCGCAATCGAAGGAATCGTCGAGTTCGCCCGTCAGCACGATGTGCTTCAGGTTGACCGTGCCGCCGAAGATTTCGATCCCGTCGTCACCATTGTTGTGAACTTGCACGAAATCGATCTCGGTGCCGGAGCCGACGCCGCCAAGCGTGATGCCGTTCAGGTCGTCGCCCGAAGTGGCGTTCGGCAGAACGGCGCCAGCGTAGCGCACTTGCACGTATTCCAGCTTACCGCTGTTGTCGGTCGCCGTGGCGCCGCCATAGAGCGCGTCAGAACCAGTGGCCGCCAGCACGCCTTCGATGGCGTTTTGGCAGTCGATGGTGCCTTGCGTCACAGCCGTCGAGCAACGGCGGATCGGTGCGCGGCCGAGAATGATCAGACCGCCCCACTGGCGCGTCGACGCGGCGGTGTTGGTCCCCTCAAGATCGTCTTCACTGGTGAAGATGATCGGTTGGCCGACTTCGCCGTCCGCAACGAGGCGCGAACCACGGTTGACGATCATGATGTCGGCGTTCGTTGCGCCGTACAATGTGACACCTGGCGCGATGGTCAGCGTCGCGGCGCTGCCGCCGGCTTGCGTACCCGAAGCGCCAAGGTCGGCGCCCACGTCCACGCGGCCGCTGATGCGGTATGCAACGCCCGTGATGCGCGGCAGCGTCAGATCGCTGAGGATCGCGCCAGCCAGCTGACAGATTGTCAGGCTGCCGAGGCCGCCTTGATTGGTCGTGCCGTTCGGGCAGCTGGCGCTGCCGCCGCCGCCACCGCCACCACCGCCGCCGCTTCCGCCGCCGCCAGGCGGCGTGCCCGGGTTAGTCGCCCCTGGAGAGGCGATATCTGAGCCGCCGCCGCTACACGCAGCCGCACCAAGTGCGGCCGCGAGCGCAAGCGCCCGCCATAAACTTCGAGAGGCCATTGGATCCCCCACATTGCCAAAAAAAAGCATTGCGCGAGGAGCCCATCAGCCTCCCCACGTGGGCGGTGGGATAGGCGCGAGGATTAATAGTTTAATGGCGGTTAGTTTACGGATTTGCGACAACGCACTTCTTGCGCGAGCGGCGCTGACAACAGCGCCGGCTGTGGCTTTTGAATGACAGCTAACGCTGGGTGAGCCCAGAACGAACAACGCCGCCGCGAGCAAATGACTCGCGGCGGCGCAATACTTCACAACAAAAAAGTCCGTCCGTTTGCGACGTTAGCGCCGTCCCTCATTGTGACGTTAGCGCCGTCCCTCATTGTACAGACGGGTGACGACCGGGGCGTCGATCTGAGCGACAGCCATGTTCATGGCCTCGCCTTCACACCGGCGAATGGCGCGTCTCATGCCGGCGCCCGGCCGGACGAGCACGGTGGGCTCGCATGCTCTGGTCGCTGCTGCGCGCAAACGCCCCAGTAAGGTTTGTGAATCGTCGGTCTGCGACAGGTCGAGGTCCGCATACTGCACGGACACCGCTCGCGGCGCCTCGGCAGATTCGGGCGCACGCTCCGCATAGGCCGGGGCCGCAAGCAAAGCAGCTCCAAGAAACGCAGTAGAAATCAAACGCATAAGCTCCTCCCAGGCCGAGGGCGAGCGCAATCCCGCCTCCCGCTTCATTTAACTGTCATATAACCGTCATTTATCTGTCACGTAAAATCAAAAATCCGCGATCAGGGCGCGGTTGAGCGCAAGCGCGCGCCGCCAAGCGGCAGCGGATACGGCCCACGCATGCCCCGCTCGTCCGCGCTTCCAACCGCGCCAGCGCGCGGCTTGAACCGCGTCAAGCATCGCTGAACAGCCTCTGTCAGGCGCTCGCCGCGAAATATTTTGTACAAGACTTAAGCGCGGCTAGCGCGCATCAGGGGGCGGTGAAATCGCCGGAGCATCGCGTGTAATTCGTGGTCCAACCACGCGCGTTTTCATTCAACGTCTCGAAAACCGTCAGCGCCAACACGCTGTCGTTCCGACTGTAACTGACGCGGCGCGGCGGCGGCCCGCTCGAGCTTTCAAAAACCGCTTCGGCGTCACCGCGATCGGCAAGCACAAACTCAAGCGGCGGCCGGTCGCCGATCGCCGCGCTATACGCAACCGCGCCGTCCGCGCGCGCGGCGATTTGCAAAATTTGCTGCACTTGGGCGCCATCGCCATCCGGCACAAGGCTTTCCCCGGTCATCACGCCGCCGAGCGGCGCCTCCCAGCGCTCAACAAGCCCCTCACGGCTTTGCCAACAGCCCACCAACCAGTCGAAGCCAGTCAGCGCGGGGCGCAGCTCTTCAGGCGCCGGCGATTGCTCGCACCCAGCCAAGGCGATAAGCGCAAGCACGCCTGACATCGCGGCGCGAGTGCTCGAAAGAAGGCGGGCAAACGACATGCGCGAAAGTTAGCGCCGCGATCAGCCGCAATCTAGTCGCCACCCATACTCTCTCCGCGTTGATGCGGGCGCGGCAAATTGCATGCGGCCAGCGGCTTGTAAGCCTACGCCACTGGGGCCACCTTGCGGCTTGGTCATAGAAGATGACACTTGAAGAGACGCTCCTCTCCGGCCGCAGGCTCGTGATCGAATGCACTTCGGCGCAGTGCCGCGCGCATACGCCAATCGACGGCCCCTTTTTGGCGCGCCGCTACGGCCTCAACCGCACACTCGCCGCCATTGAGACGCGCCTCATATGCGCCGGCTGCGGCATGGGCGCCGTGCGTTTGCTCGCGATGCCGCTCAAGCCAGGTTGAAGCGACGGCTGAGATCAGCTCGCCGGCTCGATCAATGGACGCGCCAGCACTTCGTCGATCGAGGCGCTCATAGCCATAGCGCCCGAGAATGCAGAGCCGACCCGCCGCGATTGCACGCGCTCAAGATAGCTCGCATAGGCATCGGCCGGCAGCGATACATAACCGGCCGCATCGGCGGCAGCGGCAGCGTTGCGCACATAATGCTCAACGAATTGCGCGATCTCCGCTCGATCCAAAGCGGCGGCATTCACATAAAGGAAGATGGGACGCGAAAGCGGCGCATAAGCGCCGCTGCGCACATTATCAGCACTCGGCGCGATGGCGCCTGCCCCTGAATCGATGGCCAGAGCCTTGAGACGATCCTGATTGCGCAAATAATGCGCCAATCCGACATAACCCAGCGCGTTGCGATCACCGGCGATCCCATTGACGATCTCGTCGTCATGCTCGGAAGCGGCATAATCTGTTCTAGAGCGCGCGGTTTCACCGAGCACGGCGTTGGTGAAGTATTCGAACGTGCCGGATTCCGCGCCAGGACCAAAAAGCACCAGCGGTGAATCCGGCCAAGCGCGGTCAGCCTGGCGCCATGTCGAAACAAACCCGCCCGATTCCGGCTCCCACAGCGCCTGCAATTGCGAGATCGTCACCGATTGCAGCGAATTGGAGGGGTGAACAATGACCGAGATGCCGTCGAAGGCGACTGGAATCTCGACATAACGGACCCCCGCGCGAAAGCAGGCGATCATTTCGCGCGTCAGGATCGGACGCGAGGCCTCGGCAATTTCAGCC
>JAUIJZ010000049.1 GCA_030430715.1 Alphaproteobacteria bacterium
TTCAGCGCATGACTTCGAAGGTGAGTGAGGTGGTGTAGCTGCGGATGGGCGTTTCGCTTCCGGCCGGGGCATCAGCGCGATGACGCGTCATGAGCAGATAAACACCGGGGCGGTCGAAATTGAGCTCAACGCGGCCTTGCGAATCCGTGCGGATTTGCTGGGAAAAACGCGGTTCTTCGTAATCGCCGTCTTGGCGGTCGACTTCGATGTCCTGATTTGCCAGAGGCGCGCCGTCGAACAAAACCTGGAAACTAAAACCGTCGTCCAAATAGATTTCGCTTGGATGCGTGATGGGATGGATTCGCAATCTGCCGATGGCGGCGTCCACCGCTTGGCGCGTCGGCGCGCCTTTGGACACATAGACGTCGGCGACCGTCGCGGTTTGGCTGAGTTGGGTCTGGGCGCCGGCCGGCGCCGTTTGGCCGGGTGCGAGCGGACGCCATTCGCCATTTTCAAGGATGTAGGCCGAGATGCGGCCGAGTCGTTCGCCCGTCGTGAAGCGATAGGTGCCGTCCTCGGTGAGATCGCTCTCAAGGATGGTGACTTGGCGGAACACTTCGGCGCGGTCGAACGCATCGCGCTGGCCGTTCGGCCGCAAGAGGTGGAAATCCTGAGACTCAACCGCGATCTCTGGCCTGAAGAGGAAATCCTCGGCGAAGGAAGATTGCACCGTCACGATTTCGGCGTTGGTGGTCGAGAACACGGACGGCCACATGTACGATGTGTGCGCATAGGCCATGCCGCAGGTTGCGGCCCATGCGCCGCTCAGGCCCGCCAGCAGCGTGAACGTTTGGCGCCAAATTCCCCGCAATCCTGCCTCCACCAGTTTGAGTTTGCGAATTACCCGCAAAAATTCCTGGCCAGTCCTTCGCAGATATGCAAATGACTCGCAAGAGCAATTTATTTTGGCGGAGAGACTTTGAGGATGCCCAGCGTATGAGCGGACTTGCCCTGGGAATGGCGGCTTTGGCGGTGTCCGCTCCGGTCTTTGGCGCCGAGATCGGGCGCTGGGCTGGCGAACACGTATTGGGGACGTCGTTCGATGTGCAGCTCCGTGGCGGCGGCGAGGGGCAGGCTACGGTTTCGGCGATGGCGGCGCTGGACGAAGTGCGCCGGCTCGACTGCGTCCTCAGCACTTGGCGCGAGGATAGCGAGATATCCTTGCTTCAGCGCGAGGGCGAGCGCGTGGTGTCGCCGGATTTGTTCGCGGTGCTCGCCGAATGCGCGGCGTGGCGCGCGCGGACTGGCGGTGCGTTTGACGTGGTGCGTGGCTTGCCGCCCGGCGAGGAGGGGCTGCGGCTCGACCATCGTACAAGAATGGTTTCCCTCGCCTCTGGCGCGCGGCTCGACATCGACGCGCTTGCCAAAGGCTATGTGATCGACCGTGCTTTCGATGCGGCGTTGCGGGCCTCGCCGCAAACGCGGGCGCTGCTCTTGAACATTGGCGGAGACATGCGCGCCTGGACGGCGCCTGATACGCCGGCATGGCGGATCGCCATCGCCGATCCGAAGGCGCCGTTCGAGAATGCCGCGCCTTTGCAGACGATGGCGTTGCGCACTGGCGGGCTTGCCGTCAGCGGCGCGGGGCATCGCAGCGCGCGCGCTCCGATCCGCGATCCGCGCACGGGCGAGATCGCAAACGTCGCGCTTGCCGCGGCGTCCGCGCCAACGGCGATGCAGGCCGATGCGCTGGCGACCAGTCTGGCCGTCCTGGGCGCGCATGATGGGCGCGCCCTTGTTGCGCGGCTTCAAGGCGCCGCAGGCTTGCTCATTGGGGCGGGCGGATCGGCGCACTCGTTTGGCGCGTGGCAAACGCAATCTGCGCAGGTATGTCAGGCGATTGCGAATGGAAACGCGCTGAAGGTTTCATTTGAAATTCCCGTGCATGCGGGCGGGAATTATGAACGCCCTTATGTCGCCGTCTGGATCACTGACGAAGCGCGCAATCATGTGCGCACGCTTTTGATCCTGGGGCCGCAACCGCGTTGGCGTGAAACCAATTACATTTTTTGGCGCCGCGTTGAGCGCATGGACGCGAGCGCCGTTGCCGATATCGCCCGCCCGACGCGTGCGCCGGGACGCTATGAGGTCTTGTGGGACGGGCTCAATGAGGCCGGCGAACGCGCGCCGTCTGGGCGCTACATGGTCAACATTGAGGCGAGCCGTGAGCATGGCGGCCATAGCTTCGTCAGCGCGCCGCTGGATCTCGGCGCGGAGGGCGTGAGCATCACCACCGAGCCAAGCCAAGAGCTTGGCCAAGCGCGCATTCAATACGGACCGGGATCATGACGGGCGATGACATTCCCGGCGCCGGGGTCGCCGAACTCGATGCGGGTACGCGCGCCTTCGTTTGGGCGGTTCGCGCCATCGCGTGCAGGCGCGTGTGCGATGCGCGTATTGCGATGGGACTGGGTTCGCTTGTGCCGTTGAAGCGGGCGGCGCTGACGACGACAGTGTTGCGTCGGCTATTGGGCTCTATCAGTGCATCCACGCATCGCGCCATTGCGATCGGCGCGGCGCCGGCTGGCGGGCTCAGCTGGGACGAGGCGGCGTTGCTGGCGTTGTTCGCGACGGACCGCGCCGATGCCGCACGCGCGCGCGTTTGGCTTGACCGCCTTGGCGTAGCTAGCCCGGGCGAAGCGTTGCTGCGTGATTGGGTATTGATCGCTGAAACTTTCGCCGAGAACGGCGCGGCGCCGCTCATTGAGGGGGTGACGATCCCGGCGCAGCCCCGCCACGAGCCTGAAGTGGGCGCGTGCGCACAAAGGGCGGCAGCCGTTGCGCGCGACCCCATCGCAGCGAAGCCGCGCCGTGCTGGCCCGCGCCCATAGCGTTCCAGAGAATGTATCGATGGAAGATGCGAATGAAATCTATTTGCAACTGATGCTGCGTCGCGGCATTACATGGCCTGCAAGTTTTCTGATTATTATTTAGGGAAATCAATATGTTGGGAATTGGCGATGTTTTGCCGGAGTTCAAAATCACAGGCGTGAAGCCCGGCTTCATGGCGCATGAAGAGAATGGCGAGAGCGCATTCGAGGAAGTCACGCAGGCTTCCTTCCCTGGGAAATGGAAGGTGATCTATTTCTATCCGAAGGATTTCACCTTCGTGTGCCCGACCGAAATCGCGGAATTTGCGCGGCTCAACAAGGAATTCGCCGATCGCGACGCCGTCGTACTTGGCGGTTCGACCGACAATGAATTCGTTAAGTTGGCTTGGCGTCGCGATCACGCCGATCTGAACAAGCTGCCGCAATGGCAATTTGCCGACACCAACGGTTCGCTGATTGACGGGCTCGGCGTGCGCGCGCCGGACGGCGTCGCCTATCGCGTGACCTTCATCGTCGATCCCGACAATACGATCCAGCATGTCTACGCGACCAATCTCAATGTTGGGCGCAATCCAGCCGATACGCTGCGCGTTCTCGATGCTTTGCAGACCGATGAATTGTGCCCGTGCAATCGCGCTGTCGGCGGCGCGACTTTGAACGCGGCTTAAGCGCCAAGCATACACAAAGCCTAGAAGGGGGTTGCATGTCTTTAGAAGCTTTACGCGAGCGTATGCCCGAATGCGCCAAGGACATAAAACTCAATCTGGGCTCGCTGATGAACGAAACTGTTCTCAGCGATCAGCAGAAATGGGGCGCGCTTCGCGCATGCGCTTACGCGGCCGGCGCGCCCCAGATGATCGCCGACATTGAAGCAGAGACTGAGGCGCGCTTGTCGCCGGAGGCTGTGCGCGCTGTAGGCGCGGCTGCTTCGCTTATGGCGATGAACAACGTGTACTATCGTGCGCTGCATTTCATGGAGAATGGAGAGTATAAAACACTCCGCGCGGGGTTGCGCATGAACGGGCTCGCTGCGCCTGGCGTTGAAAAAGCCGATTTTGAGCTTTGGTGTTTTGCTGTGTCGGCGATTGGCGGCTGCGGCGCGTGTTTGGATTCCCATGAACAGGAATTGCGCAAGCATGGCGTATCGGCGCTGCAGATTCAGGCCGCATTACGCATCGCCGCGGTTGTGAATGGCGCCGCCGCAGCGCTGCGCGTTGCAGGCATCTGATTGCGCTTGTCCGCTACGAGCCGGTTCGCAGCCCGTTTGGGCTGAGTGCGAGGCTGAGCCTAGTGCATATAAGAATTAGTTGCAAAAATGCGTGATGCAGGCTAATTGAGGGAGTGCGCGCTCTCCGCATGGAGCGTTAGCGCTTCCTCCCTTATTTCTTTGGCCCGGCGCTGCCGGGCCCTTTTTTTGGCCAACGCGATCAGAGCCTCAAATTTCTGCGTCAGACCAGGCCGTGCACACGGCTCATCGCCTTGAAAATAAGCGAATTATCCCACATTATCTGGTTTGGAAGATTTGTGGGATAATGCGATCCGATGATCGTCTCGCCGGCGTTGGCCCGGTTCGCTTCCTCCACGATCAGATGCGCGGGCCGTTTGAAGAGGGCTTCGCGCGCATGAATGGTGGATAGATCCATGTGCGACGTGCCGTGGGCGTGCGGAGGTCGCCTACAGCACACGCCGTTTGATTGGATCGCGTGCTATGTGGCGATGCGATTGGAGCCGGTTCGGAGCAAACGTCTCTCCTGGCCAGACTTAAAATATGTTTGGGTATTGGCGGGGGCGACGACGGTGATGTTGGCGCTATTGCCGTTACGGTCCAACGTGATGCGGACAGGCCCACTGGGCGTAGCGATCTCCGCATTCACGTGCATGAAGGGCGAGGCGAGGTCTGGTGCGACTTCGATCTCCTTGTAGCCTGGTGAAAGCGCTTTGATGCCCGCCACGTGCCGGAAGAGCCAATCGTCGACCGCGCCAAAAGCATAATGGTTGAGGGACATGCTTCTAGGTTGGCCGTCTTCTTCGACGCCGCGCCATTCCTCCCAAATCGTCGTGGCGCCCAGATTGATTTGGTAGAGCCAGGATGGCGCGCTGTCTTGGAGTAAAATTTTATAGGCAAGGTCTTTGCGGCCAATGCCGACGAGCGTGTCGAGGAGAAATGGAAGTGAAAGAAAGCCGCAATCGAGATGGTCGTTGTTTGCCGCAACGAGATCGGCCAGATGCCTGCCGGCGGCATCGCGTTGCTCAGCCGGGATCAAGCCGAACTCTAGGGCGAGAACATATGGCCCTTGATAGTGCACCTTCAGCCGCCCATCGGCTTCGATGAATTCGGCTTGAAATGCGGATTTTATACTCTCGGAGAGCGTTTCATACTCATGCTCGGCGGAAACGTCGCCCAGCAAATGTGCGGTGCGGGCAAGATTGCGCGTCGAATGAAAATAGAAGGCAGACGCCGCGAACTCACCTGTGACCATCGCCGCGTTCATCATATCGGCCTGTGTTTGCGACAGGCTCGGTGTGAGCCAATCGCCGAACTGAAAGCCGGTATTCCAAAGGAAGCGTTGTCTCTGGCGTGTTGGCGTTGTCTCAGGCTCTTCTCTGTACCGGTCCGGCAATTCCGTTTCGGCGACGTTGCGAACGTATTGGTGCCAAGCCTTCATGGCCTCGTAATTCTCTGACAGCGCCTGCAGGTCGCCATAGCGATCGTACAAGACGAGAGGCACGATCGTTATGGCGTCGCCCCATCCGGCCGCTGCGCGGCCAAAGAAGGACATGGCGCGCGAAAAAGAGGGCGTATTGGGCACGATATGGGGCACGGAGCCGTCCGGCTGCTGAGCGGCGCGAACATTTGCGAGCCAGCGGGTCCAGAATTGATGCGCTTGCATGTTGTTCGTGGAGGCGGCGGCAAAGATTTGTGCGTCACCCGTCCAGCCGGCCCGCTCGCGTTGCGGGCAGTCGGTGGGGATGGAAAGAAAATTGCTGCGTTGGCTCCAGAAGACATTGCTGTGCAGCCGGTTCACCAACGGATTGTCCGTCTCGAACGCGCCCGTTGTCTTGAGGTCAGATGAAATGGCGATTGCAGTCACCTTATCGGTGGTCAATTCACCGGGATAATTGCTCACGCGCACATATCGGAAGCCGTGATAGGTGAACGTAGGCTCGTACTGCTCTTCGCCATTGCCGGCTAGAATCCAGAAATCGGTCTGATCTTTGTTCCGTCCAATGATGTTGGTTTGATAATTGCCGGCCCGGTCCAGGGCCTCTGTGTGTTCGAGTTTGATTTCCGTTCCGCGGGGGCCGGTTGCGCGCAACCGGATGCGGCCGGCCATATTTTGTCCGACATCGATTATAGTTTCGCCAGCCGGCGTTCTCAGGATGGCAAGGGGTGAGGTTTCCGCAACGCGGCGCACGGGTTCGCCAATGAACGGGACCAATTTGTCGACGGAGCGGCCGGTCACTTGCACCATTGACCATTCAGACGCATCGAAATCAGCCGTTGCCCAACCAGGCTGTGCTGCACGCGCATCATATTTCTCGCCGATGAAAACATCCGCATAGCGAATGGCGCCAAAGCTCGATCGCGCGCTGGCATCCGACATGGCCACGATTTCGCGGTCCAATTCCAACTGCCAGCTCAAGCCAAGGCGCTCGCCATAATTTGCGCTATCGCCCGTGAAACTCGTTCGTCCCGCCCAAAATCCATCCGATAAAGTGACGCCGATGACATTGGCGCCAGCCTGAAGCAAGCTGGTCACATCATAAGTTTGATACGAGAGGCGTTTGGTATGTTCGTCATGTCCGGGCGCAAAAATTTCGTCGCTGATTGGCCTGCCATTCAGCAGCACATCGTACAGACCCCGCGCCGTAATATAGAGGCGTGCGCGGCTAGGCGCGGCAGGGATTTGAAATGATTGCCGTATCATGGGCGCGGGATGCAACCGCTCTTCGGGAGGCGATGTCGTTTGCGCCGGGCCTGACGCCATGGCGGCGAGACCGGCCTCAGGTTCACGAGTGACGGCTCTCTGTTCAGGCTCGATCCAAGGCGCCTGCCACTCGGCAAGGTTTAACAGCGTCGTTCCGAAGCGAGACTCGGCCCAAGGGCTTTCTCCTTCGCCGTCAATCCATACTCGGACGCGCCATATATAGTCTGAACGCGATGCGAGCGTGACGCCGTCGAGTGCGACGAACGCGTTCGCGTCGGATTGAACACGTCCCGAACTGGCGACACGCGAGCGATCATGCGCGTTTAAAATTTGAATTTCATACGCACTTTGGCGCACATGCGCGCTGCTGCCGGTTACGTGCCAGCCGAAGCGCGGCGTGGAAGTCGGCACGGCGAGAGGGCTCTCCAGTGTCTCGACAGTCAAGTGTGTGGGCGTATTCGCGGTCATAGTATCGCTCCGGTCGCTGGAGACGTGCTGGATAGCAGGGGGTGAGGCTGATCATTCAGCCAAGTTCGCATCCCACCTCACGGGTCGAGCACAAAGGCTGGCGTCGCGCGAACCCAATATTGGGTTGAGATGGAAGTGCAGCGGCCCGTTTGCGGATCAGGGTCGCCATCCGCCACCTCATACATCGCGTGATAGGCGCCGTGGCATGTGCGGCCCATGACGGTATTGCCGCCGACGCTCAGCCGATCGCGGACCTGCGTTGGCGCCAGCTCGCCGTCGTCATTGGTCAAAGTGCGGAAGCCGTAGCTCAAATCATACGCGGCTTCGACTGGCATATAGCCGGCGATGTAGCCCGCGAGTTCGCCGCTGGCGCTGATTGTGAATTGCACGCGCGCGTGGTTCAGGGGGCGCTCGACGTGGAAGCCGGCTACGGTCGCGCGCAGCCGGATATCGGTTGCCTCCGTGGTCAGTACGCCGTTGACAATCCGGCCGCGTGTTTCGGCGCGGTAATGCTGGTCTTCATCCGGCGAGTAGCTGACGCCGGGGAGCGCGTGTCCATCCGGGCCGATTTGGATCGGATCAGCGTTGGAATAGATGCCGACCTGAACGTCGTCGTCGTTGCGCAGATCGTCCACGCCGCGCAGAGAGATCAGGATGCCCCATGCGCCTTGCAGCATATATTCGGATTGTCCCTCGCCATTAGGCAGGTCGCCCGTGGTGTCGGTGTCGCGATAAGCGAGGCCGGCGCCGTCGCAGCCGGATACGCGCAGCATTTGATTGTCGACGCCGCGCGCGCCGTTGACGCCCGTGAAATCATTATGCGCGCACGCGCCCGCGGGCGCGGCGCCGGAATTGCGCGAATCCTCACCATCAAGATCGATGCCGTAGGAGACGACGTTGCTTGAGGTCATGATACGATAGTGCGGGTCTTCCGCGAGATTGGGATTGGCGCAAATGTTTTGCCCATCCACGATTCCCGCCGCTGCTTCGCCGGTGAACAAGCGGGCGGTGTATTGTTCATCCGTCTCGCTCTCTTGGCGTTGGCCTTCGGGCGTCTGTTCGAAAATCTGCCGGAAGCCGAGCGAGCGACCGGCAGGGCACTCGGTTTCGCCGCGCGCGCCGGCGCTGCCGAAAGCGTGAACGACAAATCCGGCGCGACCATCCTGAATGAGATTAGTTTGGCTTTCGGCATCGCCGATATTCGGCACGGCTAATAGCGCGGCCGCGCAAAGCGCCGCCATAGCCGCTGCATGGCGCGCAAGCTTGCTTATTTGCATCGGGCTATCCTCCAGCGCCTACTTTTCTTTGGCGCATTAAAGCTGTGCGGCGGCAATTGCCGCAAGGGAATTTTGACGTGCGTCTAGCGCGAGTGGCGCAATCGCAGGGCGAATGCGCTACTCATCCGGTGCGCGACACTGAAAGCTCTCCGCGCGGCTTTCGTCACCGCCAATATAGTGCGGATAGGCTGGATAGGCGCAGAGCGGGCGTTGCGCCGGAGTGGGCGTGCTGCGTGATGCAATCACTGCGTCCGGCGCGCGCTCCTCTTCAACCCAATCCACCAGCGTGCTGAGCAAATCGAAGTTTCCGAATGTGTTGGTTCCTCCGCCGCAATGGCCCATGCCAGGCACGAAATAGAAGCGGCTCGCATCGTCCCAGCTGGCGCCATTGGCTTCTTGCGCGCGCTGCCAATAATCCAATGTGTCGTTGGCGGAGAACCAGGGGTCGCTGACGCCGTGATAAAATAGAATTTTGCCGCCGCGTCCGGTGAACGTGTTGAGGTTGGTCCAGACATGCGTGTCGGTGAGGCGCTGCATCGCATCGGCGCGGATCGCGGCGAGGCGTGCGTCGATGTCGATCTCAAGTTCGCGATTTGCTGGACCCAGCATGCTGGGCCTGCCAGTCGGTATGAAGCCTTCGATGCCCGGGCCGTCAAAAGTGATGCCCGTATCGAACGGGAAGGATGTGTAGATCGCGCGGCCGCTTGCGTCACGAGGTTCGGAGAACGCGCGGCGCACTGCATTGACTTGCGCACGGCTGAGGCAATCGTCGCGCTTATTCCGGGCGCATTGCAATTCACCCGGATCGAAACGGCATTGCGTGACATTGGCGATCACGCCGTCGCTGAGGCCGTCGAGGCCGTCGCATTGGCGCAGCAATCCGGTCATGAGCAATTCGCGATCGCCGGAGGAAAAGATATCGCCGACGATTGGTCTGCCCTCATCATCGCGCGGTGCGGCCTGATTGAATTGCACCGCGGCCCAGGCGCGCGCCAGATTGGAATATCCGGTGCGCATGGCGGGGGCGCCGACAATGATGCCGTCGAACAATTCGGGATAGCGCTGCGCGGCGAGCATGCCCTCGCGCCCGCCGGTTGAGCAGCCAACCATGTAAGCGTGCGCTATCGGGCGTTCGTAAAAGTGCTCTGTCATAGCGCGCGCGGTTTCGGTGACGACGCGCACTGAGGTCTCGGCAAAATCGAGCGCGGCGCGCTGATCGGCGCGAAAGGAGGAATCGAAGGGCTGAGCTGATGCGTGTCCGCTGTCATGACCGACAACGGCGAAGCCGCGCGCAAGCGCGGAAATGCCGCCGGCGACGTTGCCTTCGTCGGGCGAAGGCACGCGGCCGTTCAAGCCGCCGCCGCCTTGCAGCATCAAGCGTTCAGTCCAGACGTCAGGCAGAGAAAGCGAGAAACGTATGCCGTAGGATGCATTTTCGAACCCCGCGCGTTCGTTGACGATGCCTTCGATGCGGCAATAGCCGGAGCGTGTGCGGCCGCCGTCTGCCGTTTCAGGGGCGGGGACATAAGTCGCGCTGGTAAGCCGTACATTTTCAGGCGCCCATGCGCTCATCGCGCATCGTTCAGAGATTTGCGCGCGGCCATCGGCAGGCGTGCTGCAACTGGCGCTGGCGAGTGCGGCGCTACTCATCAAAAGAGCGGCGAGCGCCCGTCGTGCCGAGGTTATGTTCACGTTCCACCCTTGTTTATTTGCTTTGTGGTGGCACTTTAACGAGGCGAATTCTTGCGCCAAGGGGGTGCGAGGCCGCCGCGCGTGCGGCCAAAACTGTCGCAACGAGCCATTTTCACTTCGCCAATTGGAGCGGGATGGTGCGCCTTACGAGATTGGCGTTGCTAAAACAGGCGGTGCGTGAAAGGGGAAATGACGATCTGAGTATCGGGCGGACGAGAAATGGCTAGCGGAAAACAGGCGCGCCCACGCCGGAAGGTGCTTGGGACGAAAAGTTCTCGAACGCGCGCCGCGCTCGTGGAGGCGACGGGCCGATTGCTCTGGGAGAAGGGCTATGGCGCCGTGACTTCGCGCGCTATCGCCGAAGAGGCGGGCGTCGCGCATCAGCTCATTTTTTATTACTTCAAGACGCTGGACGATTTGCTCGTCGAAGTGTTCCGGGAGGAATCTGAGGCTCGGATGGAGCGGTTGAACGAGGCGTTGGAAGCCGAGCAGCCGTTGCGCGCATTCTGGGATATCGTAACGGACGCGCGCCTATCTCGGATCGTCCAGGAATTCGTCGCCCTGGCAAACCACAACAACACGGTGCGGACCGAGATATCGCGCCATGCGATCGATTTTCGTGCGCGCATAACGGAGGTGGTCGCGGCTTATCTTGAAGCCAAAGGCATTGAGCCGATTGTGCCTCCTTCGATGCTTGTCATGCTTATGACGGGGCTCGGGCGCATGCTCGTGAATGATGCAGCGCTAGGCTACGCTGACGGACACGCCGAAGCGCGTGCTTTGGTCGAGGCATGCTTGCAGCAGATCGAACGGGCCGAGAAAGTTTCGGCGCCAAGCTCAGCGCGCAAAATTTTCCCGAAGAAGCGAACACGGCGTTAGGCTAAGCAGGCCAGCCTAATTGCCAGCCTAGCAGGGCTTAGTGCGGCGTCTCGGAAGCCGGAAGGGCTGCAACTTCTTCTTCGCTCAGCCTGCGGATGGATTGCGGAAAGAGCGGGCGTTCAAAACCCAAATGATCCGCCAAAGACAGGTCGAGATCGAGCGGGGAGCAGACAAAACCATTGCCGCGCGAGCGGTTGATCAGGAAGCGGCCTGGTCCTCTACGCACCCGGCTCCCCGGGGTAAGCTCGACCTGATACACTTCATTCCGGCCGACCCGGAGGTAGAGCGAGTCTCCCTCGCTGGAAGGGCTCCAGCCTTGCCAGTTGAAATTACGGAAGCAATCCCTGGCAGGCTGCTCGGGCGCGGCGTTCGCGCTGGAAATTGCCAAAAGGCTTAAGGCTGCGGCAAACAACAACGGGCGCATATCACCACCATGGCTCTCGCGGAACAATTGTGAGGGAATTTTACTGCGCTTTGGCCTTTAAAGGAAGGCCGGGGTGCGATGAGGAGCAGCGAATGAAGGCGGCAGTACTGCGTGAAGTGGGCAAGCCGCTCACCATAGAGCAGGTAGAAATCGGTAAGCCGGGACCGCGCGAGGTCTTGATTAGAACCTCGGCCGTCGGCGTCTGTCACTCTGATTTACACCATTTGGAGGGGTCTTATCCGACGCCGCTTCCGACCATTCTCGGGCATGAAAGCGCGGGCGTGGTCGAGGCCGTTGGGGCCGATGTGCGGCGAGTGAAGCCGGGCGATCACGTTGTGACCTGTCTCTCCGCGTTCTGCGGCGGTTGTCAGCACTGTCTTGGCGGACGCATGAACCTTTGCGTCGCTCCCGATACGCGCCGCAAAGAGGGGGCGCCGCCGCGTCTTGGTGAAGCTGTCGCGCCTATGGCGCAGTTTCTGAATTTGTCGGCGTTCGCCGAGCAAATGCTGGTGCACGAAAATACGTGCGTCTCCATTCGTAAGGATATGCCGCTGGATCGCGCGGCGTTGATCGGCTGCGGCGTGTTGACCGGCTATGGCGCCGTAGCGCGGACAGCGCAGGTGCGGCCTGGAGAGACCGTTGCCGTTATCGGCTGCGGCGGCGTCGGGCTCGCCACCATCAACGCCGCAGCGATCGCCGGCGCCAGCCGCATTGTCGCGATCGACGCGGTGGCGGCAAAGGAGAAACTTGCGCGGGAATTTGGCGCAACGGACTTCGTGGATGCTTCCCAAGGGGAGGTCGTCGAGCAGGTGCGCGGTCTGATCAAGGGCGGCGTACAACATGCCTTCGAGGCGGTGGGCGTGCCCAGCACCGTCGAGCAGGCATTCGTCATGCTGGCGCGTGGAGGCAGCGCGACGATTGTTGGCATGATCCCGGTGACCGAGAAGATTAGCGTTCCCGGATATCATTTTCTGGCGGAAAAAGTTCTGCGCGGCTCGCTCATGGGCTCGAACCGGTTTCCGACGGATGTGCCGATCCTGGTGGACTTTTATCTTGGGGGCCGGCTGCATCTCGATCAATTGATCTCGCGGCGCATAGGTCTTGAAGACGTGAATGACGCATTCGCGGAAATGAAGACGGGATCGATCGCGCGTTCGGTGATTGTGTTTCCAGAGTGAGCGTGGCGAAGCTGGACGCAGCCTCGATTATCGCCGAGGCCGAGGAGCAGGCCGGGATCGCCGATGAGGACAAGGGCGTTGCAGGCAATCTGATGCGCCTGATCGAGGCGATGAAGCGTGAATCACGCTTGCCCGAGGAAGGTTTCGCCATCGCGCGGCGCCAATTGCTTTCCGATACGTGTTGGCGTCTGCAAAGCCTGAAATGGATGCGCGACTACCCTGCAGCGGCCGAGGAGAAAATCGAAGCGCCGGTGTTCTTGATGGGCTTGCCGCGTTCAGGCACAACCTATTTTCAATATCTGTTCGATCGCGATCCACGGTTTCGTCTGATCCGCACCTGGGAATCGCTGACGCCGTCACCGCCGCCAGGTTTCGATCCGGCTTCGGCGCAGCAACGCAAACGCGAATGGGCGGACTTGCGCCGCCGTGCGCAGCCGCAGGTGAAAGGATTCGATGCGCTGCATCTGATCGACGCTGACGGTTCTGACGAGTGTCACGCTTTTCTTGAGCAGAGCTTCGGCGCGGCGGGGCTCAACAATCTTTACCGCGTGCCGGGCTATTTCGATTACATTCTCGATGAGCTCGACCTTGTTGAGACCTACCGCATTCACAAGCGCCAATTGCAATTGCTGCAATGGAAGTCGCAGGCTCGTCCGTGGGCGCTCAAATATCCGAACCACGTCATTGCGATGAACGAAATTCTGGAGGTTTATCCGGATGCGCGCTTTGTGATGACGCATCGCGACCCGGTTCAGACCTTGGCCTCGATCGCCAACATGAGCGCGAAGCTGCGCGGCGCGCGCATGGGCGTGAATGTGGATATGGCCGAACTGGGGCGGGACATGCTGCATTTCATCCAGCGTCACATCGAACGGATCATGGCGTTCGACGCCGGTCCGCATGGCGGGCGGGTGGTGCATGTCGATTATTATGCGCTGGTGGATGATCCAGTGAAATCGATGCGCGGAATTCACGCCGGCATCGGCATCGATACGCCGGAGCACGTTTGCAACAACGTTGCCGAATGGCGAGCGGCCAACCCGAAAAACGCACGTGGCGCCAATCCGTATGCGCTTGCGCAATTTGGCCTCGACGATGCGCCCGTGTCCGAGCAATTCGCAGTCTATATGGATCGGTTCGCAATACCCCGCGAACAGGACGGGCTGGCGCGGATCGGCGCGGGCTGAATGGCCTTTCAGCCGCGCGCGGAGGCGGCTAGGATCGCGCAGAACAAGGAGTATGGATCATGGCAAAAGGCGGTGCGCGGCAGATCGATATCGGTCTTTCGGACGAGGAGCGCGCGAAGATCGCGGGCGAACTCTCAAGGCTGCTCGCCGACACCTACACGCTCTACCTGACGACGCACAATTTCCATTGGAACGTCACAGGGCCCATGTTCAACACGCTGCATACGATGTTCATGACCCAATACACCGAGCTTTGGAACGCGGTGGATCCGATCGCCGAACGCATTCGCGCGTTGGGGCATCCCGCGCCGGGCAGTTATGGCGAATACGGCAAGCTGAGCTCGGTGAGCGATGCGCCCGCATCGCCGCCGAAGGCGATGGAGATGGTGGCCATTCTGGTGAAGGGGCACGAGGCGGTCGCGCGCACCGCGCGGAGCATCTTTGAACATGTCGAGAAGGCCAATGATCAGCCCACTGCGGATCTGCTGACGCAGCGTCTCGACGTGCATGAGAAAACGGCCTGGATGTTGCGCTCGCTCCTGGAGGAATAAGCGCGGCGAGGCTTACGCCATAAGCGCGACAGCCTTGGCGGCGAGCGTTTGCATCGCATCGCGCGGGTTGAGTTTCAACTGAAGTCCGCGCTGCCCCGCATTGATGAAGACGTAATCGTGCGCCAACGCGGTTTCTTCGATGGCGGTCTGGATCGCGCGCCTTTGGCCGAATGGGCTAATGCCGCCGACCTTGTAGCCGGTGGCGCGTTCGGCGTCGGCGGGCTTCATCATTTGCGCTGACTTGCCGTCGAAGGCTTTGGCCAATTTTTTCATCGAGACTTCGCTGTCGGACGGAACGATGACGCACGCCGGCTTGCCGTCAATCGTCGCCATCAAAGTCTTGAGCACGCGATCAGGCGTTTCGCCGAGCGCCTCAGCGGCCTGTAGGCCAACGCGCGCGGCGTCCGGATCGTAATCGTAGGCGTGCACGGAGAAGGCGACGCCCGCGTTTTCCAACGCGTCTGTCGCGCGTGTGCGTTTGGACAAGGCGGCCTCTTTTTTCCGCCCCGCTTGTTCAACGTCTCCGGCGCGCCGTCAATTTGGCAAATCGCGCGGCCCAAGCCGGCAACCGCGTTCCGTCAGCGTGAGCGCTTCCGAAAAACGGTGGAAATTGATCAGGCCTTTGTCGTGGAGACCCTGAAGGCCGTCTTCAAAATCGACGGGCGCCCCGAGATCGCAATAGATGACCTGAACCGGCATGTAGCGCTCGCCGCTGATTTGAGCGCGAATGCGTATCGCGTCGAGGATGGTTTCTTCGAACTTCATAGCTTGGCAACGCCGCAAGGCGCCCCTGGTTCGCATGAAAGCCTGCCGCTGAGAGCGGCCCGTCCCCAAAACAGAAATTAGACCATCCGTTACGTCATTCAATGCGCTGGTGCAGTGGGCCGGGATGTTTGTCCGGCTGCATGCCGCATGGGAAGCGTCCATGGGCTAGCCCGGGAGGCGGTGAGAGCTTGCGCTCGGCGTCAGCCTCCCTCAGACACGGGAGCAACACCCGCGCGGGCAATGGGATAGGCGGCAGGATGAACTTCAAAACGCGATTTACGGAATTGGTCGGCATCGAACACCCGATCGTGCAAGGCGGCATGATGTGGGTGGGGCGCGCCGAACTGGCGGCGGCGGTTTCGAACGCAGGCGGGCTTGGCATACTGACCGCGCTGACGCAGCCCAGTCCCGACGAATTGCGCAAGGAGATCGAGCGCTGCCGCACGATGACGGACAAGCCGTTCGGCGTGAACCTGACCATCCTGCCTTCGGTGAACCCGCCGCCTTATGCAGAGTATCGCCAAGCCATTATCGATTCCGGGGTGAAGATCGTTGAGACGGCGGGCCACAAGCCCAAGGAGCATGTGGACCATTTCAAGCAGCACGGCATTAAGGTGATCCACAAATGCACGGCGGTCCGGCACGCGCTGTCGGCCGAGCGCATGGGCGTGGATGCGATTTCCATCGATGGCTTCGAATGCGCCGGGCATCCGGGCGAAGACGATATTCCTGGTCTCATCCTTATTCCGGCCGCGGCCAACAAAGTGAAAATTCCGATGATTGCGTCGGGCGGCTTCGGCGACGGGCGTGGTCTGGTGGCGGCGCTGGCGCTGGGCGCCGAGGGCATCAATATGGGCACGCGCTTCTGCGCCACGGTCGAGGCGCCGATCCATGAATCCGTGAAGCAATTCCTGGTTCAAAACGATGAGCGCGCGACCAACCTCATCTTCCGCAAGTTCAAGAATACCGGCCGCGTGGCCAAGAACGTTGTGTCCGACAAAGTGGTCGAAATTTCCTCGCGCGAGGGGGCTGTGTTCGAAGACATCCAGCCGTTCGTCTCAGGCGCGAAGGGACGTGTCGCGCTCGAAACCGGCGATCTCGAGGCCGGCCTGATCTGGGCCGGGCAAGTGCAGGGGCTTATCGATGACGTGCCCACCTGCAAACAATTGATCGATCGCATCATGAGCGAAGCCAGCGAGATCGTGAGCGCGCGATTGGCCAAGATGACCAGCTGAGGCGCGTCTGACGTCTGCGATTGCCGGGAGAGGCAAGAGTGGGGCGCCGGGCAGCCTTTTCATCGGCGGCCGCGCCCCATACCCTGCGGAAAACGATTGCAGGGTGAGACGCGGCGATGAGCACGGCTACGAGCGGACCGACGGCGGACAAGGTTGTCAGCGTTGTCAGCCCGCACGCGCATTTGTCCGAAGATTATGCCCGCGCGGAGAATGACAAACTCTGGGGCAAGGTTTGGCAGGTCGCGTGCCGCGTAGAGGAAATTCCGCAGGTCGGCGATTACGTCACGTATGACATTGTCGATGAATCCATCATCGTCGTGCGGACAGCGGCGGATAAGATTTCCGCCTATTACAATGTCTGCCAACATCGCGGCCGTCGCCTGACCGAGGGCTGCGGACACGCCGCCGCCAACAAATTCACCTGCCGCTTCCATGGCTGGGCCTGGAATTTGCAGGGTGAAAACACCAACGTGCTGTGGCGCGAAGATTATGGCGATCAGCTGCGCGATGATCATTTGCGGCTGAAGCCGGTCAAGGTTGATACCTGGGGCGGCTACGTTTTCATCAATATGGATCCCGACAGCGAACCCTTGCGCGACTATCTCGGCGAGGCGGCGCGTATTCTCGACCCGTTCGAACTCGACAAGATGCGCTTTCGCTGGCGGCGTTGGCTTTATTTTCCATGCAATTGGAAGACGGCGCTCGAAGCCTTCATGGAAGGCTATCACGTGCTGGGCACGCATCCGCAGCTGACCAAGATCGGCGGCGCCAAAAAAAGCTGGAGCAGAGCCTACGGCAAACATGCCGTATTCGGTGTGAAGGCTGAAGGCTCCATCGGGGGCGCCACGGCCGGCGCGAAGGGCTCTGCGGATATCCGCAAAGGCATTCGCGATTCCGTGAACGAACTTTGGGAAACGGTGAACGCCAGCACCACGCAAACCATCGTCAATGTCGCCAACCGCCTAGTGGACGAATTGCCGGAGGACGCGACGCCGGAGCAGGCAGGCATGCATCTCATGGTCAACGCCATGAAGGAGGATGCGGCGCGCGGCGTCATCTGGCCCAAGCTCACATCCGAACAGGTGCAGGAATCCGGCATCGGCTGGAACCTTTTTCCCAACACCATGATCTTGCACGGGCCCACCTTCGTACTCGGCTATCGCGCGCGCCCGCATGGCGACAATCCGGATAGCTGCATTTTCGAAGTTTACACGCTCGACCGTTTTCCAGAGGGCGAAGAGCCAAAGACGGAGAACCTCTATACGCCGCAGGAGGATACGGGGGCGTGGCGCAAAGTGCTGGGGCAGGATTTCGGCAACATGCAAGCTGTGCAGCAGGGGATGAAGTCGCGCGGCTATAGCGGTGCGAAGCTCAATCCCGAGCAGGAAATGGTGGTGGAGAATTTCCACCGCACGCTGGCGGAATATATGGGCGTGAATGCGCCGAAGCCGCTGAAGTAGAAGATACGCAAGGTGTGAAGGCCGAAATGTCCGCCAAGCAAGAACTCAAGAACCAAACGCCCAATCTCGATCTGAGCGATGTCGATAAATATGTCGGCCAGCGCGTGGTGTTCGCGGAGATGTACGATCCGTGCAACGCGACCGACATTCGCCGCTGGGTGCAGGCGATGGATTATCCCAATCCCATCCATTGGGATGAGGAGTTTGCGCGCAAATCGAAATTCGGCGGCATCGTTGCGCCGCAGAGCTTCACCGTGGCCATGGATTACGGGCATGGCTGCCATCCGTCCTGCATCGGCAAGATTCCAGGCACGCATCTCATCTTTGGCGGCGAGGAATGGTGGTTCTACGGGCCGCGCATCAAGCCGGGCGACAAGCTCACACAAGAGCGTCGCTTTGACGGGTATTCGGTGGCCGAGACCAAGTTCGCCGGGCCGACCGTGTTTACGCGCGGCGATACCGAGCACCGCAATCAGCATGGCGATCTTGTCGCTAAAGAACGCGCGACGGCCATTCGCTATCTGGTCGAGGAAGCCAATAAGCGCGGCGTGTATGGCAAGGAAAAGCGCAGTCCGCGCAAATGGACAAGGGACGAGATCGCGGAAGTCGATGCGCTGCGCCACGCATGGCTGATGTCCAACCGGGATGGCAAGTCGCCGCGCTATGGTGACGTTAAAGTCGGCGATAAGTTGCCGCGGCGTGTGATCGGCCCACATTCGGTCGTGACGTTCGCGCTTGAATGTCGCGCGCACCGTCAAAACATCTGGGGTACTTGGCGCTGGAATCCGCCGGAGGGCGTGCGCGATCCGGCCAAGGACGATGCCGGTTTCGGCGCGGACATGACCTACGACCACGAAGCGCGGAAGATCGATCCGCGCATGGGCGACGGTCTGCGCTATGGTCCGTCAAGCGGCCACATCAACGCCGACAAGGCCGAGACTATCGGCATGGGCGGCGCCTACGGCTATGGCTCGTCGATGAATGCGTGGCATGTCGATACGATCGCCTATTGGGCCGGTCATGATGGTTATGTCTGGCACTCCAACACCCAATTCCGCAGCCCCGCCTTCGAAGGCGATGTCACCTACATCGATTGCGAAGTGATCGATAAGATCGACAATTCGCCTTACGGCATGCCGGTCGTGCAGGTGCAGACGGTGATGACGACGCAAGAGGGCGAGATCATCCTTAAGGGCAAGGCGGAGGTGAGCTTGCCGTTGTGATGCGATGGCAGGCTCTAGGCGATCCGAGACGAACATGAAGCCTTCGCTCTCGCTTGTGCATGGCCAACCTTTGAGCACCGAGCCCGGCCTCGGCACGCTGACCATGCCGGGCTTTATCCGCGAGGTGACGGCGCGATTTTCCGAGAACGAAGCGCTGGTTTATCGCGTCGGCGATCGTGCAGAGCGCTGGAGCTATGCCCAGCTTTGGGCGCGTTCGTTTGAGGTTGCGCGCGCACTGATCGCGTGTGGGGTCAACAAGGATGCCCGCGTCGGCGTGCTGATGACGAACCGGCCGGAGTTTTTGGCTGCCACGTTCGGCGCGGCGCTCGCGGGCGCGGTTGCAGTACCGCTGAATACATTCTCGACCGCGCCTGAATTGGCGCAGTTGTTGAAAGCGTCGGGCGTCTCGCTCCTCCTGTTCGAGCGCCGCATTGCGGGCAAGGATTTCGCCGCCATGCTCGCCGAGTTGGCGCCCGAGCTGAAGACGGCCGCGCCGGGCGCGCTGCACTCATCGGCGTATCCGTTTCTGCGCCGCGCCGTGGCGGTCGATCCCGACGGCGGCGCCGATCTCGGCGCGATGGAAACCTGGGATGCGTGGCTGAAGCATGCGGACGCAATCGCGCCTGCGCTCGTGGACGCGCGCTCGGCGACAACGAAGCCATCGGATGTAGGCGCGATCTTCTTTTCCTCGGGAACGACGAGCCTTCCCAAAGGCATCGTGCACGCGCATCG
This sequence comes from Alphaproteobacteria bacterium, assembly GCA_030430715.1. Classification (GTDB taxonomy): domain Bacteria; phylum Pseudomonadota; class Alphaproteobacteria; order Caulobacterales; family Aquidulcibacteraceae; genus Vitreimonas. Next base: position 19,832 of record JAUIJZ010000049.1, read on the forward strand.
CGGCATTAGCGTGCAATGGTGGCGCTCGCAGAATCTGTTTCGCACGCATGGCGACGTACGCTTCTGGACCGCGAACGGATTTTTTTGGTCGGGCAATTTCATGCTGGCGATTGGCAACGCGCTGTCGACGGGCGGTTCGATCGTGCTGCAATCGGTGTTCGATCCCGGCGAAGCGCTGTCGCTGATGGAGAAGGAGCGGGTGACGTATCCGGTCGCGTCCATGCATCAATGGTCGCGGATGGAAGGGGCGGCGAACTGGCGCTCGGCCGATCTTTCAAGTCTGCGCTATGTCGATTTCCGCTACCCGAACCGCGAAGGCACAAACATCAAGACCGACTGGCGCCTGCCGCTGGCCTACGGGACGACTGAGACGCTTGCGATCAATTGCGCGACCCAGGGGCTTAAAGCGCCGATCCCGAAGCATTGCTATGGCGTGCCCTTGCCGGGCAACACGCTGAAAGTGGTCGATCCAGCTACCGGCGCCATCGTGCCGCGCGGCGAACGCGGCGAACTGGCGATCAAGGGCGTCACGCTGATGCTGGGCTATCTCGGCAAGACGCCAGAGGAATGCTTCGACGAGGCGGGTTTTTATCGCACCGGCGATGGCGGCTATATCGACGCCGAGGGCCGGGTTTTCTTCGAAGGGCGGCTCTCGGACATCATCAAGACCGGCGGGGCCAATGTGTCTCCGCTTGAGATCGATGCGGCCATCCGCAACCACCCCGACGTCAAGGTGACCCAGACAATCGGCGTGCCGCACCCGACGCTGGGGGAGATTGTGGTGGCCTGCATCGTTTTGCACGAGGGGGCAAAGCTCGACGAAACTGCGCTCAGGGACTATTTGAAGGCTCGTTTGGCGAGCTTCAAAGTGCCGCGCCGCATCCTGTTCCTGAATGACGGCGAAATCGTCATGACAGGTAGCAACAAGGTGAAGGCGGGCGGGCTCCGGGAACTGGCGGCCAAACGCCTGGGGCCCTCTGGTGAAGGATAAATATGAGCGATCTCAAGCGGGAAGCCTGCCTCATTGGCGGCAAATGGGTCACTGGCGAGAGCTGGCTTCAGGTCGAAAATCCGGCGACGGGCCAGGGCATCGGCCGGGTGCCGAAGCTCGGGCGGAAAGAAACCGAGGCGGCGATCGCCGCGGCGCAGAAGGCTATGGGCCCCTGGGCGGCGCGGACCGGAA
>JAUIJZ010000050.1 GCA_030430715.1 Alphaproteobacteria bacterium
GCGCCTGATGCGGTCGGCGCTGCGCCACAACAGACGCGCCGCTTCCGGCGCGCGGTCCGGGCGCGCCAGGGCGCGCGTCATAGCCCGCGCGGCTTCTTTGTAGGGCGCTTGCGCTTCCAGCCGCAGCTGCACCGCGGCGCGAACCTTGTCGCGGATGCGCATGGCGGCAAGGTCGAGGTCTTCCAGCGCCAAGAGCATGGCTTGGTCCGCCCTGTCGGCGAAGGCGTCAAACACGTCGACCGGCCCTCTGGGAAACGCCAGCGCCGCCTCTCCCGACGTCAGCCCGGCCTCGACGCGAGCGGCATCAAAAGCCGCCTGGGTCCAGCCCAGGCGGGCTACGCAGCCGGGGAACGCCTCCAATAGACGGGCGCGGAACCGGGCGGACGGGGGCTCTTGCATCCCTCCATTGTAGCGCTACTCCGCAATCGTTGGACAGACGGGCCCGGTTTTGCTATTGCCGCACCCCAAGGAAGCGAGCCACGGCGCATGAGCGCCGTGGGCGATTGTGTTTTTTATTACGGGAGAATGGTCCTGGTACAGATTTTTGTCCGCGATAACAACGTCGACCAGGCGTTGAAGGCGCTCAAGAAGAAGATGCAGCGTGAAGGCACCTTCCGTGAGATGAAGCGCCGCAATCATTACGAAAAGCCGTCCGAAAAGCGTGCGCGCGAGCGCGCTGAAGCTGTGCGCCGGGCGCGCAAGCTGGCCCGCAAGCGGGCGCAGCGCGAAGGGCTTCTGCCCCGCAAGTAATGGCGCGGGCCAAGTGGCCGCCCACGAAAATTTGAACGCCGCCGCGCGTCTGCACGGCGGCGTTTCGCATTTCTGGCAAAATGTCCTCGTAAAATTACGTTAGCGAGCGGGCCGGGACACGAACGGGAGGACGGAGATTATGCGGACATCACGGACAGCTTTGGTCACGAGCGCGGCCTTTGCGGCATTTGCAGCGTGCTCGCTGATGATCGCATCAGCGCCGGCCCAAGACGATTATGTGCTGCCGGATGGCCCGGAACTTTTCTCTCTCGAAGCCCAGTGCGGCTATTGTCACGACGCCGCGCCTTCCATCAATCGCTCCATGGGCCAGACCCGCGAAGGCTGGGAAGAATTTGTCTCCCACATGGCGCCAAGCGACCCGCACACACAGGATCAAATCCTCGACTATCTCGCCCACCACTTTGGCCCGACATACAATCCACGCCCTGCGACCCTCGTTGATGGCGAACTGGAGGTGAGCTTCCAAAACTGGATCGGCACGACGCCTGGCCAAGGTCTGCGCGGCGTCGCGCAAGCGCCCGACCAATCGATCTGGTTCGTCGGCACGCGCAACAACAATATTGGCCGCGTGGAACCGGAGACGGGACGCATACGCGAGTGGAGCCTCCCCGCGAACACCATGCCTGAAAACGTCGCCATCGATGCGCAGGGCGGCGTGTGGTTTATCGGCGCCGGCAATAGCACGATCGGCCGCTTCGACGCCGAGACGGGCAATGCGACGGTTACGGAAATGTCCGACGCCGAGGCGCGCGGCCCCAATACCGCCGTCTTCGACGCCAACGGCGTCATGTGGTTCACGGTTGAGCGCGGCAACATGATTGGCCGCTTCGATCCCAGCAGCGGGCAGACGCGGTTTGCGCCGATCACGGCGGAGAACACGCGTCCGTTTGACATCGCCATCGCGCCGGACGGAACGGTGTGGGCGTCCTGCAGCGCCAGCAATTGCCTCATTCGCGTCAATCCACAAACGATGGAGACCACGCAGGTGGCGCTGCCCGAGGGCGCGACCGCCCGCAGAATCTCCGTCGCGAGCGACGGCGCTGTTTGGTACACAAATTTCTCGCAAGGCCGCATCGGCCGCGTCGATCCGCAAAGCGGCGAAACGCGCGAATGGGATTCGCCGAGCGGCGCCAATGCGCAGCCCTATGCGATCGCTATCGTTGACGGAATCGTTTGGTACAACGAATCCGGCGTGCGCCCCGATCCGCTGGTGCGGTTCGACCCGAACACGGAAACGTTCCAAAGCTGGCCGATCCAATCGGGCAACATCCAGGCAGGGATGGCGCGGCAGATGCGCGTCACCAGCGACGGCAATCTGTTGCTGAACCAGGATGCGACCAACCGCGTCATCCTGGTGACGCTGCCGCCCGCCGGATAAGCGGTCAGCCCTTTCGGCGCGCGCGCAGCGTGGTGAGGTTCAGCTGATCGACAACGCCGGCTCGGAATACCCGCGCCGCGACTACGAGAATGACGATCGCCGTCGCGAGCATAAGCGCTCCCATGCCAGCGATTTCGCCCCAGCCGAGCCCTACGGGCGCGCGCACGAGCATCAGGAACGGCGTGAACAACGGAATCCAGGACGCGCCCTCGATGATGGGCGCGTTCGGATTGTCGAGCGCAGGCGCGACCAGCACCATCGGCACGGCAAGCACCATGGCGACCGGGCCAAGCAAGGTTTGCGCTTCCTGGATCGACTCACACAGCGACCCGAGCGCCAGGAAAATCGCGCCGTAAATGATGTAGCCGAAGAAGAAACCAATACCGAAAGCCGCCAGCAGGCGCGGATCCAGGAACGCGGCCGCGATCTGCCCGAGGATTGATTCATCGGCGCCATCCGCGGCCATACCGGCAAGCGCGCCCCCCAACGCGGCCCAGAATGAAAACAAGGTGATGCTGACAGCAGCAACGCCAAGCAGCTTGCCAGCCAGAAGTTCCATCGGCCGCACGCTGGTAAGGAGCGTGTCGAGAATCTTGTTGGACTTCTCTTCGATCATGCCGTTGAGCAGCATGTTGGCGACGGAGAACACAACGCTCCATAATACGAAAGCGAGTGCGAGCGCCGCAAAGAATGGCGCCCGCTGGCGCAGCGTCACTTCTCCCTCATCTGCGCCCGCACGCGGATCATATTGCGCGACACGCGCCTCAAACCCATTCAAGCGATCCGCTTCACGCGGATCGAGCCCCTGAGCCGCCAGGGCCTCACGCTGCATGACTAGCCGCATGGTTGTACGGGCGACGTTGAGCGGTTCGTCCTGACTGAGATTGATGCTCCAATATTCGATCAGGGGCGCGCCATCTTCGTCGCGGCGGATATTCAATGCGCCGTAAAGCGCGTTGTCGCCGCCAGTGAGACGCGGCCGTAGCGTTTCAATATCGAGATCACCTTCGGGCTCGATAAGTCGATAGCGTGGAGATGGCTGAGGAAAAGCGCGGAGCACGCCCGGCGCCTCGACGCGCACCGTCTCGCGCGCAGCCATGATTGCGGCCTCGCTGTCAGGCGCTTCGTCGAATGCGCTCAGCACAGCGCCAGTCGCACTAGGCGCAGCAGTGTTGATGTAGGCGGCGATCTCCGCGCGCGCATCGCGGCGCGCGCTCGCGCGAAAGGCAGCCGCAACAACCGCCTCATCAGCAACGCGCTCGGCGATGATGACCAGATCTCGCGGCGGCTCGGCGCGAGCGAGCAGAACCGGAGCAAAAATCAGAATGGCGAGAATAAGCGGCGCGGTGAGGAGAGAAATCCAAAAGCCCCACGCGCCGACATAGGCAAGATAGTCGCGTCGTGCGACCAGGAGGATCGGTGAAAGTTTCACTCCGGCCCCCTCGCCTCTTCGCCTGCCAATGTGACGAATGCTTCGTGCAAACTCGCGCGAGCGGGTTCGAACAAGGACAAAGGCGCCCCCATCTCAACGCATGCCTGCAAAAGCTGACGTGAATCGCGCCCATTTTCCAAACGCACGCGCCAGCGGCGATTGCCGTGCTCGGCGCCGTCGGCAGCTACAGCGAAATTGTGCGCGGCAAGTGCGGCGGCGAGATCGTACTCCCCCTCCGTTTCCAGCACGGCCACACTCGGCGCCAAGGCCAGCGCTTCGCTCACACCGCCTTCAAAAGCCTTGCGGCCTTTGACGATGAGCAAGATGCGATCGCACAGCCGTTCGGCGTGCTCCATCACGTGCGTGGAAAACAGCACCGTGCGCCCGGCTTGCGCCTGCGCGCGAATGGTTTCCTCCAGCACGCGCTGGTTCACGGGATCGAGACCGGAAAACGGTTCGTCGAAAATGATGAGGTCAGGCTCGTGCGCGAGCGCGCTCAGCACCTGCACCTTCTGCGCCATGCCTTTCGAGAGCGTCTTGATCTTTTTCCTTTTGACCGCGCCAAGCCCATGACCATCGAGCAATTCATCCGCACGCGCGAAAGCCGTCGCCGCTGACACACCCTTAAGCCGCGCAAGATAGCCAATCGCGCCGCGCGCGGTCATGGAACGATATAGGCCGCGTTCTTCCGGCAAATATCCCACACGCTGCATCGAGGAACGCGAGAGCGGCGCGCCGAACATGGCGATACGTCCAGCCGTCGGGCGCAGCACGCCCACGAGCATGCGTAGAGTTGAACTCTTGCCAGCTCCGTTCGGCCCCAACACGCCGTAGATAGATCCCTTCGGCACGCTGAAGCTGAGATTTTCAACGGCGGTGCGCGCGCCGTAGCGCTTGACCAATCCTTCAGCTTCAAGCGCAGCATTCATGATGCCGAGCTTTAAACTGCTGAGGCGCGAGTTCAAGCGGCGCCGTTCCGCCGTGATTGACGCGCTATGCAAATTGCGTTGATGGTCTCCCTCGGGAGAAGCATCAGGATGCATGCTCTGCGCTTGATTATTGGCTGCGTGGCCGGCGCCTTGTTTGGCGTCGCCGTGGTATTTGTCGGCGAGCAGATCAGCCACCAGCTCTGGCCGCCGCCTGGCGATTTGCAGGCGGCCGATCCCGATGCGATCCGCATCTATCTCGAAACGGCCCCAGTTTCCGCTTTGCTCAGCCTGATCCTGGTCTGGGCCATCGCGGCGGCGGTCGGCGCTTTCGTTGCCGCAAGGATTGCACGGCGCGCATGGGCTGGATGGATCGTCTCGGGCGTGTTGTTGGCGGCCACGCTCTCCAATTTTATCTTGATCCCGCATCCTTGGTGGATGCTCGCGGCAGCTATCGTGCTCGTGCCGCTCGCGGGCTGGCAAGCCGCCCGTCTGGGCGCGGCGGCAAAACGCTAAACCTCAAAAACCTTGTGTAATCGCTTGCCGGATTGCGCGCGGAAGCGTTAGGTCACGGTTTCCAAGGCAGGAGGTTCGCGATGAAAGCGCCCGATCCTGACAAGCTGAACGCTTTCCTGGGCAGGCTGGTGGACGATTTTGGCGCCGCGTCGAGCGCCTCTCTCGTGCTTCTGGGCGACCGATTAGGCATCTACAAAGCCATGGCCGACGGCAAGTCCGTCACACCGGAAACACTTGCGGAAAAAACCAATCTCGATGCGCGCTATTTGCGTGAATGGCTCTGCGCGCAAGCCGCCGCCGGCTATGTCGATTACAACGCCAAAAGCAAATCTTTCAAACTCAACCCCGAACAAGCATGCGCCTTCGCCGACGAAGGCGGGCCTGCATTTTTCGCCGGCGCGTTTGAAGTCACACAATCCATGTGGCTCGATCAGGATAAAGTCGCCGCCGCATTCAAAAGCGGCAAAGGCGTGGGTTGGCACGAACACGCCAACTGCCTGTTTCGCGGCACTGAGCGTTTCTTTCGCCCCGGCTATAATCGGCACCTTGTCGCCGATTGGATTCCTTCTCTGAAGGGCATGAAGGAAAAACTGGAGAAAGGCGCGCGCGTCGCCGATGTCGGCTGCGGCCACGGCGCATCGACCGTGCTGATGGCGCTCGCCTATCCCAAATCAAAATTCTACGGCTACGATTATCACGCGCCTTCTATCGCGCGCGCCAAGCAATTGGCCAAGGAAGCCGGCGTTTCCAAGCGCGCGGTTTTCGAGCAAGCGAGCGCGAAGGATTATCCGGCGATGGAGTATGATCTTGTCGCCTTCTTCGATTGCCTGCACGACATGGGTGATCCGGTCGGCGCCGGTCAGCACGTTAAAGAGACGCTGGCGCCGGACGGCGCGTGGATGATCGTCGAGCCGTTCGCGCACGACGATTTGAAGGACAATCTCAATCCCATTGGGCGCGTCTATTATTCGGCCTCGACCATGATCTGCACCCCCGCCTCTCGGGCGCAGGAAGGCTGTGCATGCCTCGGCGCGCAAGCGGGTGAGCGGCGCATGAAATCGGTGGTCAAGGAAGCCGGTTTCAGTAAATTCCGACGCGCGGCGGAGACGCCGTTCAATCTGGTCTACGAAGCGCGCGCGTAAGGAAGCTGCATGGCGTATTGGCTGCTGAAATCGGAACCCGACGCTTTCTCATGGGATCAGCAGGTCAAACGCGGCGCCAAGGGCGAACCGTGGAACGGCGTGCGTAATCACACCGCCAAGCAGAACATGCAGGCGATGAAGAAAGGCGAGCGCGGCTTCTTCTACCATTCCAATGAGGGCCGCGAGATCGTCGGCATCGTCGAGGTGATCAAGGAAGCTTACAAAGACCCGACCGACGAAAAAGGCGTGTTCTATTGCGTCGACGTGAAGGCGGTCGAACCGATGCCGAAGCCGGTGACGCTGGCGCAGATCAAGGCCGACGAAAAGCTGAAGGACATGGCGCTGGTGAAATATTCGCGCCTCTCCGTGCAGCCGGTGACGGCGGCGGAGTGGAAATATATCTGCAAGCTGGGCGGGCTTAAGGCTTAGGCATCCAGCCGCAACTTCCGCACGATCGCCGCGCACGCCAGCGCCGCCACCGCGCCCGCTGCCAGAATGATGATGTTGCCGGAAAATTCCTGCGCCTGAAGCACGAAGTAGAACAGCCAGACCGCCGCCGCGCCATAGAGCGGCGCAAGCGTCAAACGCGGCCAGGAAGGCGGCGTAAGCGCATAGAAGATGCCGGCAGTAAAAGCCGGGCCGAGACCGATAATATAACCAATGGCGAGCGCAAAGGCGGAAACGCCGATCAGCGTGCCCGCTTCGCCGCCGCCGATTGCAAGCGCGACCGTGAACAGGATCACGAACAGAAGCGCGCCAATCGCCGGCCCGAGCAGACCAAACATTATGGCGACGCCGATGCGCTTGGTAATCGCTTCCGGCACGGAGCTTTAGAGCCCTTTGACGATTTCGTCCGTCATCTTCTTGGCGTCGCCGAACAACATCATCGTGTTGTCGCGGAAGAAGAGTTCGTTCTCGACGCCGGCATAGCCCGAGCCCATGCCGCGCTTCACGAACAGCACCGTCTTGGCCTTCTCCACGTCGAGGATCGGCATGCCGAAGATCGGCGATTGCGGATCGGTTTTGGCGACGGGGTTGGTGACATCATTGGCGCCGATGACATAGGCGACGTCGCACTGGCTGAACTCGTTGTTGATGTCTTCGAGTTCGAACACTTCATCATACGGCACGTTGGCCTCGGCCAAGAGCACGTTCATGTGTCCGGGCATGCGGCCCGCGACGGGGTGGATGGCGTATTTCACCTCCACACCCTCTTTCTTCAGCATGTCGGCCATTTCGCGCACGCTGTGCTGGGCTTGCGCAACGGCCATGCCATAGCCCGGCACGATGATGACCTTGCCGGCATTCTTCATGATGAAGGCCGCATCGTCCGCGCTGCCCTGCTTGACCGGGCGCGTCTCGACCTTGCCTGCAGCCGCCGCGCCATCGCCCGTGCCAAAACCGCCAAGGATGACACTGATGAAGCTGCGGTTCATGCCCTTACACATGATGTAGCTGAGGATCGCGCCCGAAGAGCCGACCAGCGCGCCGGTGATGATCAGCGCGATGTTTTCCAGCGTGAAGCCGAGCGCAGCCGCCGCCCAACCCGAATAGGAATTGAGCATCGACACGACGACCGGCATGTCGGCGCCGCCAATCGGGATGATGAGCAGCACGCCGATCAGCAGCGAAAGACCGACCAGCGCCCAGAAATGCCATTCGGTACGGCCAGCGTCCTGCAGCATCATGCCGATCAGCGCGACGATGGCGATGGCAATGGCGATGTTAATGAGGTGGCGCGCGGGCAGCATGATCGGCGCGCCCGACATGTTGCCGTTCAACTTGGCGAAAGCGATCACGGAGCCGGTGAAGGTGATGGCGCCGATTGCTGTGCCGAGTGAAAGCTCGATGAGCGATTGCATTTTGATGCCGGTCGGCCCGGCGATGCTGACAGGCAGCGCGATGTGGAAGCTCTCCGGCGCATAAAATGCTGCGGCAGCGACCGCGACCGCCGCCAGACCGACGAGCGAGTGAAAAGCCGCCACAAGTTGCGGCATCGCCGTCATCTTGATCGAGCGCGCAATCAGCGCGCCGACGCCGCCACCAATGACGATGGCGCCGATAATGATCGCCCACGTCGTTCCATCGGGTGCAACCATCCACAGCGTCGTGCCGATGGCGATGGCCATGCCGATCATGCCGTAAATGTTTCCTTGGCGGCTTGTCTCGGGGCTCGAAAGCCCGCGCAGCGCCAGGATGAACAGCACGCCCGACACCAGATAAAGCAGCGCGGCCAGATCAGAGTTCATAAATGCCCCTCAGCCTCCGAACCGGCGCCAGCGCCACCATCCGGAAAGTAATGTCGCCGCAGGCGCCGATCAGCGGCGGCAATTCTTTCTCGGTCCACCCCAGGAATGCGAGCACATTGCCCACAATCGGCACGAAGGCGAGAAAAAAGCCGATAATGGCGGCGATGAAAGCGCCCGCCCCCAGAAATGCATCGACCCACTCGACGACGAAATAGACCTGCAACAGGCACAACACGACCCAGGCGACCGCGATGAAGCAGCCTGCACCCGCGCAGCCGGCGGCGTTCACCTGAAAGCGGCGAAAATCCTCGCGCGCCCGTGCGCGCTCGAATGTTTGCGCGGCCGATCCGGAATAAGCGCGCTCAGCGCCGAGCTCGCGCAAGGCGCGCTGCGCGGCCTGACGCATGTCATCGTCATTGAGATTTTCCGCATCGACTTCGAATGCCGGAAAGGCTTCGACCGCAAAGCCAAGCGCTTCAAGCGCGCGCGGCATCGTCTCAGGCTGGGCGCGGCGTGCGTCAATAAAGCGGCGCGCGAACGCCGGCGCGGAGAGCCGTCCGTCGAGATATGCTTCAATGAGCGCGCGCCAATCCGCGGGGCTCACGTCACTTCTTCTCTTTCTTCTTGTACATGGCCAGCATGCGCTGGGTGACAAGGAAGCCGCCGAATATGTTTACCGCGGCAAGGCCAGCGGCGAGACCGCCCGCGCCTTTCGCGATCCAGCCGCCATCGGCCAGGCTGCTGGCGCCGGCGGCGATCAGCGCGCCGACAATGATGACGGATGAGATGGCGTTGGTGACGGCCATAAGCGGCGTGTGCAGCGCCGGCGTCACCGACCAAACAACGTAATAGCCAACGAAAATCGCCAGCACGAAAATCGCGAGATAGAAAACGAACGGATCGACCATGACGCGGTCCCCAGACTTAAGTCGGCTTAAGCAGCGCTAGCCGGCGCGAAGTGCGGATGCACCAGCGCGCCATCCTTGCTCACGAGCGCGCCTTTGACGATTTCGTCGTCCCAAGCCGGCGCGAAGGCCTTGCTGTCCTTGTCCGCCAGCAGCGGCAACAGCGCGAGAAAATTCTTAGCGTAGAGCGAGGACGCATCCGCCGGCAGGCGCGCGGGCAGATTGGTGAAGCCCATAATCTTCACGCCGCCCTCTTCGACTAGCTCATCCGGCTTGGAGAGCGGGCAGTTGCCGCCCTGCGCGACGGCAAGATCGACGATCACCGAGCCCGGACGCATGGATTTGGCCTGCGCTTCGGTGACCAGCACAGGCGCGGCGCGGCCAGGGATCAAAGCCGTGGTGATGACAATGTCCTGCTTGGCAATGTGCTCGGTGATCAGCGCTGCCTGTTTGGCCTGATATTCGGCGCTCATCGCCTTGGCGTAGCCGGCGGCAGTTTCGGCCTGCTTGAACTCTTCATCCTCGACCGCGACAAACTTCGCACCGAGCGAAGCGACTTGTTCTTTCGTCGCCGGGCGCACATCGGTAGCGCTGACCACCGCGCCCAAGCGCCGCGCGGTCGCGATCGCCTGCAGGCCGGCGACGCCGACGCCCATGACGAACACTTTCGCCGCAGCGACCGTGCCGGCGGCTGTCATCATCATTGGGAATGCGCGGCCATAGAGCGCCGCGCCTTCGATCACGGCGCGATAGCCGGCGAGATTGGATTGCGAACTCAGCGCGTCCATCGATTGGGCGCGGGAGATACGCGGGATGAATTCCATCGCAAAGCCGACAATCTTGGCTTTCGCGACAGCTTCAAGCGCGGCGCGGTCACCATAGGGCTCAAGCAATGTGACAAGGCCGGCGCCGGCTTTCATGCCGCCCATCTCGGCGTCCGTCGGACGGCGCACTTTCACAACAAGGTCGGCGCTGCCCACTCCGCCATCGGGCGCGATCTCGGCGCCAGCGCTGCTATAGAGTGCATCGGGATAGCTGGCGGCTGCGCCCGCCCCCGTCTGAATGGTGACGGTGTGGCCGAGCGCGGCGATCTTTTTCACCGTCTCTGGCGTGGCGGCGACCCGCGTCTCGCCCGGCGCGCTCTCCTTGAGGACGGCTATACGCAAGGGCTCAGCCCATCATGCCAGCGAGAGCCGGTACGATAAGACCGCCCAGAACCAGCAGCACCCACAACGCCACCTGAACGGCCCAATAGACGCTGCTCATGCGGAACAGGAGGCCGACAACGACGCCAATCGCTACAAAAGCGGAAAACCCTGCCCACCAGCCGGCGCCGATGGCGAAGGCCAGCGTCAGCAGCATGACGGCCTGCGCGATCAGCCCAGATGTCCACAGACTTGCCACGAGGAAACCGTGATAGGTCGCCTTCTGGTCCTTGATATCCATGCCGCCGTGAGCGCCGCTTTGCGCCATTGCCCCGATCTCCCGATCAACGATCCGATAAAGCGGTGTTAAACTGGGTTGCGGGCGCCCACAAGCGGGCTGAGGCGCGGCGTATCCCCGCGATTTACCGCCTGGCTCTTCACGGAAACAAATTCCACCTTTTCACCCTCAAGCCGGACCGCCGTGAGCTCCCCAGAAGCATAGGCGCCTGTGTCGACAGCGATGCGGCGATGATCGGCATACGGCTTATCCACCGGGGTATGCCCGTGCACGACCCGATGCGAAAAGGTGCGCCTGCTAGAGATGAAGCGCTCTCGCGTCCAGTAGAGGTCCTCATCGGTCTGAGCCTCAAGCGTGCGCGCGGGATCAACGCCGGCATGGACGAACGCGTAATCACCAAAGGCGACATAGCGCTCGAGGCCTTGCAGAAAGGCGAGATGCGCTTCCGGCAGCGCCGCACGCAGCGCATCGGCTGCCGCATGCCATTCTTCCTTGGAACTTGCCATCGGCGTGGGCGGATGGACGCCGTAAGCCAGCAAAGTTTCGGCGCCCCCTTGCATGATCCAGGCCCGGTTCGCGACCGGGTCTTCCATGAACGCCAGCATGATCTGCTCATGATTGCCACGCAGAAAATGACGCTCGAAGCCCTGCGGACGGCCTGACAGCAGAAGGTCGATCACCTGGTCGCTGTGCGCCCCGCGATCAACATAATCCCCCAAAAAGACAACGATGGGCGGCCCGCCCTCGCGGACATCGGAAGCCGCGCGCGCTTCCAGTTCCTCCAGCAGCATAGTTAGCAAGCCCGCCTGCCCGTGGACGTCGCCCACGGCGTAACCAACGCGGCCATCCACAAAGTTGGCGACGCGCTGGGGCGGGCGGAACATGCGCATCAGGTTCATACGTTTGTTATTTGCCGCTTCTGGATCGTTCGCAAGACAGTTTACTTTCTTCCCCACACAGTGTGGTCTGCGCACATCTGCCGCGCCTGGATGTTCGCCACAGCCCTGGTCCCTTCTTTGCTAGCTGTGAGCGATGCCGTAGAAGATCGGTCGAGAGGATTTAGCCAGCGATGACAATGCCAATTTGGCACACACGACGCACACTGCTTCGCGCAATGGCTTATGGCGCCGGCGTCGGCGCGCTCGGCGCCTGCGCGGCCACGCCAACGACGCCAGTCCAAAATTGGCGCCCGGTCGAATATCAGCTCGGCCCCGCCGACCAGCTGCGGATTACCGTTTTCAACGAGCCGGGATTAACCGGTCCCTACGTTGTCGGCGCCCAGGGCACGATCGCCTATCCGCTCGTGGGAGACATCCGCGCTGCAGGCCTTACCGTACCGGAATTCACTGAAGCGCTGCGCGCGGCGCTCGGCGAATTCGTACGCACCCCGAGCGTCAGCGTGGAAGTGACAAATTACCGGCCTTTCTTCATCCTCGGTGAAGTACAACGACCGGGCACCTACCCTTATCAAGTCGACATCACCGTCATGAACGCCGTCGCCACGGCGGGCGGTTTCACCTATCGCGCGAACCGCAGCCGGGTTTTCATCCGTCACGCGAATGAAGCGGAAGAGCGCGCCTACGACTTAACCGTAAGCACCCCCGTGCTGCCGGGCGATACAGTGCGGATCGGTGAGCGGATTTTCTAGTCAGAGCGACGGAAAACCAGGCGCATATCGGTCCCAAATGCGCGGCGCGAACCATGCATAGGCGATGCATGGAGACGTGAGCCCAGGAAGTGCTAGGCTACTGGGCTTCGCGGCTTGCCTCCGGCAACGGGCCTGATCCGATGAATGTTATGAGCAAGAGTGTTGAGCCGAACGAGGCCGCCCCGCGTGGCCTCACCGACAGGCTTGGCCTAACCACGGCGATGCAAGTCATCCGGCGCCGTTTACCATTAGTGAGCGGTTTCGGCCTTGCCGGCGCCGTACTCGTGTTTGCGCTCATCATGCTGCAAACGCCGACCTATACCGCCGCCTCGCTGCTGCTGATCAGCCCGCGCGAGACCGTGTCGCTTGAGACAGGCGCCAGCCAAACGTCGCCAATGTCTGCCGTAGACTCGGAAATTGAATTGCTGCGCTCGCCCGCGCTGATGGATGATCTGGTCGACGCGCTGGGAATGCAAAGCGCTGATGTCTTCAGCACCGCGCAGACTGACCTCGCGAACGTTATCGCGATCGAACGCCGCGATAATACGGGCGTCGTGGAAATACGCGCCAGCTCAAGCAGCGCCGAGCGCGCTCAGCTCATCGCCGACACCTATGCCGACGTTTATCTCGCCAGCCAGATGAACGCCCATGTCAGCCGCGATCAGCAATCGAACACGCTTGCATGGGAGCGTCTGGCGCAGCTTCGTGATGATGCCCAGGCTGCGGAGACCGCACTGGAGGCGTTTCGCACCGAGGCCGGCCTCGACATCGATAATGACGCATCAGAGGCGGTGCTGAGCGATCTCCAGTCTCAAGTGCAACAAGCGCAAGCCGCGCTGAACGAGCGGCAAGCTCGCTATCGCCGCATCGAAGAAATGCGTGAATCCGGCGCCCCCATTCAGAGCGTGGCCAGCAACTTCACCTCGCCGGCCCTGACCGATTTGCTGCAGCGCTCGTCCGACCTGAACACACGTCTCGCTGGCCTCGACCGGCGTTACCTGCCAAGCCACCCCGATGTACAAGCCGCGCGCGCTGAACGCGCCGATATGAACCGCCGCATCGAGCAGGAAGTGCAACGCGCCGCCGGCGAGCTTGCCGGCCAGGTCTCAGCGGCCCGCGCCACACTTGAAGGCACGCAGCGTGCGCTGCGCGCCGCTACCGACAGCACCCGCCGCCCAGCGGATGCCAGCGAACGCCTGCGCGATCTTGAGCGCGAAGCGACGCAAGCGCGGCAAGTGTACGAAAGCTTCCTGCAACGCCAACAAGCGGTTCCCACCAGCCCCGGCTCAGTCGATGCACGCCTGCTTGCGCGCGCTACGCTGCCGCCCGCGCCGACATCGCCGCAATTGCGCATCGCGATCGCATTGGCGATCGCGGCCGGCTTGCTGTGCGGCCTTGGCGCGGCGATGCTCGTCGAGCTCTTCGACAAATCGGTCAAAAACGCTGACGATCTTGAAGCAAAGGTCGGTCACAAAGCGATCGCCTCCGTACCCACGATTTCGCGTCGGATGATGCAGCAGATGCCGCCCGCCGAGCGCCACCCCTCAGGCTATCTGGTCGGCCGCCCGATGTCCGCGTTTACTGAAGCGCTGCGCGTGCTGCGCACCGTCATCGTCTATTCGAAGCTCGATTTTTCTGTGAAGGTGGTCGCCATCACTTCAGCGCTGCCCAATGAGGGCAAGACCACGATCTCCATGTGCCTCGCACGGGTCGCTGCGATGTCGGGTCAGAAGGTCTGCGTCGTCGACTGCGACCTGCGCATGCAATCGATCAACGATATCGTCGACATCGAAACTGATGTCGGCATCCTGCAAGTATTGGCTGGCGAAGCCGCTTGGCCCGACGCGATCGTGCGGGATCCGAACTCGGAAGCGGATATTCTTCCTGTCGCGACAGCCGGCTTCACGCCGCGCGATGTGTTCGGCTCGCAAGCGATGTCGCGGCTGATCACGGATCTGCGCGCCCATTACGATCTCGTGATCCTGGACTGCGCGCCGCTACTAGCGGTCGCCGAAACCCGCACCCTGGTGGCGCAAGCGGATACGACTGTGTTGGTGGCGCGCGCCGGTAAAACGCCAGTCGGCGCCATGCGCGCCGCCGTGGCGCAAACCGAAGCAGCGGGCGGCACCGTGCTTGGCGTTGCTCTGAACTACGTGCTGCCACACTGGCAGACGTATTCAGATTCCCTCTACTACGATCAAAGCAAGTCTTACTACAGCGTGTCTTAAACGCTCTTGCGGCGGCGAACGAGCACGAGCGGCTCCGGTTGCCGCTTTGGCCGGGGCGCCATGCCAGGACGCCATAATTCTCCGCGCCGAGGCAACGCCCAAGCCGCTTCAGCGAGCAGCAAGGCATCCGTCAGGAAGGACCACGACATCGCGTAACCCTTGTATTGCAAGACGGCGTCGTCACCGTCGTCGAGAATGCCGGAAACGCCCACAAGACCGGGACGCGCACTGAAATAGTGCCGCTTGGCCGCTTTCAGATCGTCCACCTGCTCACGGCTCAGCGGCGCCGGCCCGACCATGGACATGTCGCCACGCAATACGTTGATCATTTGCGGCAGCCGCTCAATCGCATAGCGCCATTTCGCGCCGCGATCTTCCGCTCCGACACGCATCGCGTCCCACACGTCCGAAGCATCGCCTTGTTCCGATTGCGATTGCGCAGGTTGCGCTGCCGTGTTCGCAGGACGCTTAATTCTCAGCTTGTAACGCCGGAAAATCCGGCCGCCATAACCGACACGTTCGTCAGCATGAAAAGCCGAGCCATACCGAAGCTTGGAGAGCAGCGCCGCGAACAGCGTAAGCGGCGCCCACAGAGGCGCCGTAACTAGAACCGTGAATATGTCCGCTGCGCGCTTGAGCCATCCGCCCAGCACCAAGTCATAGGAAACAACTGGCGTGTTCGCGAGATCACGCCGCAATGCCTCCTCAAAGGCGTCCCCGTTCTCGACGGGACGCACCTCCTCTTGGGCTGATTGGCCGCGCGGTACCTGGGTGAGCATGGACCGTTCCTGAAGCGTCCACCAGAATTAGAAATTTGCCGCAACAAGGCAACAAGGCCAAGGCGAATCTATGACGATATCTTCGCGTTATTGGTCGGCTATGGCGAATGAATAAGCAGGAACAATACGCGCCTGGGGAAAACTTAACGGCCTGCGCTTTCCCGATGGCGTCGCTTAAGGCATATCTTCCAGGTTCGAGGTGGCAAATCGCGTCGCCTTCCGCGCGAAGGGGCTCGCTTGAACACGCCGACAACAAGTGACTTTCCATTGCATCCAGCCACTTTCGGCGACCGCGCGGCCCAGGCCAAACGGCCGCATACGACCTCGCTTGCGCTAGAGCGCGTGCGCCGCGCGCTCCGGCGGCAGATTTGGCTGTTCGTTCTGATCGCGGTGCTGATCACGGCGGCTGGCATCGCGTTCGAGTTTCAGGCCGGCATCCGCCCCGCCGCCGCCGCGTGGCTCTGGGCGCCTATCGGACTGGCGGCAGCTTTGATCGTCACACTGCTGCGCGAACTCAGCCGGGACTCCCTCACGTTCATTTCCGCACTCAACAAGCGCAGCGGCGGCCAAGTGCTGGGCGTCGCGCCAGAATTGACCCGCAGCGCTCTGCGCATGTTGGCGCCGGATCAGCGCACGCCGTGGGGCTGCGTGACGTTTCAGCCCGCTTCGCCTTACGCGACAGCGTTTCGAGACCTTCAGGCCGCGCTGCGCCGCGAAAAGCTCATCGCTTTCATTGCGCCGCTGCCTGGCGAAGGCGCCACGACCGTCGCCATGAGCGCGGCTATCAGCGCCGTCCAATTGGGACGCCGCACGATCATCGTCGATTGCGACACACACAGACGCGCGCTCACCAAGGAACTTGGCGTCGATGCTGAGCAAGGCCTGATGGAGTGCTGCGAGAACCCCGACATCTGGCCCACGTGTGTACGCGAGGAACCCGAGAGTGGTCTGCATATCCTGCCAGCCGCGCGGATGCGCAATACGTGGCGTAGTGTTCTTGGCGCGCCTGGCTTAGGACAATTGCTGGACGCACTACGCAATGAATACGATCTGGTGATCTTGGATTGTCCGCCCGCGCTGCGCAGCGGAGAAGGTCCGATCTTGGCCGGTCTCGCAGACAATAGCGTCGCAGTTGCCGCATGGGATCAAACACCGCTCGGCGCGCTTAGGCAGACCATGCGCGTTCTGCAGCGCGGCGGACATGGCAAAACAGCGCTGTTCGTCAACCGCACGCCGCACGGCTACCAACTGCCCCCAGTCTAGGCCGCGCCGCCAGCCGCAAGCATATTGTCAGGCGCGAGAGCGCCGCCAATCGCGATCGCCAATTGTGGAAACACTGGCGCTAGATTGCCGCCGAATACCTCCGAGTGGGCCCACCCTGGCGTGGCCGGGCGAGGCGTGACACGCGGCCCACGCTTCGTTGCGCCGCTGATCAGCTCTTGAATAAAAGGCGCGCCAGCGCCGCCGCCGACAGCGACAGCCTCGATGGACGCGTTCTCACGCAAAAGCGCATCGCCCCGCGCCACGGCGACGCAATGCGCATAAGCCGCCTGTAATTCCTTCAGAAACGCTTTGAAATCCTGATCCCGCTCAATATCGCGGAGCGACACATTTATGAGGCGGCGCTCATAGCGCCTGCTGGCGCGGCCTTCCGCAAACATGGCCGCCTTCAGATCAGGCATCGCCCGCATCAAGTCACCCCACAGGGCAGTTTTCTGCGCTGTGCTTTTAGCCCAGGACGCGGACTTCAACGCGCGATCGGCAATGAGACGATCGAGAAAATCCCCCGCCTGATTGAAGGTCACGCGCGCATCGGCAAGTTCGTGCATCTGATGATCAGCGCGCATCAGCACGGCCATGTCGGTCGTGCCGGCGCCCATATCGACAACGATCAGGTGTGAGCCACTCTCATCAAGACCGATCGAAGTGTAAGCGGCGGCAGCGGCTGCCTCATGGATGAGCCCCATCGCGCGCGGCCGCGCTTCATCTGCCGCGCGCGGCAAAGCGGTAGCTGCGAGGGCCAGATCAATGCCCTCATCGGCCAAAAGCGCATCCCCCAACCGCATCCGAAGCGCTTCAGCCTCACCGAAGAGGCCGGCAACAACCGCATGCAGCGCATCGCTGTCGCCGCCCTGCCAAGCCGGCGCCGCATAGCGGAGATTTATGCGTGCGGGGATGCAGGCGTCGGCAGCGCGCGCCCTCTCAATGGCCGCCAACAGATAGGCCAGATACAACACGATTAGATCGCGCATGCAGAAAGCCCGATGCGGATCAATGGATAGCGGCGCCTTGATGTCGAGCGCACGCTCAAGATCCGCAGCACTCAGTAGCGTTTTGAACGATTGCAGCGCCACGCGCTTGCGCCCGGCCATCGAGCTGGCGCGATCGAGCGCCGAACGGCCAAACAAAATGCGCGCATCGTCTACAAACACCGCGCTATCGAGCAGAAACGGATTACCGCTCGGCTGCGGATTAAGCTGAAGCGGGCGCACATTCGCTGGATCGAAGCGGAGATCAGAAGGCGCGGCCGCCGCTTTTGAGAAAGCCGTGCCGAAATCAATGCATAGTGTCCACGCGCTCATCGCGGCGATCGCCGCCGCGGCGCTTCTGTCCGCGCGCGCGCCAAAACCTCAGCGCCACGCGCCACACCGCGCGCCGCGATGCGCACGCTTTTTGCCGATTTCGCACGCGGTGGCGGTTCATGCCTTTGAGGATCGAAAGCCTCTTGCGCGCCGAGCATGCCGATACGAGTCAGCCCCCGCTTGCGCGCGGTTTGAGCCAAGGCCTGGGCAAGCAATGTGAGCGCTGCTTCACGCGCCTTTTCGTTTCTGGCGTTTTCAAACTCGTCCAACTCGATCAGAGCTTCCGCGAGCGCTTTGTCGGCATCGGCCCAAGCCGCCTCTGCAAGGGCGTTCGCCAGAGACGCCTTAGGCGCCGCACGTTTCCGCGCGGCGCCCTTTTTTCCCATCGCACTGGCATTTGTGCGCTTAACGGATTTCTTCTTCGCGGGCATTCGCCATCACTTTTCGATCCCGGCGCGCCCTAACGCAAGCGAGCTTAGAGGCGCAAACGAATTCCACCCGTGACCGCATTCACTTCGAAATTACGACTCGGGACGGTCGAATCTACGTCGCTGTGCTCGTAGCGCAGCTGCAGTGCGACACGGCGATTAAGCCAATAATCGGCGCCCACTTCGTAGTTTAAATACTCGTCATTGCGGTTGGTGCTCTCATACTCACGCTCCCCGCTACGCACGCCAGCAGTGACGATCAAATTACGTTGGAGCTCGTGATCGACCTGAGCGCCAAACTCGGTAGTGACGTATGAATCAAGCGCGCCCACACTTGCATTGTCACTGGACCCGCGACGCGCATTGAAGGTGAGCGTGGTCAGCTGCGTAACGTACCATTCCAATTCGCCGGCGACCGCGAGCCCATCGACGGAGCCAATCGCCGCATTGTCATAATCGCGCTCGAAGTGACCGACGGAAACCTCTCCGTGCATCAGGTCGCCTCGGAAGGTCGCGCCAACAAGCGCCGTAACGCCTTCTGAATCCAGCGGCGTGGCCGGATCGTCATAATCGCGTTCGTCGAAACGGCCCTCGATCAACACGCCGATGCGTGGCGACAACTCGACGTCTGCACGCAGGCGTGCGGAGCTCACGTCATAATCCCGATAGCTTTCGACGCCGTCATACTGACGCTCTTCCTGCGCAACATCGGCGCGCGCCGTGAAGCGGCCAAAGCGATGCGTCACGCCAAGCGTCGCCTCGGCGGTATCGTATTCAACAGGCGACCCAACAACCGAAAGGTCGGGATCGGTGCGCGGAACGTAATCATGCGACGCACGCGCCGTGGCGACGAACGACGTATTATTGGTTGCGTCGATACGGCCGTAGAAACTGCCGTAATAGGTTTCGACATCTTCGCTGTCGAAATCGTCGTGCATGAGCGACGCGCCGCCCGCACTCAAATTGATGCGGTGACGAGACCAATTCGAGATCAGATTGACGTCGGCCGAACCGGTGTAAATGAGGTCATCCTGCTCGGGCGCGGGACTAGCGAACAAATTGTCCGTGCTCGTCACATCAAACCCAAGCGTACCGAACAGCGTGAAGCCGCCGAGGCGGACGCCCTGCGGATCCAATTCAGGGCGAGGACGTTCGCGGACCGATATCGAATTGTCGGGATTAGGCGTCCCCTCCGCGCCCGTCACGCCCTGCGCAGCGGCATGCGACGGCAAAAGCGCGATCAAGGAAGCCGCGAACAGCGCGACAAATGGATTGGAACGCACGTCAAACCCCCAGCGTTTCGGCGCCGCCGGCGCCGCCTCCGAAGGCGTGCTTTTCGCGCCTGAACGGCTCAACATGCAAGCCAATGCGCGCGTCACGGGAAAAGCAGATTTGTCGGTTTTACGCTTGCGCGGCATGAGCTTCCTCCTGGACCGAATCTCGTCTGCGCAAATTTTACTGGGTTGCCGCCCTGTATTGCGAACAAATTTGGATTTCAGGAGGTCAGACTGCAGGGGGGGTGTGGCGCAGCGACAACGCGGCCGCGCACCTCAATGTTTGCTTAATACTTTGCGCATCTGTCGCAATTTGCGCCGACTCGCAGGCATCCAGTGCGCGCGCTCAACCCGCCGGAGAAGGCGAGCCTTTTCTCGCTGTTTCTGAACTATTATTGGGATCCAGCCCGGGATTGGACATTGAGCGCGCAGCGAATCACCAGAACCGCCGCCTTGACGGCGCTTGTGGATTTCATGGAAGCGCGCCCCTCGCGCTACGTGATCTGCTACACGCTCTTTTACTGGGCCGCGCTCGCCGTGGGCTGGGTCTTCGCTTTTCACCAGGGCTACCAGGACTACATTGATTATCTGGCCATGGCCCGCGACCAAGGCCATGTGCCCGAGCCTTTCGCTAGCCGCATCGCGGCGCCCTTTATCGCCGGGCTCGTCGCGGATGTGACAGGCGTGACCGCGCGGAACGCTCTGGCAGGCGTTTCCTTGATCACCTGGGCGCTCTGCGCCCTGCCAGCGGCAAGCCTTCTAAGAAGGGCCGGCGTCTCCCTCCCCTGGGCGCTCGTGTTTGCAACGATCCCTTTTCCGGCCCTGGCGGTCGGTTACTACCTCGTGCCCGACGGCATGGCGGCGCTGTTGGTTTTGATCAGCTTCTGGGCAATCTCAACCAATGCGCCTGTGCTCAGCGGCGCATCCGCGGCGTTGGCTATTCTCAGCCGCAATTCCATCAGTGTCGCGATTGCTCTTTGGAGCGCCTATTGCGCTTTGTCGCGATCGACACGCGTAGCAGCGCTGGCGGCCCTCGGCGGTACTGTCGTTGGGATCATCCTGTTGCGCACGGTGTTCTCGCCAGAGGCCGCCAACGTTCATGAAATGAACGGCGCGCTTTATCTCCTACTCAAGCCGGGCGTTAACGCAGTCAAAAACCTGCTCGGTCTGGAGTTGTATCTCAATACG
>JAUIJZ010000158.1 GCA_030430715.1 Alphaproteobacteria bacterium
GTGGTCGCCGTCCTCGATCAGCTCGAAGCGCAGATCTTGAGCCTGGATCAGATCGGCCACTTCGCGGGCATGCGCTTCCGGCACGTCCGGGTCGGCGCCGCCCTGTAGGATGTGCACGCGCCCCGCGAACGGGAAGGGCGCGCCCATCAAGCTGTGATGCAAGCCATCTTCGATCAAATGCCGGGTGATGATGGTCGGCTCGGGATCGTAGGGCGAGGGCAGCTCCAGGCGCCCGATCACGGTGATCTCGGCGCGCTGCTCGTCCGTGAAGGAGGGCCACATCAGCCGCTCCACGAAATCCGCGGCTGGCGCGATCAGCAGCATCTGCTTGACCCGCTCGGGCCGCGCCCGCGCCGCCAGCATGGTGATCCAGCCGCCCATGGACGATCCGACCAGCGTGATCGGTCCTTGCGTTTGCGCATCGATCACCGCCAGCGCATCGGCCAGCCAGCGCGTAATGCTGCCCTCATCAAAATGTCCGCCTGATTGGCCGTGCCCGGAATAATCAAAGCGAACAAAGGCTTGGCCGCGATCTCGCGCCCAATCGGCGAGTGCTTGCGCCTTGGTGCCGGTCATGTCCGAGCGGAAGCCGCCCAGCCAGACGAAACAAGGTGCGGCGCCATCCAGGCGCTCGAAGGCGAGACTGTCGCCCATATGCGTCATGTGCTCGACTTGGCCGTAAGGCATGGTTCTACTCCGAGGCGAAACCGCCCCCAGGTGAGCCCAGATGAACGAATGTGAGCGCTTTCTTAAGCTAAACCGTTATCAAACATTGGCTTAATGAGACGGGAGCGTCGTCGTCGGCGGCGAAGCATTGCAAGAAGGTCACATCTTCACGGTTCTGCAGGTCACGCCTGAGCTTAGTGCTGGCGGTGTCGAGCGGACCACTGTTGAAATGGCGCAAGCGATCAGCCGCGCCGGGGGGCTCGCATTGGTCGCTAGCGCCGGCGGCCGTCTCGAGCCGGACCTCGAGGCGGCCGGCGGCGAATTGATCCGGCTTCCGGTCCATTCCAAAAATCCGCTGACCGTCATCGCCAACGCCTTCAAGCTTGCGCGGATTGTCAGGCAGCGCCGGGTTTCTATCGTCCATGCGCGCTCACGGGCGCCGGCCTGGAGCGCCTACCTTGCCGCGCGGATGACGCGCACGCCGTTCGTGACCACGTTCCACGCCATCTACAATGCGCGCTCGCCTCTGAAGAGTTTGTACAACTCTGTGATGGCGCGCGGCGACGTGATCATCGCCAATTCCGAATACACGCGTGAGCATGTGCTGCACAAATATCATGTGCGCCATGCCGACAGCGTCGTTGCAATTCCGCGAGGCGCCGACATCGAGCGTTTCGATCGCGCCAAGGTCAGCGACGAGGCTGTCGCCGCACAGCGCGCCCAATGGGGGCTGACGCCCGACGATCCGCGCTGCGTCGTGATCGCGCCGGCGCGCCTTACACGTTGGAAAGGTCAGCGCGTGCTGATCGATGCGGCCGCGATCGTGGAAGCGCGGCGTCCCGGCGCGCTCAAAGTCATCCTCGCCGGCGACGCGCAAGGGCGCACGCATTACCTGCAAGAAGTACAAGCCGCCATTCGCGCCGCGAAACTGCAACAGACGGTGGCGCTGCCCGGTCATGTCAGCAATATGCCGCGTGCGTTCGCCGCGTCCGATATCGCCGTGTTCCCCGTTACGGAGCCGGAAGCATTTGGCCGCGGCGCAGTGGAGGCGCAGGCGATGGGTGTTCCGGTAATCGCATCGAACCTCGGCGGTTTCACTGAAACCGTCAAAGAAGGCGAAACTGGCCTTCTGATCCCGGCCGGCGCGGCGACGGCTCTGGCCGGCGCGTTGGAGCGCATGCTGGATCTTAGTCCCGCCGAACGTGCGGAAATGGGCCGTCATGGCCGCGACCATGCGCGCGCGCTTTACTCGACGGCAGCGCTTCAAGCCGCCACAATCGCTGTTTACGAGCGTGTGCTTGGACGCGATTCTCAGCCGCGCGCGGAGAACCGCGAGCGTCAGGTTGCGTTGTGACGGCGCGGGGCGCGAAGTGAGGAGAGCAGCATGATCCCTTGGCGCAAGTCAGCGCGCTCGGGTGAGCAGGGCGTCAAGCGCGTGCTGATCATACAGCTCGGCGGCTTGGCAGCGTTCGTGCAGGCCTTGGCGCCCGCGCGCGCCATTCGCGATACGCATGTTGGCGCGCACATCACGCTGCTCACCACGGAAACGACGCAGGCCCTGGCCGAGCAATGCCCGTATTTCGACAAGGTGGAAGCCGACGGCAAACCGAAGGAACCACAGGCGATCACAGCGCTGATCAAGCGCTTGCGCGGCGCCAAGTTCGACATGGTCTATGACCTCGAAGGCTCAAGCCGAACCAACAATTATTTCCAAGGCATGCGCC
This sequence comes from Alphaproteobacteria bacterium, assembly GCA_030430715.1. Classification (GTDB taxonomy): domain Bacteria; phylum Pseudomonadota; class Alphaproteobacteria; order Caulobacterales; family Aquidulcibacteraceae; genus Vitreimonas. Next base: position 2,391 of record JAUIJZ010000158.1, read on the forward strand.
CTTGGCCGCCGCAATGGTCAGGCCCGGTTCCCGGCGCCAGCCACGCCTATGTCGCATCCGATAGCGCGGACCAGCATCCGTTGGATCGCTATGTTGCGCAGCTCGCCGCCGCCGGCATCGCCTGCGACACGCCGCTGCTGGCGGATTTGTCCTGGCTGCGCACCGCCTTGCGTGATCCGCCGCGTCTGCAGCCGGAATATTTCAGCATCCGCGGGCGCTATGTTCTGTTGTTGCCGCGCGGCGCGGAAACCGGGCTGGCGCCGCGCTGGCCGGAAGACAAATACATTGAGCTTGCCCGCCGCATTGTCCGCTATGGCGTTACGCCGGTTGTGTTGGGCGGGCCGGATGAGCGCGCTGTCGGCGCGGCCATCGCCAAGGCCGAGCCGCTGGCGAAGAACCTCGTCACCCGGCCCGATATTTTCCAATCCGCCGCTTTGGCGCAGCGTGCCGCTTTCACGGTAGGCGATGACGTCGATCTGATGCATGTCGCGGCCGCGGCCGGGGCTTCTTGCCTCGTGTTTCTCTCTTCCAGCGCCGATCCGGAAAAATCCGCCCCACGCGGCCAGGGCGGGGTGGTGGCGTTCACCGCTGAGGCCATCGCCGAGCTGCCGGTGGAGCAGGTCGAGCGCCAATTGCGCAATTGCGGCGTATTTCATCAGGCCGCGACGGCTTGATGCCGGCGCTCAGGAAAGCGATATTAACGGAGTGATCGAGTCCCGCGCCGCTTGGCGCGGGGGGCGACCCATTTTTTGCAACAGACCAAAGGAGAAGGCCCGATAGCCAGACGTCCCTATGCCGCGCCGCCGCCCACCAAAGAGGGGCCGCGCGTGAATGATGAAATCCGCGGCGTGCCGCGTGTGCTCCTCATCGATGAGAACGGTGAAAAGCAGGGGGAGATGCCCATCTCCGCCGCGCTGGAAGCCGCGCGGGAAGCGCAACTCGACCTGGTCGAAGTGGCGCCGAATTCCGTGCCGCCCGTTTGCAAGATTCTCGATTACGGCAAGTTCCGTTTCGAGGAGCAGAAAAAGAAGGCCGAGACGCGCAAGAAGGCCAAGCGCATCGAGCTCAAGGAAATCAAGGTTCGTCCCAATATCGACAACCACGATTACGAAGTGAAGATGAAGGCCATTCACCGCTTCTTCGAAGAAGGCGACAAGGTGAAGGTCACGCTGCGCTTCCGTGGCCGCGAAATGGCGCACACGCACCTTGGCATGGAATTGCTCGAGCGCATGCGCACCGAATTGGAAGACATCGCCAAGGTCGAACACGAGCCGCGCTTCGAAGGCCGGCAAGTCGTCATGGTGATGGCGCCGAGGGCGTAACCTAACAGGGCAGGCCGTGGCGAAGTTGTTTGGCCAT
>JAUIJZ010000159.1 GCA_030430715.1 Alphaproteobacteria bacterium
ACCGAATACGAGCCCGGCACTCTTGCTTCGGCAATTGAGGGCTTTGCCCATTTCACGCGCGAGTATGGGGTTCTGTGCGTCGCCATAGCCTGCGCGCTGCTTGTGCTCTCGGCGTGGCGAAGATTTTCTAGGGAGGATCATCGCTGATGGAAACAGCATTGGGAGTCGCAGCAGGGCTGGGTTGGGGCCTCGCGTTTGGTTTGGGCGTTGCGCTCATGGTCGCTCTCATCGCGCGCAGGGCTGATCCGCGCCCCCCAGCGCAAGGCGCAAAGCAAGCCGCCGATGTGGAGGAGTTTCCAAACTTCGGAGGCCGGCGCGCATGAGCTGGTTCCGCGACATTCTTGGCGGCGCGCGCCCTGAGGAAGTCCGTCTCTCAAAAGCTGAAGACGCAGCCTTCGAGCACGCGCGCGACATGGTTCTAGACCGCGCACAACTCGCAACCGTCGATCACAGAGGCAAGCGCCTCAATGAGCGCAAATGGCGCGAGCACATGGATTTTATTGGGAGCTTGTGATGAGCGAAGACATCCAGGACATCACCGCGTCGCCAACGCCAGTGCGCAGACTATACGCCAACTCCATCGGCTATGTGATCGCGACCTATTGCTGGACGCGCGAAGAAGCCCTCGATGAGATGCAGAACTTCATCAATGAGGAAACCAAGAAGCTGCGCGCAGAAAACGTCAAGCGCCGCCCCCGATGCAGACAGGAGGCGCACGCATGAGCTGCGCCCACTGCCATTTCTTCCGCCCTTTAAAACATCCAGAGACATCCTTTGGCATGCATGTAGATGGCGTTTGCTTTGTCCATGCGCGCGCATCTGGAAAGGCGCCTATCGTCAATGACGACGATGGAAAGACCTGCAAGCTCTACACGGATGCCTCAGCTCAGCGCGCGCTAGACGCAATCCATAAATGGATAAGGGAAGGGGAGGCGGCTTGAGCGTTCTTTCCTACTCCGACTTTCTCGCGCGCAAGGCGGTGAACGATCCGCCGACCGGGATTGAGCCGCCGACGCTTCCGGCCGCGCTGTTCCCGTTCCAGCGCGACATAGTGAATTGGGCGCTGCGCCGTGGTCGCGCGGCGGTGTTCGCCGGCACCGGCCTTGGCAAGTCGCTTATGGAATTGTCGTGGGCGGATGCGGTGCATCGCGTCACCGGCAAAGACATTCTGCATCTGGCGCCGCTTGCCGTCTCCGCGCAAATGGTGCGCGAGGCGGACAAGTTCGGCATTGGCGTGCACATCGCCAAAGCGCAAGCCGATTGCAAGCCGGGCGTCTCTATCACGAACTATCAGAAGCTCGACCATTTCGATTTGTCGCGCTTCGGCGGCGTGATTTTGGATGAAAGCTCCATCCTCAAATCACAGACCGGGCATTATCGCACCGAGCTTATCCATAAGTGCGCGCAAATCCCGTTCAGGCTCGCCGCTACAGCGACGCCCGCGCCGAACGATTTCATGGAGCTTGGCAACCACGCCGAGTTCTTAGGCGTCATGTCATTTACCGACATGCTGGCGACGTTCTTCACGCATGACGGTTCGGAAACGCAGAAGTGGCGATTGAAGGGCCATGCAGAGCAAGCGTTCTGGCGCTGGATGGCGTCATGGGCCGTCATGCTGCGCAAGCCGTCAGACCTTGGCTATGCCAATGACGGCTACGACCTGCCGCCGCTCAATCAGACCCAGCACGTTGTTGCGGCCGACTACGCGCCAAGTGCGGAGGCGGGCACGCTGTTTCCCATGCAAGCCTACACCATGCAGGAGCGACTTGCAGCGCGGCGATCGACTATTGAGGAGCGCGTAGCAAAGGCCGCGTCCATTACGCCAACCGATCGCCCGTTCATGTGGTGGTGCAATCTCAACGCGGAGAGCGAGGCGTTGACGGCCGCTATTCCCGGCGCCGTCGAGACGAAAGGCTCGGACAGCGAGGACGTGCAAGAGCGAAAACTGATCGACTTTATCGAAGGGCGCACGCGCGTTTTGATCTCCAAGCCTTCGGTTTGCGGATTCGGAATGAATTTCCAGCACTGCGCGGATACGGGATTTGTCGGGCTCAACGATAGCTTTGAGCAGGTTTACCAGGCCGTGCGCCGGTTTTGGCGCTTTGGGCAAACCAAGCCCGTCAACGTCCATTTCATCGCCTCGGAAATCGAGGGCGCCGTTGTCGCCAACCTGAAACGCAAGGAAGCCGACGCCGAGCGCATGGCGGCGGCGATGGTGCTGCATATGGCGGACTTGTCAGCGCGCGCAGTGCGCGGCGCTGAGCGCGACAAGGGCGAATACAACCCAACTCAACCGATAAGGATGCCCGAATGGCTAGTCGCATAACACAGGCCGAGCAAATCAAGTGCGTCGATCAGGTCGTAACGGATCGCTATGCGATCTATCAGGGCGATTGCGCGGAATTGATCCGCTCCGTTCCCAGCGAGAGCATCCACTTTGGCATTCACAGTCCGCCATTCGTGGGGCTTTACAAGTTCTCTAACTTCGACCGCGATATGTCGAATAGCGAGGGGAGCGATTTTTTCGAGCACTACGCCTTTCTGATCCAAGAGCTTTTCCGTGTCACTATGCCAGGGCGACTGCATTCCGTGCATTGCATGCAGCTCCCCACATCAAAAACCCGCGACGGTTTCATCGGCATTCGTGATTTTCGCGGCGAGATTGTCCGCGCATACATTGATGCCGGTTGGATTTTTCATAGCGAGGTCTGCATCTGGAAAGATCCAGTTATTGCGCAGCAACGCACCAAATCGCTCCGCCTGCTCCATAAGCAAATCGAGAAAGATTCCAGCATGAGCGGTCAGGGGTTGGCTGATTATGTTGTGACGTTCCGCAAGCCGGGAGAAAATATCGAGCCTTTAAGTGGTGGTTTCGATCAGTATATCGGAACTGGGCTTGACATTAGCCGTGAGGCCTATGATCGAGATATTGCATCGCGAGGCGGTTCTGAGTTCTCATGGACGTATGAGAAGTGGGCGTCCATTCTGGTGTGGCAGCGTTACGCATCGCCAGTCTGGGGCGACATCAACCAAAGCCGCACACTACAATATCGCGGCGGTCGCGATGAAAAGGACGAGGCGCATATATCGCCGCTGCAGCTCGACGTCATCGAGCGATGCATAGACCTTTGGAGCGCGCCAGGCGATGTGGTTCTGACGCCGTTTCTCGGCATCGGCTCGGAGGTTTACGGCGCCATTGAAATGGGCCGGCGCGGCATCGGCTTTGAGCTTAAGCCGTCTTACTTCGCCCAAGCCGTGCGCAATCTCAGAGACGCCGAACAGCGGCGCGGCGAAGCGGGCCTGCTTTCCCTCATGGAGAGCGCATGACTCCCCGCGCCTTCATCTTCGCCCCGATCTCTCAGATCGAGAAGTATCTCAAGCTAGGCTGGACAGGTGGAAAGCCATCCCCTGGCGCGCATGGCGTTCACAGCGTCGTTCTTAAATGGATCTGCGACTGCGAGCCCAAAGAACCGGAAAAGGAGAGGGCCTTCTAAAAAAGCTTTGGCCCCGCCTCTTGTCCAGGCGGGGCCAGCACACAGTCCGAGAAAAACCCGTTCCCGCTTCCAAACGAGAAAGGCCCGCCAGATATGGCATGCTTCGCTAATCCTGACAACTATCGCTTGTGCGAGACACGCACGCGAAACGAAACGCCAGAGAAAGCCGCGTTCCAAACCGACGCGCACACTGGCGAAATGCACACCGTTCCCCGTGAAAATGAACCCCCCTCCAAGCTCGCACAGGGCGACGAT
>JAUIJZ010000160.1 GCA_030430715.1 Alphaproteobacteria bacterium
TGGGAAAAAATCCGCCTTTGGCGCCAACCGGAACGATGATCGCGTTCTTGACCTGCTGCGCCTTCACCAGGTCGAGCACTTCAGTGCGGAAATCGTCGCGCCGGTCGGACCAACGCAATCCGCCGCGCGCCACATAACCGAAGCGCAAATGCACGCCCTCGACTTGCGGGCTTGCCACCCAGATTTCGCGGAACGGCTTGGGCGCCGGCAATTCGGCCACCGCGCCGGATTCGATCTTGAACGACATGTACGGCTTCGGCGCGCCGTCCGCGCCTGGCTGATAATAATTCGTGCGCCGGATCGCGCCGATCAGATGCGCCATGCGCCGCAATGCGCGGTCTTCATCCAAGCGCGAAACATCCGTCAGCGCGTCTTCGATCATCGTTTCAAAGCGCGATGAACGCATACGGCGCGTTTCCAGCGATTCCGGCAGCGCCGGGTCAAAACGATCGCGGAAATATTGCAGCAACAATTCCGCGATGCGCGGATAAGCCGCCAGCGCTTGCTCTTGCACAGTCTGCGTCGGATCGAGGCCGGTTTGCTGGCGATAGCGCGCCAACGCCCGCATCAGCGCCGCTTCCCGCCACGTGCACGGCAAAGCCAGAATGAGCTTGTTGAAGCCGTCGCTCTCGGCGCGGCCAGTCCAGATCGCGGCAAACGCTTCCTCGAACAATGCGCCGGCGCGTTCAAGATTAACCGGCTCGCCGCCGGCCGAACGCGTCTCGATATCGTGGACGAAGATGCGTTGCGCCGAGCGTTGCGCCGCCGCCTTCAAGTGGAGTTCGAAATTCACCTCCGAATCCACGAACAGGCCCATATTCTCCAGGATCGGCACGGTCGTGGATAAGGCGAGCACATCGCCACGCGCATAGAACTTGCAGCGCATGACGTTCTCGGAATCGCCGCTCAGCCGATAGGCGCGCACGCGAATGACCTCCTCGGCGCGGGCGCCGAGAATCTCCGCAGCATCGATCAGTGCTTCCTCTACGCTGTAGCGGCTGCGATAGCCGGGATCGAAAGCGCCTTCGAAACGGTTCGCCGCCTCTTCGCGGGCGCTGGCGTCGAATACTTCCGAGCGCATCAAAGCTTCGGAGAAATCATCATCCCAAGTGCGCGCGAGCGCGGCGACCTCAGCATCGAGCCGAGCAGGTTCTGGATCCGCAGCACTCTTATCGATGCCGCCAATAACAAACAGCACGCGCGCAAGCTGCCCCTCTCCCAATTGCGGCTGAAAGCTATCCACTTCACCGCCATAGGCGGCGGCAATGGAGAGGCCGACACGCTCACGCAGCGCGGAATCGTAGCGATCCTTCGGTATGTAAGCGAGCGCCGTGGCGAAGCGGTTGAAGCGGTCGCGGCGCGTGAAAACGCGTGCGCGCGGACGATCGAGCAGATGGAGGATGCCGCGCGCAATATCGAGCAGCTCGTCGCGCGACATCTGCCAGACTTCTTCACGCGGATAATATTCTATGATCTTGCGCAGCGTTTTGGCGTTGTGGCCGCCGGCGGCGAAGCCTGCCTCATGCATCACCCAATCGGCCTTGCGCCGCAGCACGGGAATGTTGCGCGTTGGTTCAGTGAAGGATTCGCTGGTGAACAACCCGACAAAGCGCGTCTCGCCAATCGCCTCGCCCTTTTCATTGTAGCGCGTCACACCGACATAATCGGCCGCAGTACGCCGGTGCACGCGCGCGCGCAGGGTCGACTTGGCGACGATAAGCGGATCGGGATTGTTGATGAGGCGCTTCAGTTCCGGCGTGAGCCGCATCGGCTCTGCGCTGTCGCGCAGAACATAGCGCTCGGTGTCGCGCAAAATCCCAAAACAACTGCCTTCGACGATAATTGGATCGTTAGCCTGGATCGCGCCCGATGCATCGCGCGAAAAATCGTAAGCGCGCGCGCCGAGAAACGTGAATTTGTCCGCCGCCAGCCAGCGCAAAAGCGCAACCCCTTCGGCAGCCTCTTCCGCCGGCGCATTTGTCCGCGCGCGCTCCAATTCATCGGCGCAGGCCAGCATGCGGTCTCGCATCGGATGAAAATCCGTCACCGCCGCCGCTACGTCGGCCAAAGTGGCGCGCACACCTTCCTGTAAAGCGCGCGCGCGCTGCGCCGACATTTGCGGCAAATGAATTTGGATCAGCGAGTCGCGCCCGCGTCCATCCTTAGCCGCCGCAACCGGATGAAACATGGCCAGCGCCGCAATGCCCTGATCCGCCAATTCGCCCATGACAGAATCGACCAAGAAAGGCGTGTCGGGTCCGGCGACTTCGAGAATATCGCGGTCGAGCGCCCGCCCGCCTGCCCCGACGCCGCGGCGAATGCGCGTGGCGCGTTCGTCAGGCGCGCGCTCGGTGCGCCAAATCCAGAAATCGTGCGCCAACGCGACAAGGTCCGCCGCAGAGAGATCGCCCATCTCATCGGCGGACGCATCTTCGAACAAGCCGCGCAGGAAGGTTTCAGCCGCGGGATCAAGCGCGCCATTGGCGCGAAACGCCGGCCAAGGCCCTTTCGCGGCGGCGGCTACAAATTCGTCGGCGCTATTGGGGTGTTCCGCGCGCGAGCCGGCATCCATCGTCAGCGTTTCCTGTTGTTTGCGTTACGCAAGTCTAGCCGCGCCGGCCTCATGCTGAAACCACGCCCCAACTCAGATTGAGGACAGTTTGCGGAAACAGATTTTAGAAATGGCGGCGCCGCCGGGCGGGGACAAGCTGCCCGGCGGCGCCTGCAGGCCTCGCAGCAGGCTGGGTGGGGGACGCACGCGGAGGCCTGGTCCGTAAGACGGCCGAGCCGCGCAAATGAAAGCCCCCCTTTAAGGCCCCATAGAAGCGACTCGCCCATCAATTCTGATGTCGAGCGCGCGCCGAAATTGAGAACGGTTGCGGATGCATATGCAAACGCCCCAAGCCCCGGCGACGTTCTTCACAAAAGCGATACATCTTTAGATGCGATTCGCAAGGTCAATTCGACGCAGACTCAGACTTACTCAGATCATGCTGATCGACAGTTGGTTTGCCGTCCGCGGACAACAAGATCGCGATCCATCGCGTCGATGGAAATTGCGCCAATACAATCATCAACATCACTGTTAGCGGCGCCGCAAGAAACGCACCCGCTATGCCCCAGATCAATCCCCATATCGCAAGTGCGAGCAGAACAACGAGCGCGGAGAGATTCAATGAATCTCCTGTCATGCGCGGCTGCACGAAATTGCCGATGAGAAATTGCCACGCACTGACGCCGATCGTAACGGCGGCGACGGGCGCCAAGGTTGGAAATTGAACCAACGCCACGGCGAACGCCAAAACCGAAGCTGCAATCGAACCGATGGTTGGAATGTAGTTCAGGAAAAAGATCACGAATGACCAGAACAGCGCATTCTCAATCCCAAACGCGACGAAAGTCGCGTAGGTCAGCGCGGTTATGATCAGGCTAAGAACGGTCTGAACCCATAAATAACGCTCCATCGACTCGCGGATGCGCCGCACGACCTGCCGCGCCCCTTCCCGCTCCTCGCCGGCGCCAAAAATATAGTCGAGCTTGTCCGACATGAGCGCCGCGGCGGGAAACAGAAAGCCCAGATAGATCAAAATGAAGACGACATCGGACGCGAACGTGCGCAGCCCTTGGCCCAATTCCGTGGCCACACGCGCGGGATCGAGCCGGGCAAGCAAATTGGCGACCGTCGGCGCAACACCGTCAATGCCGACCATCGC
>JAUIJZ010000051.1 GCA_030430715.1 Alphaproteobacteria bacterium
GGCGGCGATTCCGGAGACGGCGCGGGCGCTGATGCGTCCGTTCGCGCCGGTGCGACTATGAGCGATGCGATCGGCGCCATGCGCGCGCGCGTCGCGCTCTATCGGCCTGAGCGCACGCCGGATGATCTCGGCGGCGGCGCTTTGGATTGGATCGGCGAAGGCGAGGCCTGGGCGCAGATCGAGGCCGCGCGTGCGAGCGCCAGCGCCGCATACGATACGCGCGCTTCGGTCTCCGTCTATCGCGTCACCATCAATCGCCGCGACGATGTGCGCGGCGGTTGGCGCGTCGTTTGGGGTGAGCGGACGCTGGGCATAGTGGCCGTGCGCGATGAGGGCGGGCCGCGCATCACGCTCAATTGCGAAGAGGAAATCCTATGAGCGCCGAGCGTGAGCTGGCGGCCGCTATTCGCGCTGCGATTTTGACGGATGAGAATGTGCAGGCGCTGCTCGGCGATCCGGCGCGCATCTATGACGACCCGCCGTCGGATCCGGTGTTTCCCTATGTGACGCTGGGGCGCGTGGATACACGAAACGCCGATGCGAGTGCGTCTGCCGCGCTGGAGCATGGCGTCACATTGCATGTCTGGTCGCGCCATGGCGGCCGCGCCGAAGCCTTGGACGTGATCGGCGCGCTGCGTGCGGCTTTGCACGACGCGCCGCTCGAGTTGGAAGCGCGGCGTCTGATCTTCGTGTTCGCATCCTTTTCCGACGTCTTCCGCTCCGGAGACGGCCGCACCACGCATGGCGTGCTGCGTCTGCGCGCCTTGACCGAAGCGATTTAAAAGAGGGATTTATGGCAGGCCAGAAGGGACGTGATGTCCTCATCAAGATTGGCGATGGCGGCGAGCCCGAAACATTCGCGACGGTCGCGGGCATTCGCGCGAAAACCATTTCGCTGAACGCGCGTACGGTGGACGGCACGAGCGGGGAGAGCCCGCAAGCGTGGCGTGAACTGATCGCCGGCGCCGGTGTGAAATCCGCCAGCGTGAGCGGTGCAGGTGTGTTCAAGGACGCAGCTTCGGATGCGGCGATCCAGCAGGCATTCTTTGCGCAGAGCGTTCAAAGCTTTCAACTCGTCATACCGGATTTCGGCGCCATCGAAGGGCCGTTCCTGATCGAGTCGCTCGATTATACCGGCGATCATGACGGCGAAGCCGCGTTTGCGATCACGCTGGCTTCGGCCGGCGTGCTCAGCTTCACGGCGCTCTGATGCGCGAACCTCACAACAAGGCGCGCGGTGAAGTTCTGCTCTCGATTGACGGGCAGCCGCGCAAGCTGTGCGTGACGCTTGGCGCGCTCGCGGAATTGGAAGCGGCCTTTGATGTCGGTTCTTTTGCCGAGATGGGCGAACGGCTGGCGCATCTTACGGCGTCGGACCTCATTCACGTGCTGGCTGCGCTCGTATCGGGCGGGGGCGAAGCCATGAGCGCGCGGGAAATGGCGGCGGCGCGCATCGACGCAAAAGAAGCCGCGATCGCCGTGGCGGCCGCATTTCGCGCAGCGTTTGAGGATGAGTGAGCGCACGCCCTGGGCGGACTGGCTGCGTGCAGGCATCGCCGCTGGCTTTCAGCCCGAACACTTCTGGCGACTGAGCGTCAAGGAATGGCGTGTGTTGAGCGCCCCGCAAATACCTCACGCCTTTGACCGCGCCACATTCGATGCGCTGGCCGCGCGTTTCCCGGATCAACACAATGGCTGACGAAGCATTTTCAGTGATCAACGCCGAATTGGAAGCCGCTTCTTCCGCGTTGCGTCATTTCGGTCAAGTCGAGAGTCGGCGTGCGGCGGACGATATGGCGATCGCTTTCGATCACGCGGGCGCGCGCATCAGTGCATCATTGGCGCGAGCGGCGCGCGATGGCGAGGTGTCGTTCAAGCGCATGGCCAAAGTCATCCTTGAGGAGATGGCCAAGGTCGCGCTCGACCGCGTGTTTTCGCAAAAGAGCGCGCCGTTCTTTGGCGCACGCGCGGCTGGCGGGGCGGTGAATCCGGGCGGCGCATACCTTGTGGGCGAACGGGGGCCGGAATGGTTCACGCCGCACCAATCAGGGCAAGTCGGTGCTGGGCCATCGGGTGCGGTGTCGGTGCATTTTCATCTGGGCGCTGGCGCGGACGCGAACGCCATCACGCGCAATCAAGGGCAGATCTCCGCCGCCATCGCGCGTGCGGTCGCCTATGGGAGACGTAATCTGTGAGCGCTTTTCATGACGTGCTGTTGCCGCTGCCTTTTGCGCCGGGCGCCAGCGGCGGTCCGGAGCGGCGGGTGGATATTGTTGCGCTGGCTTCTGGGCGCGAAGCGCGCAATACGCCCTGGGCGCATGGACGGCGTCATTACGATATAGGCGGTGCGGTTCGCACGGCGGATGAATTGCACGTGCTGATCGCGTTCTTTGAGGCGCGGCGCGGCGCGCTGCACGGCTTTCGCTTTCGCGATCCGTTCGATTTCAAATCCAGCGCGCCCTCGCAGACGCCATCAGCGATGGATCAGCCGATAGGTATCGGGGATGGCGCCAGTGCAGCGTTTCAGCTCGTCAAAGCCTATGGCGATTATGCGCGGCCCATTCGGAAACCCGTTTCGGGAAGCGTGCTGGCCGCGCTCGATAGCGTGCCGACGACGGCGTTTAGCGTCGACGCCAGCACAGGTGTGCTCATCTTCGATGCGCCGCCCGGCGCGGACGTGGCGATCAGCGCGGGCTTTCTGTTCGACACGCCGGTGCGCTTCGACGTCGAGCGCCTTGAATTGTCCTTCGAAGGCTTTGGCGCCGGCCGCGCGCCGAGCGTGCCGCTCATCGAGATACTGATCTGATATGCGCACTATCCCTGAAGACATGGCCCAGGCGCTCGTCGGGGGCGTGACGACGTTCGCCCATGTGTGGCGCGTGAGCCGGCGCGATGGCGCCGAGTTCGCCGTCACCGATCACGACCGCGCACTCGCTTTTGATGATCTCGCATGCGATCCCGTTGCGGGATTGCGCGCTATCGCGACTGAGAAGAGCACGGAGTTGGACGCGGACAGCGCGGGTTTTTCTGGCGCGCTGCGATCAGATGCCATCACTGAGGACGATCTCGCGCGCGGTCTCTGGGATGGCGCGCGCGTCGATCTCTATCGCGTCGATTGGCGCGACACCGAACAGCGCGTGCATCTCTATGCGGGACGCCTTGGCGACGTGCGCCGCGGCGCGCAGGCGTTCGAAGCCGAGCTGCGCGGCCTGCAGGCGCCGCTCAACGTTCCGGTCGGGCGCGTGTTTTCGCGCTATTGCGACGCCGATGTTGGCGACGCGCGCTGCGGCAAGGATATTGAGACGAGCGTGTTTCGCGGTGACGGCGCCGTGACGGAGATCATCTCGACGACAGCGTTTCGCGCTTCGGGTTTGGATGTGTTTGCGTCCGGCTGGTTTGCGCGCGGGCGCATCGTGTGGACCGAGGGCAGTGAGAGCGAAGTCGCGGCGCATCGGCTCGAAAGCGGCGGCGCCGTTTTGGAATTGCTCGACGCGCCGGGGCTGGCGCTAAGCGTGGATGCTGCGTTTGCCGTCTATGCCGGGTGCGACAAGCGCTTCGAAACTTGCCGCGCCAAGTTCGCTAACACCATCAACTTTCGCGGCTTCCCGCATATGCCCGGCAATGATGCGGTGCAGGCTGGTCCGGTTGCGGGCGCGCCGCTCGATGGCTGCTCACGCTTTAGATGATCACGCGCACGGCGATCCTCGCGGAAGCGCGCGATTGGATCGGCACGCCCTATCAGCATCAGGCCAGCGCCAAACATGCGGGCTGCGATTGTCTTGGCCTCGTGCGCGGCGTGTGGCGCGTGCTCTATGGCGAAGAGCCGGAGCTTGCGCCCGCTTACACGCCCGATTGGGCGGAACGATTGAGCGAAGAGACGCTCTATGACGCGGCGCGCAGACATCTCACGGAAGTTGCGCTTGATGCGGCCGCGTCTGGCGATGTGCTGCTGTTTCGCATGCATGACGGCGCGCCGATGAAACATGTCGCGATCCTCGATGAGGGCGGGGTGTTGATCCATGCCTATTGGGGCCGCGCCGTTGTGCGCTCGCGCTTTGCGCCGTGGTGGCGCGCGCGCTGCGCTGCCGCTTTTTCTTTTCCTGGAGTTGCCGCATGGCCGAGCTGATCTTGTCGACTGCTGGTCAAGCCGTTGGCGCGAGCCTGCCTGGGGCGCTCAGCGGCATTGGGCGCGTGCTTGGGCAAGCGGCGGGCGCCTATATTGGGCGTTCAATCGATCAGAGCTTGTTTGGCGAGACCGTGCAGCGCCAAGGCGCGCGTCTCACGGGCTTACACATTCAGGCCTCAAGCGAAGGCGCATCGATCCCGGCGCTCTATGGCCGCGCGCGTATTGCCGGGCAGGTTATCTGGGCGGCGCGCTTCAAGGAGCATGAAGAAACCGAGACGCACAGTTCTGGCGGCGGCAAGGGCGGTGGCGGATCGCGCGTGAGCGTCACCAATTATCGCTATTCCTTGTCGTTCGCTGTGGGGCTTTGCGAAGGCGCGATCGCGCGCATTGGCCGTGTGTGGGCGAATGGCGAGCCGTTCGAACTCGGGCAAGCCGCGTGGCGCTTGCACAAAGGCAGCGAAACGCAAGAGCCCGATGCGCTGATCGAAGCGATCGAGGGCGCGGACAACGCGCCAGCTTATCGCGGTCTTGCTTATATCGTGTTCGAGGATTTGCCGCTTGAGCGCTTCGGCAATGTGATCCCGCAGCTATCATTTGAAGTCATCCGTCCGGTCAGCGATGCGCCCGAGGGCGAGCCGCGACTGGAAGAGCGCATCAAAGGCGTGTGTCTCATTCCCGGTGCGGGCGAGTTTGTTTATGCGAACACCCACGTGCGCCGTCTGCTCGGGCCGGGCAGTGAAGCGAGCGAGAATGTGCACGCTGAGCAGGATCGCGCGAACTTCGCGGTGTCTCTGGATCAATTGGCCGACGATTTGCCGAATGTCGAAACGGTGCTGCTTGTCGTGTCGTGGTTCGGCGACGATTTGCGCTGCGGCTCGTGCCAAATCCGGCCGGGTGTTGAGATCGCCGACAAGGAAACGGCGCCGGTCGCATGGCGCGTGAATGGCGTGACGCGTGCGGGCGCCTATGTCGTCAGCGAATATGAAGGCGGGCCCGCCTATGGGGGCACGCCGAGCGATGCGAGCGTGCTGGAAGCGATCGCGGCGCTGAAGGCGCGCGGCTACAAGGTCGGGCTTTATCCGTTCGTGCTGATGGATGTGCCGGGCGGCAATGGTTTGCCCGATCCGTATGGCGGCGCCGAGCAGGCGGCCTATCCGTGGCGCGGTCGCATCAATGTGCATCCCGCGCCTGGCGAAGAGGGCTCGCCGGACAAAACCAGCGCCGCGACCGCGCAGGTGGAGGCATTCTTTGGCGACGCCGCGCCGGGTGATTTCGGCGCGAGCGGCGATGTGGTGAGCTATTCGGGGCCGGACGAGTGGTCGTATCGGCGTGCCGTTTTGCACTACTCGAAACTGGCGCAGATTGCCGGCGGGGTTGATGTATTCCTGTTGGGCTCTGAACTGCGCGGGCTCACAAGCGCGCGCGATAGCGCAACGCATTTTCCTGCTGTCGATGCGCTTTGCGCGTTAGCTGCTGATGTACGTGGCATGTTGGACGACGCAACGACGCTGACATATGCGGCGGATTGGAGCGAATATTTTGGCCATCAGCCGCAGGATGGTTCAGGTGACGTGTTGTTTCACCTCGATCCGCTCTGGGCGGACGAGAATATCGACGCCATCGGAATCGACTGGTATGCGCCGCTTACGGATTGGCGCGATGGCGCTACGCATCTCGATGCGGCGCTCGGTTCGTCCATCTATGATCGAGACTATTTGTTGGGCCGCATCGAAGCCGGCGAGAATTACGATTTCTATTATGCCTCCGATGCGGATCGAAACGCGCAGGCGCGCGCGCCGATCACCGATGGCGCGCACGCCGAGCCGTGGGTGTTTCGCGCCAAGGATCTGCGGAATTTCTGGGGACGCGCGCACTATGATCGGCCTGGCGGCGTGCGCGCATCCACACCAACGGCGTGGATTCCAGAATCAAAACCGATCTGGCTGGTCGAGTTCGGGTGCCCGGCCGTCGATAAAGGCGCCAACGCGCCCAATCTGTTCAGCGACGCCAAAAGTACGGAGAGCGCGCTCCCGCCTTATTCGTCGGGCGCGCGCGACGATCTGATTCAGCGCCGCACGCTGGAAGCTTATCTTCGCTATTGGAGCGGCGCGAACAATCCGCTCTCGTCGCTCGATGGCCGCCCGATGATCGAGGCGGCGATGGTCTGGTGCTGGGATGCAAGGCCTTATCCTGCCTTTCCGGCGCGCCGTGATGTGTGGGCCGATGCGCCGGCATGGCGCTTGGGGCATTGGCTCAATGGCCGCGCAGGTTTGGCCGGGCTCGGCGCCGTTGTGCAGGCGATCTGCGCGCGGGCGGGTGCTGAGGATGTGGATGTCACGCGCCTGCGCGGCATTGTCGGTGGTTATGTCGTTGATGCGCCGTCCTCGGCGCGCGATGCGCTGACGCCTTTGCTGAGCGCCTATGGCGTGGCCGCTGCCGAGCATCAGGGACGCATCGTATTTTTTCACCGTGATGACGGCGAACCCATCACGCTGGCTCTAGACGATTTTGCCGCCGAGAGCGCGGGTGCGGCGTTCGCGCGGCGCGGTGATGTGGCGGAGCAACCGATCGAAGCGCGCGTGCGCTTTTCCGATCCGGCGCGGGATTATCTCATCGGCGGGGTCAGCGCGCGCCGCATCGATCGTGCCGACGGCGGCGTGCTCAGCATTGATGCGCCCTTAGTGATGGAAGCTGAAACCGCTGAAGCTCTGGCGCAATCGGCGCTCGCGGATGCGCGCGCTGCTGCCGAGGCGCTAACGATTTCGCTTGGTCCTGCGCACATGGCGCTCGAACCGGGGGACCGCGTGGCGTTCAACGCCGAAATATTCGAGGTCGCGCGTATCGAGGATCTGGAAACGCGCCGCGTCGAACTGCGCCGTGCGCGCTCGGCTTATGCCGCGAGCGTGAGCGCGGGAGAGCCGAATGCGCCGCCCGCGCCGCAGCTCGCATCCACGCCTGCTTTCGCGCTGCTCGATTTGCCGCCTTTGCCGGGGGCGGAGGCGGACGAACGTCCGCTGGCGGCCTTGTTCGCATCGCCCTGGTTCGGCGCGCAGGATGTTTATGCGGGCGCGTCCGCTGCGCGGCGCGGCCAGGCGAGCCAGCCTGCGATTATGGGCGAGTTGTTGTGGGCGCTGTGGCCGGGCCCGGTCGATCGCTGGGATGAGGGAAACTTCATCCGCATCAAACTTTATGGCGGCGCGCTGGAGAGCGTCACGAAGGCCGCGCTGCTCGATGGCGCAAACGCCTTCGCTATAGAAAGCGATGGCGCTGAGTGGGAGATCGTCCAGGCGCGAACCTGCACTTTGGTCGGGCCGAACGAATATGAGCTTTCGGGATTTTTGCGGGGCAGGCTGGGCTCCGCGCACGCGATGCGCGCGCCGCATCCGGTAGGCGCGCGTATCGTCAAACTCGATCAGCGGCTCGCGCGCGTCGACATCCAGGCGCACGAATGGGCCGAGCAGCTAGGCTTTACCGCGCCGCCCGCGGGGGCTGGTCCGAGCGATCCGCGCGCGACGACGCTTGAGCGTGCGCTGCCCCATGCCGCGCTGCGGCCCTGGGCGCCGGCGCATTTGCGCGCCCGCCGGGTCGCGAGCGGCGACATCGTCGTGAGCTGGGTGCGTTGCGCCAGAATCGGCGGCGATTCATGGGGACCGGGCGAGCCGCTCTTGGGAGCGACCGCCGAATCTTATTTGGTCGAAGTGCTGTCTGGCGAGGAGATAGTGCGTTCGGCGCCTTCGCTTGCGCCGGAATGGCTCTATTCTATAGCCGAACAAACGGTGGATTTCGGGGCACCGCCTGCTTCGTTGCACATTCGTGTCGCTCAAATTGATGGCGGCGGGGCGGTAGGGTTGAAGACAGGGTTAACCATAACATTATAGCAGGGAGCTGCCCGGCTGATTCCGCGTTGGCGTTCCACGCGGGGCGAGGCAATCTCTTGGGCGCCGGAGCGTTATCGACTTGAGCTGGGATCCCTATGCCGCCCTCGGCCTTGGCCGAACCGCCACGGCGGAAGATATCCGGCGCGCGTATCGCGGGCTGGCCAAAGAGCTGCACCCTGACGTCCGCCCGGGCGATGCCCAGGCTGAGGAGCGGTTCAAGCGTGCGACCGCCGCTTTCAATTTGCTCTCAGATCCGGCTTCCAAGGCCCGTTTCGACCGGGGCGAGATCGATGCCGACGGCAATGAGCGCATGGCGTTCAATTCCAGGCCGCGCGGCGCGCGCGCCCATGCCGGCGCTGGAGCGGGCGCGGGCCCTGGCGCGGGGGCGGGTGGCGACGCCTTCGATCTAGGCGATATCTTTTCCGACCTATTCGGGCCCGGTTTTAGCGGGCAGCGCTCCTATACGCGGATGCGCGGGCGGGACATCCGCTTCAGCCTGGACGTTGATTTTCTCGATGCTGCGAATGGGGCCAAGCGCAGGATTTCGCTGCCGGAGGGCCGCACGCTCGATCTGGCCATTCCTCCGGGCGTTGAAAGCGGCCAGGTGTTGCGGCTCAAGGGCCAAGGCGGTCCTGGCGTGCAGGGCGGCCCGGCCGGCGACGCGCTGGTGGAACTCAAGGTGCGGCCGCACAATTATTTCCGCCGCGAGGGGCAGGACATCCATATGGACCTCAACGTCTCGCTGACCGAGGCGGTAGAGGGCGCGAGGGTCCAAGTTCCCACCATTGGCGGGGCGGTTTCGCTCTCGGTGCCGGCGGGCGCGAATACGGGCAAGGTATTGCGTTTAAAGGGAAAAGGGATAGCAGGACGCGGCGATCAATTCGTGCGCCTGCAGGTGGTCCTGCCAGACGCACCCGACGAAGATTTGCGCAAATTCGTGAAAAAGTGGCCTGGCCGGGGCTACACGCCGCCGCGGCCTGCAGATTGAACTCTATATTCAGCCGCTATTCACGCCGTTCGCCCTAAACGGGTAGCGTTATGCGTGTACCGACGCTCTTTCTCACCGTTCTGCTCGCCCTTGGGGCGGGTGCGCCGATCGTTGACGCTCAAGCGCAACATCCGGTGATGGTCGCGCCCAATTACATCATCCCCACCCAAGGCCGGCCCGATGCGGGGCGGCAAAACATTCGTCCGCTGCGCGAAGTCGTGGACGAATTGCGCTCACGCTATGGCGGCGAACTGATTTCGGCCCGTCTTGAGGACGGCGGGCGACCGATTTATGTGCTTCGCTGGCGTTTGCCAGACGGCCAAGTACGCGATTTCCGCGTCCCCGCCGCACGCTAGGGATAGAACGCGCATGCGTGTCTTGGTGGTCGAAGACGACAAAAACCTACGCGATCAGCTTACGACCGCGTTGGGCGACGCAGGCTATAGCGTCGACACTGCCGACAATGGCGAGGACGGTCAGTTCTTGGGCGATACCGAGCCCTACGATCTCGCCATCCTCGATCTTGGTCTGCCGAAGGTGGACGGCCTCAGCGTGTTGAAGGCGTGGCGCAAGGAAGGGCGCACCATGCCGGTGCTGATCCTTTCCGCTCGTGACCGGTGGAGCGAGAAGGTCGAGGGGCTGGATCTCGGCGCCAATGATTACGTCACCAAGCCGTTTCACATGGGCGAGCTGCTGGCGCGCGTGCGCGCCAATGTGCGCCGCCAAACGGATCATACTTCTTCCGTACTGGAAGTCGGCGATTTGAGTCTCAATGCCGCGACCGGCCAAGTTACGGTCAATGGCGCGCCGGTGAAGCTCACGGCCTATCAATACAAGGTGCTCGATTATCTGATGCACCATGCCGGGCGCATCGTTTCGCGCACCGAGCTGACCGAGAAAATCTACAGCCAGGATCACGAGCGCGATTCCAACACGATCGAAGTGTTCATCGGCATCCTGCGGCGAAAAATCGGCGCCAACCGTATCGTGACGGAGAAGGGGCTCGGCTACAGGTTGATCGACCCCGCGACCGAGCAGTGACCGAAGAGCGGGGGGAAGCCGCCTTCTCGTTTCGCCGGCTGATCCGGCAATCGCTTGCGGCGCGTCTTATCACCATCGCCATCGTCAGCGTTATAGGCCTGGTAATCGCGGGCGTTATCGCGCATGCGCAATTCAATCGGCAATTGCTGCGTTTGCTGATCGATCCTGAAATCGCGACAGTTGCCGATAATCTGATTGGCAATGCCGGCCCCGGCCTTTCCGGGGAAATGGCGTTGCGAGATTTGCCTTACGATCCGCGCTATTTGCAGCCCTTAAGCGGACGCTACTTCCAGATCGCGCGCATCGGGGAGGACGGCGAACTCGACACGCAGATGATTTCGCCATCGCTGTTCGATGTGGAAATACCGCTCGATCCAAAATTACGCAGCAGCCTCGTCGCGCCAGGCGCAGCCGGGCAGCGTGTCTTTCTGGATATTGTCGGCCCCGACGACGAAATGCTGCGCGTAGTGGCGCAGGCCACGCAGATTCCCAATCTTGAAGGGCGTTATCTTTTTTTGGTCGGTATCGCGCCACGTGCACTGTTGGCGCCGGCGGCGAATTTGGTCGGCGTCGCGTTTGCGGTGTTTGTCGGCTTTTGCGCACTGATGGTTGCGGCGGTGACGGTATTGCAGGTACGCATCGGGCTTGAGCCGTTGCGGAGCCTACGGCGCGACATTGCGGATGTGCGGCGCGGTCAGGCCGAACGATTGGAAGGCGAATACGCAGCCGAATTGCAGCCGCTGACGCGCGAACTCAATGCATTGGTCGATCACAATCGCGAAGTAGTGGAGCGGGCGCGCCGGCATGTCGGCAATCTGGCGCATGCGCTCAAGACGCCAATCGCAGTGCTGAAGAACGCAACTACCGAGACCAAAGCCGATAACGGCGTCCTCAAGCAATCAATCGAGGAGATGGAAGGCTTCGTCGAGCGCCAATTGCGTCGCGCCCGTGTCGCCGCGCGCGCCGAAGCGCGTGCTGGCGCGCAAGCCACAACCATTGGCTATCGCACGCCTGTTTTGCAGAACCTCGAAGATCTCGTCTTTATGATGGAGCAGAAATACGATCCGCAAAAAGCCATAGATATCTCGGTCGAGGCAGAGGGCGACGTGACGTTCCGGGGCGAGCGCGAGGACTTGCTCGAAATGGCCGCCAACTTGATCGATAACGCCTGCAAGTATGGAAAGAGCCAGGTTGTCGTGCGCCTGTTGCCGTCGTTTGAAAGCAATGGCTTGTTTGAGATCGTGGTGGAGGATGACGGCCCTGGCCTGTCCGACGAGGAATTGGAACGCGCCATCGCGCGCGGAACACGTTTGGATGAGGCGGCGCCAGGGCAGGGCCTCGGTCTCTCTATTCTGAAGGAGACCGTCGAACTCTATTCTGGCGAACTGCAGTTCGAGCGCGGCGATCTGGGCGGCCTCAAGGCGCGACTGCGCCTGCCGGCCACGGATTAAGCCTCTGCGGCGCCGCGCCGGGTTGAGCTAGGCGCGAAATCCGCTACCACGCACACCGTGTTGAGTTCCTTCATCGTCTTTGTGTTCGCCGCGCTGGCTACCGGCGCCGCAGCATATTGGGCGTTGCAGGCTTATAGCGCCGAAGGCGGACGGCGCGCACGCACCAGCATGGTGGTTTGCGGCGCCGCGGCATTGGCAAGCCTTGGCATTTATCTCGTCATCGGACGTCCGGAATTGCCGGATGCGCCGTTTGCCGCGCGTCTCGAAGCGCTCCAGGATCGCGATCCGCGCACATTTACCGCCGAAGAGGCGATCGCCGTGCTTTCGGCGGCTACACGAGAGCAGCCTGACGATCCTTTGCCACACTTGTACAGCGGTGAGGTGCTATTGCAGCAGGGACGGCCCGGCGAAGCGGCTATTGCATTCGAGGCGGCGTTGCGCCGTGAACCTGAGTTGGCGGAGGCTATGCTGGGCCTGGGCCGCGCCAAAGTGCAGATGGAAGGGCGCGTGACGCCGGAGGCGTTGGCATTATTCGAACGCGTGACGCCTTTAACGGAGGATGCGGCGCCATTGATCTACCAGGCGATGGCGGCCATGGAAGCGAATGACGAGGCCGGTGCGCGGAACTTTTGGGGAGAAGCCTACACGCGCATGAGCGAGGACGATCCGCGCCGCGAAATGGCGCGCCGCATGAGCCTGGGTTTGGAGGAGTGAGCGCGTGCGAAGGCGTGATCAGCGATTGATGATGATTGGCGGGGCGGGAGCGGTTTTGGTGCTGGCCATGACGCTGACGTTCGTGGGGTTGCGCGATTCCGTCGTCTATTTCGTTGCGCCTTCCGAACTGGCCGAAAAGGCCCAAGCCGGTCAGCGTCTGCGTTTAGGCGGCCTTGTTGTCGATGGCACGGTGCAGCGCGGCGATGATGGTGCGACCACGTTTGAAGTCACCGATGGCGCGGCTGTGACGCTGGTGCGTTATGATGGCGTGCTGCCGGATTTGTTTCGCGAAGGCCAAGGCGTGGTCTGTGAAGGCCGCTGGGCGCCGGGACAAGCATTCGAAGCTGACCGCGTGCTCGCGCGCCATGATGAAACCTACATGCCGCGCGAAGTTGCCGAGGCGCTCAAGGAACGCGGCGAGTGGAAGGGCGCAAGCCCGCCATGATTGCTGAGATCGGCGCCTACGCCGCCGTGCTCGCGCTCGTTCTGAGTGTGCTGCAGGGTGTGATCGGATTGACTGCGCAAGGGCGCGCGTCACGCGCGGCCGCTGCGGCGGCAATGGCGCAAGCGGCGGCGTTGCTCGGCATTATTGCTTTCGCGTGTTTGATCGCCGTTTTTGTACGTTCGGATTTTTCCGTCGAGTCGGTGGCGTCTTACTCGCATACGGATAAGCCGCTCATCTATAAAATCGCGGGCGCGTGGGGAAACCACGAAGGCTCGATGCTGCTTTGGTGTCTGGTGTCGGCGACATTCGGCGCCGTGCTTGCCAGTGCGCCCGGCGAGCAAGCGACAGGTTTGTGGTCGAAAGCGGTGGGCGTGCAGGGCTTGGTCACGTCAGGCGCCTTTGCCTACACGCTGTTTCTCTCAAACCCGTTCGCGCGCCTCGATCCGGCGCCGATGCAAGGCGCGGGGCTCAATCCGCTGTTGCAGGACCCTGCGCTCGCGGCGCATCCGCCCATGCTCTATCTCGGCTATGTGGGCTTGAGTGTGCCGTTTTCATTGGCGTTGGCCGCCTTGATTGAAGGGCGCGCCGATCAAGCTTGGGCCAAGGCGCTGCGGCCGTGGACATTGATGGCGTGGACGTGTCTCACCTTCGGCATCGGTCTTGGCTCTTACTGGGCTTATTACGAACTTGGCTGGGGCGGCTGGTGGTTTTGGGATCCGGTGGAGAACGCCAGCTTCATGCCGTGGCTCGCCGCGTGCGCGCTGCTGCATTCGGCTATCGTCACAGAGCGGCGCGGTTCGTTGGCGACATGGACGATCCTGCTCGCCATTCTAGGCTTTGGCTTGGCGTTGCTCGGCACGTTCCTGGTGCGCTCGGGATTGCTGACTTCAGTGCATGCGTTTGCCGTCGATCCGAGCCGCGGCATTGCTGTTCTTGTGTTGCTAGCGATCGCGATGGGGGCGGGGTTCACGCTCTACGCGCGCCGCGCTGGCAAGTTGGCGCAACCTACTGGCTTTGCCGCGGTAAGCCGCGAGACGATGTTGGTCTGGAATAATTTCGGCCTCGCCATTGCCGCTGGCGTCGTGCTGATCGGCACGCTCTATCCGCTGCTGGTTGAGGCTTTGGGCGGCGGCTTGATTTCGGTGGGGCCGCCTTTTTTCAACATGACAGTTGTGCCCTTACTTGGCGCGCTGTTTCTGTTTTTGCCGCTTGGACCGATGCTGACCTGGCGCATCGGCGATCTGCGAGCGACGTTGTTGCGCTTGGCGCCGGGCATCGCGCTTGCGCTCATCACCCTGGTTGCGACGCTGATATTGGCCAATGGGCGCGCCATGCCTGCGATTGGACTCGCTATCGGCGCATGGTTGATCGCTGGCGGGTTTATATATTTGTGGACGCGTTTGCGTCGCGGTGAGGGCGCGGGGCTCAAGAAGCTCGTTGTGCTGCCGCTGGCGGTTTGGTCCATGACGATCGCGCATATGGGCGCCGGCGTTCTGACGCTAGGCGCGATTGCTGAAACGGCATTCCGCAGCGAACAGGCGTTTGAACTTTCTGCTGGCGACAGCGTTGAATTCGCCAACCGACAGATCACGCTGCTCAGCGTCGATGACGTGGAAGGGCCGAATTATGCGTCGACACAGGCGCATTTCAGTGTCGACGACAGCGGGCGCGCGGCCAATGTGGATGCGGAACGCCGTTTCTATCCGACCGCGCCGACGCCGACGACGGAAGTCGGTATACTCAGCGCGCTTGATGGGGACTTATACATTGCGCTCGGCGATGAGGTGCGTGACCGCGCAGGCGTTTGGGCGGTGCGTTTCTATCATAACCCCATGGTGCACCTGATCTTTATCGGCGCGAGCATGATGGCTTTGGGCGGTGCGCTCAGCCTCATGGCGCTGGCGCGGCGGCGCAGGAGCGGCGCGTGAACGCCCTGGCGATGCTTATTGCGGCGGCTGCTGCGCCGGTCGCGCTTGGCGACCCCGCTGAAGACGCGCGCGTGCGTGCTCTGGAAATGGAGATCCGCTGTGTGCAGTGCGAGAACGAGCCCATCGCGCAATCGACGGCGGAGATTGCCGGGGACATGCGCGTGCTCGTGCGTGAGCGGGTAGAGGCAGGCGATTCAGACGAGGAAATCCGCTCCTTCTTCCGCGACCGCTACGGCGACTTCGTATTGTTTCGCCCACCGTTCGATGCGCGCACCTGGCTATTATGGGCCGCGCCCATCTTGCTGATCCTGGCCGGCTTGGGCGCGATCGCCGCTATGCTGCGTAAGCGTCCCTCGGCCGAACCGTTAGAGCCGGAAGACGCCGAGCGTTAGGCAAAACCGGAGCCCGATCCTGGCGGGCGCCGCCGGGGCGCGGCGATGTGGCCCAAAAAATGGCGGGACGATCCGCGCTTTTTCCCAACTTTGCCTCAAAGCGCCCTTAACCCGGCGGTCTGGTCGCGCTTATCTATCGGAAACGCGGCCTGCGGCGCGTTGCCTTTCCGCCAGCGCCTCATAGAGGATATTCGATGTCCCAAGCAGTATTTGCAAAGTTCTTCCGCCGCAGCGCCATAGCCGGCGGCGCAGCCATCGCGCTGTTTGGCAGTTTCGCCGCTCCGGTCTTGTTTTCGCGTGTGGCGGACGCTCAGGAAATCACGCCTCCATCTGTCGCCCCTCCGGGCGGCGCGCCGCCAAGTTTCGCCGATCTGATTGAGCGGGTGCGTCCCGCCGTTGTTTCGATTCAGGTGCGGCAAGCACCCTCAGCCGCTACAGGGCCTTCACTGGAAGGTCTGCCGCCAGGCTTCGAGGAATTTTTCCGCGGTCAGCCTGGGCGTCCCGGCGGCCGTGCGCCGACCTCGCTCGGCTCGGGCTTCTTCATTGACGAGCGTGGCACCATCGTCACCAATCACCACGTCGTCGCCGACGCCGAGGAGATCAGTATTCACCTCAGCGATGGCCGCGAGCTTAGCGCCGAGATCGTCGGTTCCGATGAGCCGACCGACATCGCCGTGCTGCGCATTACTGGCAATACGCGGGGCCGTTTTCACTACGTGACGTTTGACGATTCAGCGCACGTGCGGGTCGGCGATTGGGTCGTCGCTGTCGGCAACCCATTCGGGCTTGAAGGCACCGCGACCGCAGGCATCGTTTCGGCGATGGGGCGGCGCGATGCAGGCTCAACCGCTTATGTCGATTACATGCAGATCGACGCCCCGATCAATCGCGGCAATTCCGGCGGACCAACCTTTGATTTGCGCGGCAATGTGATCGGCGTGAATAGCGCGATCTTTTCCCCCACAGGCGGGAATGTCGGCATCGGCTTCGCAATTCCCGCGGACACCGCCAGCGCGATTGTTGCTCAATTGCAGAATAGCGGGCGCGTGACGCGCGGCTGGATCGGTGTTTCCATTCAAGGGCTCGACGAGGATATCGCCAATAGCCTCGGTCTCGATGAGGCGCGCGGCGCACTGGTCGCCGCCGTGGTCGATGATGGGCCGGCAGCGCAGGCCGGCATCCAGACTGGCGACGTCATTCTCACGTTGGACGGTCATCGTATTGAGGACAGCCGTGATCTGACTCAGCGCGTCGGCGCGACGGCTGTCGGTCAAACCGCGCGCGTCGAGGTGCTTCGCGACGGCCGCCGCCGCAATCTCAACCTGCGGCTTGGCGAACGTCCCTCAGAGCAGCAGCTCGCGAGCGCCGCGACGCCGTCCACCAACCCAAGCCCGGCGCCAGGATCGGATGAGCCCGGCATCGCCCAAAGCGCTCTTGGCGTTTCGGTGCGCGCGCTCACGGCAGATGACCGCACGCGCTATAATCTGGGTGTTTCGCAGTCGGGGCTGGTGATCACGGCCGTCAGTCCGAGCAGCGATGCGGCTGAGAAAGGCCTGCGCAGTGGCGATCTCATCTTGCAGGCGGGCGGGCGCAATGTGCGCACGACACAAGAGCTAGATGCCGCCGTAGAGGCTGCGCGTAGCGCGGGGCGTCCGTTGTTGCTGCAACTCGATGGCCGCGCCGGACGCAGGTTCGTTGCAGTCGAAGTCGGCGAGTAAGGAGCGTTTCATGCGCGTGCTCTTGGTTGAAGACGACGCAGATATGGCAGAGAGCCTCAAAAGCTCGCTGACCGCTGATGATCATTTCGTGGATATCGCGGCGGACGGCGAGGCTGGCGAGGCGATGGCGCTGGACGGTGGCTACGATGTGATCGTGCTTGACCGTATGCTGCCGAAAAAGCTTGGCGTTTCGGTTGTGCGGGAGCTGCGTCAGCAGGGTGTCTCTACGCCGGTTCTCATTCTCTCGGCCTTGCATGATGAAGATCATCGCGTTGAAGGCCTCGACGCCGGCGCCAATGATTATCTTGGCAAGCCGTTCTCAACCCGAGAATTGCTGGCGCGCGTGCGCGCGCTCTGGCATGGGCGCGACCGCGAACCGCAAACGC
Source organism: Alphaproteobacteria bacterium (assembly GCA_030430715.1). Taxonomy (GTDB): domain Bacteria; phylum Pseudomonadota; class Alphaproteobacteria; order Caulobacterales; family Aquidulcibacteraceae; genus Vitreimonas. The sequence goes on from JAUIJZ010000051.1 coordinate 17,068, forward strand.
GCCTGGCTGTCGGCGATTTGGAGATGGATCTGCTCGCGCGTACGGTGAAGCGCGACGGCAAGAAGCTCGATCTGCAGCCGCGAGAGTTCCGCCTGCTCGAATATCTGATGCGCAATGCGGGGCAGACGGTGACGCGTAAGATGCTGTTGGAAAATGTGTGGGATTATCATTTCGATCCCCAGACCAACGTGATCGACGTTCACATCTCGCGCTTGCGTTCGAAAATCGATCGCGACTTCCCGCAAAGCCTTTTGCATACGGTGAGGGGTTCGGGCTATCGACTAGAGGCTTAGAGCCTGCTCGTCGCGTGGCCGTATGAGGCGCGGCGCGGCATGAGAATCAAAGAGATTCGCGTGCGCCCTTGGATTTGAAATTCGTTCCCCGGCCGCCGCAAGCGACAGGAGAATTTCGCACGCGGCGTACCGGCTTCGCGCTGCTACGCACCACGACGTTCCGTCTTGGGCTGGTGCAGGCAGGCATCGTGCTGTCGTTTGTCGTCGCGCTATTGCTATACGTCTACTTTGCGACGGCTGGGCAATTGCTGCAGGATTCCGACCAGCTCGCGGATCAGGAATATGTGGCGCTTGAGCGCGCCTATGCCGAAGGCGGCATGCGCCGGCTCAATCAGGAGGTCGTCGAGCGCGCGGCGCGGCAAGGGCCGCTCCTCTACATTTTGGCCGAAGCCAGTGGCGCGGTGATAACCGGCGATTTCCGGCAATTGCCCTCGGTGCCGGGTGAAACCGCGGAACGTGTCGATTTCAATTTCGAACGTATTGATGATGCGGGTGCGCCATTGCGTGGTCGGGCGCGTGGGCGGGTGGGCCGTTTGATCAATGGGCCGATCCTTTTGGTGGCGCGCGATCTTGGCGACACCGCGCTGATCGCGGGGCGAATTACGCGCACGCTTTGGACGGTCGCTATTATCGGTTTGGTTGTGTCGGTGGCGAGCGGGTTGATTGCGGCGCGTCAGGCTTCGCGCCGGGCGGAGGAATTGGCCGCCACCGCGCGGGCGGTGATGGGTGGCGATCTCGCCCGCCGCGCGCCAGTGCGCGATGCGGGCGATGAGTTCGATGCGCTTGCTGAAGCGATGAACGGCATGCTCGACCGCATCCAGCAGCTCATGCACACAACGCGCACGGCGGGCGATGCGATTGCGCATGACCTGCGCTCGCCGCTGACTCGCTTTCGCCAAAAGTTGGAAGCGGCGCTCGAACGTCCGCCGGAAATTGTTGCGGACCGCGAGGCGCTGCGCAATGCGGTCGATGAAGCGGATCGTCTGGTCGATATGTTCTCCGCCGTACTAAGATTGGCGCGCGTGGAAGCGGCGGGCAATTGGCGCATGGAACGCATTCAGGCGTCCGATGTATTGCGCGAGCTGGTCGAATTCTATGAGCCCGTGGCCGAGGAAAAAGGCCAGACGTTAAGCGGAGACGTGGCTGATCGGCTTGCCCTGCGCGGCGAGCCGGGATTGTTTACGCAGGCTGTCTCTAACCTCATCGAAAACGCGATGAAATACACGCCGGAAGGCGGGCGTGTCGAAGTCCACGCGCACAAGCGGGCCGATGGGCGCATCGAAATCGCCGTGCTCGACAATGGGCCAGGCGTGCCGCCCGAAGAGCGCGACCGTGTGCTTGAGCGATTTGTGCGCTTGGAGACGGCGCGCTCGTCGCCGGGCGTCGGGCTGGGGCTTAGTCTTGTTTCGGCGGTGGCGCGTTTACATCGCGGCGGTTTGCATCTGCGCGACGGCATCAGCGAAGCCGGCCGTACTGGCTTGGGTGCGGCGCTGGTGTTGCCGTCCTTGGACACGGAGGGCTGACGCATGCGGGTGATGGCGGCGAAGGCAAAGGGAAATCCGCCAGCGGCGTTCGCGGGCAGCGTCTGGTCTGATGCAGCCGCGGCGGCGGAGGATAACGCGCCTTATCTGCGTGGCTTGATGGAGAGGCGGGCGGATCTGTTGCGAGATCTCGATGCGCAATGGCCCCAACGCGTGCTCGACGGCGCACTAGCAGACGCCCATGCGATCGCATTGGCGCCGCCTGCGATCGAAGAAGGCATGCGTATTCTGCGCCGTGCAAAGCAAGCTGTGCATCTCTCTGTCGCGCTCGCTGACCTCGCTGGCGATTGGCCGTTGATGCGCGTGACTGGTGCGTTGACGGATTTTGCCGATGCGTCGCTGCGCGCTTCAGTGGCTATGGCGGCGCGCGTGTGCGGCGAACGAGGCGATTTTACGCCCGCGCCTTATGATGACGGAAATGGCCCCGTGCCCGGCCTGGCCCTGATTGCGCTCGGCAAGATGGGTGCGGGCGAACTCAATTATTCCAGCGATATCGATTTCTCCGTTTTCTTTGACGATGAGCGCTTGCGTGCGGCGGGCGCGCGCGAGCCGCGTGTCGTCGCCGTGCGCCTGGTGGCGCCGATGGTGCGCGCACTCGAGGAATTAACCGAAGACGGCTACGTGTTTCGCACTGACTTGCGGTTGCGCCCAGACCCGTCATCGACTCCGGTGGCGGTGTCGCTCGCATCAGCCGAACACTATTACCAAAATCTCGGGCAAAACTGGGAGCGCGCCGCTTTCATCAAGGCGCGCGCTGCCGCCGGAGATGTTTCTTGCGGGCAGATGTTCATCAACGATCTACGCCCCTTTATCTGGCGCAAGCACCTCGACTTCGCAGCGCTTGAGGATGTGCATGCCATCAAGCGGCAGATACTTTCCGCGCATGGCAGCGCCGCTTTGGGTGAGCCGGTATTTGATGTCAAACTCGGCCGCGGCGGCATACGCGACGTGGAATTGTTTGCGCAGACGCAGCAGCTCATACTTGGCGGGCGCGATAAGAGCTTGCGCCAGCCCCGTACGCTTGATGCGCTCGATGCGCTGACGGAAGCGAGTGTTCTCGGCGACAAAGCGCGCGATTCCCTGCGGGATGCTTATGAGTTCTTTCGCCATGTCGAGCACCGCATTCAGATGCTGGAAGATGCGCAGACGCATCGCATGCCGGCCGATAAAGAAGCGCGGGCGCGTGTAGCCGCGCTCTGCGGTTATGAAAGCCGGGAAGAGTTCGAAGCAATAGTGATCGCGCATCGCCACATGGTGTCGGAAATCGATCACGATCTTTTTGGACGCGGGGAAAGCCTCGCCGACCCGATGGGCAGTCTTAGTTTTACCGGCGTTGAGGATCAGCCCGACACGCTCGACACCATCGCCAAGCTTGGTTTTTCCGACCCCGCCGCCGTAAGCCAAACTATACGCGGATGGCATCACGGGCGCATCCGCGCCATGCGAACATCGCGTGCGCGAGAACTTCTGACACGGCTGACACCGCGCATGCTGCGCGCATTTTCGGAATCCGGCGATCCTGATCGCGCCTTCGCGCGC
>JAUIJZ010000052.1 GCA_030430715.1 Alphaproteobacteria bacterium
GAAAATGCATGCGCAACGGCTTCGATTGACCTTCCTTCCAGCCCCACAGCGTGAACTCGCCCATAAAGTAGCTGCTGGAGGGATGCTCTACGAAGTCCCCGCCTAGAACCCTGATCCTCGCCACCACCGCCTCCGAAAGTGCAAGTAGCTGCACGTGATCCCTCTTCGGGATCAATTGGAAACACGCATAGCTGAAGCCCCCTGTCCGGTCCACAGGGGGACGATTTGGCAAACTCGTTGCGCGACCCAAGATACCGGGCTGTCGTGGCGCGCCTTATCCAGCTGCGAAAGACGGCCGGTCTAAATCAGCGTGAGCTTGCTGAGCGCCTTGGACGGACGCAGTCCTACGTCGCCAAGTATGAGCTGCATGAGAGGCGGCTGGACATCATACAGCTACTCGAAATTCTCGACGCGGTGGAAGCGGATGCTGTCGCATTCCTCAAGGAGAGCGCTCAAGCGTGGAAACGCGCCAACAAAGCCAAGCGCTGATTTTTAGAACGGTATCGCTCATGACAAATTACATAGAATAGAATGTCACGTCATCGCGTCCGAGCTACAACCTTTGAAAATTGGCTGACTGCAAGCTTATGTGACATGTCATGCATCCGACAGCATTGCAGTCTCAGTGTAACGTAAGCCAACAGCTGGCCACAAATGGCGCTAACGCTAGCGCTGGATCGCTTGCGCTAGATCACCAACCAAATCCAACCTTAGGCTCGGGGAGGGGATCGTTGCAGGCGATGTCGATCCAGCAGCGAAGCAGTTTTTGCCGCACTTCCTGGCGCTCTTCTATCTTTTTCGGCACCACTGGCATTCGTTGCATTTCTCTCTCAAGCACCGCTTCGCGGTAGGCGCCAATTGCTCGGTCTGAACAGAATGAGAGCGTGAAGTGATTGGGTTCAGGGGACACTTTTTCTTCAGGTCGCGCCAGGTATTTCGCGATATCATGCGGGTCGTAGGTGATCGCGAAACGCTTGATGATTTCGCAAGCTAGATTGATGGGTATGCCTTTGAGCTGGCATTCCTCCCAGAATTTCCGCAACCGCCTAATGCGTTCTGGGTGGTTTATTGATGGGGCGCTCCATCCTCGCTCGAAACAACCCGCGTCAAAGTTCGTTTGCAGCTGTAGCAATTCAGGATCCACCTGAAATGCCTCAGAAGAAAGCTCATCGCTTGATGATCTCTGTGATCGAGGCATCGATCTTCTCTTCATCTCTTTTTTTGAGTGGTGGGCTGAATGTTTGATGCCGTCTCCCTGCATATGGAAGCGGCATTCCACGCCGTGTTGATTGGGAACACTTGGCCTAGTTGAGTGGGCCGTCTCGTCCTGTTCAGAGCGGACATTGCCTCGGCGCTTTCTGCCGCATGGGGCCTCTCGTTCCAATAGCGCCGCTAGGCCGTTTTCTAATCTGAGGTAGCGACTGTTCGGCGCGCGTCCGTTGGGGTGCGGTCCTCGCGTCGTGGCGATCCATCCTTTTTTCTTTAGGCTCGCAATGGCTGACCGTATGGCCCTGGGTTGGGCTGTTATCCCGTCTTGGTCGATGAAGTCCTGATCCGTTTTTACTACCCAAACCTCTCCATCGCGCTTGGCCTTTGCATAGGGTGACCACCACCAAATTGCGGCAATGAGCTGCGCCTCAATGCTGTTGCCGAGGCGCGCATATGCAGTTCTTTGTATCGCGGTTCTCTGGGCGCGGGCTTGTTCAGTCATAGCGCTTCTCCGCCGTTGCGAAGTGCATGCGAGTACGTTCGGACCTCGCGGTCCAGTGCAAATAGTTGCATTTTTGCGTGGCCCTTCTGGCGTCAAAGGCTCGGGTCTTAGCTGCCTGAGCCCTTGCAGGGGCCGGAGGCCTCTATTTAGGCGGTGCCTGAGCGCAACGGTGCGAGTTTTGACGCGGCTGGGCCAGAGGGGTGCCAGCGCTGAGCTTCCAGCCAACGCAATCCATGTCCGACATCGATGAGAGTACGGCGTCCGACTTTGATTGCGCGGAGTTCGCCACTCGCGAGGCGTGCGTAAGTCGTGCCGGTAGTCATTCCCGTGCGCTTATTCCACGCGGGGATAGGCTCGTATTGAACGGGGACGTCTTCGTGTGTGGTCTTCTTCATTCGCTAGCCTCCAACTTCTTAGCGCTCGCCACACTCGCAGCAACGCAATCAGTCGTCAGGTGGACTGCTGATCTAGTTTTAGCTTTTTGCTCCCCCCCAACCGGCATGCTCTTACATATGCGTGTGATGTAAATTGCTGCGCGGCTTTGCCAGATGGATCGATCTCGTCGATCATTGCCTGTAGGCAGCGGAATAGCGGCGAAGGAGGATTTTTCTTTGCAGAGCAGGGGAGTGGCGCCTTCGTTGCTTCCTCCCATATGCTGCCAATAACTTGAAATCCACGAATGCCATCTGCGACCGTAGATGTGTGGGGTTGCTCGCGGATGTCGTCGCCGAGTTGTTTTAGAGCCAGCTGCAAATGTTCGAGGTCTGTACCGTATTGCGCGACGCCTTGATGCAGCCGTCGGGGGCCGGCGATGTTGAAGTCCACGAAGCGCTCATTCCAATTTTGCAGGGAATTTAGACATTGCTGCAACTTCGCAGCGTAGCGCTCAGCTCGTTCTGCCAGCGCTACAACATCTGAAGGGTAATAGAGCTGCTTGGCCCCGATGGAGCCCTCGTCCGGAGCCTCGCAAGAAAACAGGTCCTTACTGAAGTAGATCCACTCTTCGATTGCTACCGCCAGTGATCGGACGATGGCCTCGGCTGTTGCTTGTGCGCTCTCGGGCTCAATATTTCGATCCTTCAGCAATTGGGAAAGCTGCTCAAGCGACGAAGGGCTAACCTTTGCGGCTAGCTCACTCCAATTGTCGTGTTCGCCGCTCTGCATGGGCCTCACTCATTCTTGAGCAATAGTCGGCCCAGTCCTGCATCAGCCTTCGTCTCTTATCAAATAGATCGCCGCGTCGGTAAGCTGCTTCGGTCTTATCACCGACGGCGTGGGCGAGCGCTGCCTCTGCCACTTCGTTGGGGTGATCTGTGCACTCCGCTGCCCAGTCTCTAAAGGTCGATCGGAAACCATGCCCGGTAAGGTCAGAGCGGTTCATGCGGCGCAGCGTGCTTAGAAAGACCATATTTGAGAGTGGGATACCTTCGCGTCGGCCCTCAAACACAAGCCTATCGGCATTGGTAGGCCCCAATCGCCGAAGCAACTCTTGTGCTTGATCTGACAATGGAACGCGATGAGTACGCCGGGATTTCATCCGCTCAGCAGGAACGGTCCAAACGCCGTTCGTCAGGTCCATTTCAGGCCATCTTGCCCCGAGCACCTCGCTGGTCCGACATGCAGTTAGGATCATGAACTCAAACGCCCGCGGGCCCACAGCATCCTTTGCGCGCAGTTCGCCGACGAACGAGGAAATTTGTTGGAAGGGGAGAGCGGACAAGTGCTTTACGGGGGCAACGCGGCTCTTGGCGGGAAACACCTTTGCAAGGTGCCCGCGCCATCGGGCGGGATTTTCCCCGCTTCTGTGACCGCGGACGGTCGCCCAATCGAGCACGCTTTCTATTCGACCGCGCAGCCTGCTCGCGGTTTCGGTCTTTGATGACCACAACGGGTCAAGTACCTTCGTGATGTGCTGAACGGTGACCTCGGCTACCGGAACGGAGCCGAACGCTGGGTATGCGTAGCGTTTTAGGGGCGCTCCCCAGTGACGTTCTCGTTTCTCGTTGCACCACACTCCTTTGTGAGCAGCCATGTAGGCTTCCACGCACTTTTCGAATGTTAGAGCGGCGCGTGTAGCCTGCCGCGCCGCTTCGCGCGCGCGCAATCGTAGCTCAATCGGATCACGGCCCTCGCGCACGTGCTTTCGCGCTACTTCAGCCGATATACGTGCGTCCGCTAGGCTCACATCAAGCGCGGAGCCGAGTCCCATCTCCCTCAGGCGACCGCTTTGCAGGCGCACTCGAAGAACCCAAGATTTCGATAGCGTGTCATTGGCGGACTTCCGTACCTGCAAATAGAGGCCACCACCGTCGTGCAGCATTCCCACTTGCTTGGCCTTCGAAACTGCGAGCGCTGACAAGCGATATCTCAAACTGCTGCGTGTTCTGCGTCCCACGTCTCTACCCACTTATTTCGCGGCGTTTCTAGCGAAGGTGGACGAGGGTCAGCAAATGCGAAATTTCGAAAAGGCGGCCCTATGACATTGATTTATCGGAATTATGTGGAGGGCTGACGGAGGAAGACGAAGGCTCGCGAAGGTCGAAGTTATATTCCTCTTCCGGGCACCATCTCGCAGCGCGCGGCCTGCGCGCACGCTGGCGCCAGCTTCAAGCGCGAGCGCCCGAAGATAACGCGCCTGGGATATCAATGCGCCAACAGCAGGGGCAGCGGGGCCGTTTTCAGCAATTCGCGCGTCACGCCGCCAAGTAGGAACTCGACCGTGCGTGAGTGTCCGTAGGCGCCCATAACAATCAAGTCCGCGCTAAAATCGATCGCGGTATCCAGCAGCGCCTCACTTTCGCTGCGGCCCATGCTGTCGATGTTTTGAACAATCGCCTTGACGTTGCGCCGTGCGAGAAATGCCGCCAGGTCACGACCCGGCGCCTCAGCGTGGCCTGCGCTGCTGGGCTTGGCGTCGACCGTAGCGATGGCCACCTCTTCGGCGCGCTGCAACAACGGGAGAGCGGCTTTAACGGCGCGCATCGCTTCGCGCCCCGCGTTCCACCCAATCATAATCCGCTTTGCTTCGAACGGGCGCCGCTGCGAGGAGGGCGCAAGCAGAACCGGCGCTCCGGCGCTAAAGAGCAAACGCTCAAGCAAAGCATTGTGCGCACGCGCCTTGGCGTCGGGCCGCGCGCATACGACAAGATCGCTCATCCGGGCATGCGCGAGCACCGCGCCGAACGTCACCGCGTCCTCGATGGTGACGTCGCGGATTTCAAACGCGTGCGGCGCGCGCTCCAGCCAAGCGCAAATGCGCTCGCGCTCTTTGCCCGCCGCCGAATGCGAGCCCTTTGCGATGTCGATCAGTGTTTCCGAAAGAGGGTATAAATCGTCGGAAAACACTGAGGCGAGGTGAACCGCGACAACCAGCGCCGTTGCGTGCGCATCGAAGCTTTCCGCGATTGCCGCGGCAGTATTCAGGGCCGCTTCGCCGCGTTCCAGTGTGATGACAGGCGCCAGGATATCTTTGTACGTCATGCTCGCCTCCCTTTTGCTCAATGGCGCGAAACTGGCGCGCCGGTTAGCTCCAAGACCTTCCGCGCAAGCGCATCACCAAGCAGAGGTTTTTCCATTATCTCGACGCCTGCGGCGTGCGCGCGTGCGCGCGTATCCGCGCTGGGATGCGTGGTGATGAGAAGCGCGGGCGCGGTTTCGCCGCGCGCGCGATAGCGCTCCAGCAGCTCCAGCCCGGTGATGCCCGGCAGCTTCTGATCCAGAACGAGGCAACCGTGCTTTGCGAGGGGGGCCGCCAGCGCACTTGGTGCGTCAGCATAGGCGGCGACACTGAGCCCCTCGGCCTCGAGGGCGAAAGTGAGGGCTTCCAGCAGCGCGGCGTCGTCATCCACGATCACCACGCAAGGCGTTTGCTGTGGGTCCGCGCGTCCGATAGGAGGCTGCATGCTCATGGCGCCGCTTGTGACGCCATTGGGCGCGGCCCGCTTTGATCGGGCGCAATTAGCGCTGCTGGCGGCTGAGCGCCATGCGGACGAGCTCGGAGAGGGTCTGCGCCTGCATTTTGCTCATGACATTGGCCCGGTAGATTTCCACCGTTCTCGGGCTGATGCCCAATTTCAGCGCGGCCGCTTTGTTGGAATCGCCCGCCACGATCGCCTCGAACACGTCGTGCTCGCGCGGTGTGAGCTGCGCGATCCGGCTGTCGACGGCGTCCGTTTCGGCGCGTCGGGCGGCCTCGTCGGCGCCGGCGGCCAGCGCCGAGCGGATCGCGCGCAACAGCGCTTCGTTCGAGAACGGCTTTTCCAGAAAATCGACGACGCCGGCTTTCATCGCCTCCACGGCCAATTGCACGTCGCCATGGCCGGTCAGCACGACAATAGGCAGCGCGATCTCGCGCCGCTTCAATTCGGCGACCAATTCGAGGCCGGTCATGTTCGGCATGCGGATGTCAGTGACGATGCAGCCAAATTCCAACTCAGCGGCATGGTCAAGCAGCGCCGGACCGCTTTCATAGGCGCGGTTTTTGTATCCCTCGGAGGACAGCAGGAAGCCGAGCGAGTCACGCAGCGCGGCGTCATCGTCGACAACATGAATGGTCGGCTCAGCGCTCATGATTGTCCTCGCCGTCGCCGGTCGCGGTTCTCACTGTAAACCGAAAGATCACGCCGCCTCCGGGATTCGGTTCTGTCCAGATGCGCCCGCCATGCGCTTCTACGATCGTGCGCGAGATGGACAGCCCAACGCCCATGCCATGCGGCTTGGTCGTGACAAAGGGTTGGAATAGCCGCGCGGCTGCGGCGTCGTCGAGGCCGGGCCCCGTGTCCGCGACGCTTACAATCGCCATGCCGTCCTGGCTTTTTGAGGTCGAGACAAAGAGTTCGCGGCGTGGCGCACCTTGCATCGCGTCGAATGCATTTCGTACCAGGTTGAGAATGACCTGCTGGATCTGCACGCGGTCCACAATCGCATGCTCCAGATCGGGCGCGAATTGATAGCGCATGCGCACATCGGCTTCCTTGGCGCCCACCAGGGCGAGCGCGCAGGCTTCCTGCACCAGCTTGGGCAAAGGCTCCACGCTGCGCTCGCCTTCGCCGCGGGCCAGGAAGTTCCGGAGCCGGCGGATGATTTCACCGGCGCGCAGGGCTTGCTCGGCGGCTTTATCCATCGCCTCGATGGCTTTGGCGCCGTCATCGCCGCGTTCCAGCAGACGGCGGCCGCCGCTCATATAATTGGCGATGGCGCTGAGCGGTTGATTGAGCTCATGCGCGAGCGCCGACGCCATTTCGCCCATCGCCGTGAAGCGCGACATGTGAACCAGTTCGGATTGCAATTCCTGCAAGCGCGTTTCCGTCGCCTGGCGTTCGGTCAGATCGCGCACGAAGCCGGTGAAGAGGCGCCCTTGCTCCGAGCGCACTTCGCCGACGGCAAGCTCCATGGGAAAGGTAGATCCATCCTTGCGTTCGCCGCTGACAATGCGTCCAATGCCGATGATGCGTCGCACGCCGGTATCGAGATAGGCGTGTACATATCCATCGTGGGCTTCGCGATAGGGCGTCGGCATCAGCATTTTGACGTTGCGGCCAAGCGCTTCGGATGCGGTCCAGCCGAACATCCGTTCCGCCGCGGCCGAATAGGATTGCATGATCCCGTTTTCATCGATGACGATCAGGGCATCGGGGGCGGTATCGTAAATCGAGCGCAGATGCGCTTCGCGCACGGCCAGAGCCTGCGTCGCGCGGGCGCCGAATTGGCGCTTGCGATAGAACCAGTCGCCGCCGAATGCGAGCGCAATGCCAAGCGCAAGAAAAACGTAGGGCGTGCTCGGACTTATGGAGCCAAGCGCGTAAAGACAGACAGCGCCGAGCACGCTCGCGGCGAGCGCCGGACCAAGGCCGGCGAACATCGCCGCGCCGCAGACGATTGGCGGAAACAGCAAGGCGGCGTCTGCGCCGGGCAAAATGCTGCGCAGCATCAGCGCGATGACGCTGACTAAAGCGCATGCGGCCACGACGCCGCCATAGGCCGCTAGCGCGGGACGGCGTGCGCGTTCGAAAAACAGGCGCTCAAACAATTGGTTGGTGGTGCGCATGAGTGTCGGTCCAGCGTTCGCATGCATATCGGCGCAGCCCGCGAACGCCAAGCGGCCCTGCCTATGTCATTGGGCCTAAGGGAAAACCCCTAAGCGTTGGTCCTGAATTTTCCGGTTGGATCGGATCGCATACCCCTGCAGGCGAAGAAGGAGAGACGCTATGCGGGAAATCAGTATCGAGACCGGCGCCGGTGGGTTCGCGATGCCAGTTTCGGACGCCATAGCGCTCGGTCCGGGTTTGGCGATTCAGGGCACGCGCATGCGCTTTGAGCGCGGCAAGGAGATTTTCGGCGAGGGAGAACCGGCGGACTATGTCTATCGGGTCCTCAGTGGCGCGGTGCGCACGATCCGCTTCAGCGCCGATGGCCGCCGTCAGATCATGGCCTTTCATCTTCCTGGTGACGTCTTCGGTCTTGAGCTGAGCGGGTGTCACACGCTTTCGGCTGAGGCGATCGGCGTCGTCGAGGTGGCGATGATCCGCCGCTCGGCGATAGACCGCGCGACCGCTGAAAGCGCTGTCGCGGCCAAGGCGCTTATGCAACTTGTTGCCCGTCAGCTCGAGGCGGCGCGCGAGCATGCCATGATGCTGGGGCGCAAGGGCGCCGGCGAGCGCGTCGCGGCTTTTCTTCTGCAATTGGCCGAGCGGTTTTCGTCTTGCCGCGAGATCGATCTTCCGATGTCACGGGCCGATATCGCCGATTATCTTGCCCTGACCATTGAGACGGTGTCGCGCGCCTTCACGCAGATGGAACGCGATTGCTCGATCGCATTGCCCAGCTCGCGTCATGTCGTGGTGCGTGATCGCTACGCGCTTGAGACGCTGCAAGCGGCTTGAACGCCCATTCTATCAAGAAATTTTTGCTAACTTTTTCGGTGCGTGGGGATGCCTCACGCGCCATCTTTTTTATGCGCCGGCCCAGAAACGCATTCCGTCCGCACCGATCCGGTTCGCGCTTAGAGAGGTTGCACGGCGGCGATGCGATAGGTGTGCGCGCCTTCGTCTTCGTGAATGGTCACGTATTCGCCGCTTGCCCAGCGGTGATCGCCGAGCCGATAGCCGGGATCATCATCCTCAACGCCGTCTCCGAGATCGTAGTGGAATGCCCAATAGCCGCACGGACGGCGCAATAAGTAGCCGTGCACGTTCTCTTCATCGCCGTGGAAGCGTAGAACTTTGCACTCTTCCTTGTGCGCACCTGCTGTTTCTGCGTCGAGATGGTCGTTAGCGTCGAGCGGCGCGACGAGCACGTAACCGATGCCGCGATCGCCGGCAGGGCGCCCTGGCTCTCGCGCAAGCTCAAGCCGGATGCGGCGGAAGTTGGATGGCAGTTTCGCGCTCATGTCGTCCTCCTTGGCTTTAGAGATCATGCCGTGGAGAGGGCGTCGTTGCGTTGGATCAAGCCTCATCGTCATCGATCAGGATGCGGTGTTTCGCGCCTTCAAGGTCTTCGTACTGGCCTGAGCGCAAGCTCCAGAAGAAGGCGGCAAGCCCGAGAGCGCCCATGAACAGCGCAGCGGGTATGAGAAAGACGATAATGTTCATCGTGGTCCTTTCCCGCGCAGGCGCAGCGCGTTCAGCGTCACGACGAGGGAAGAACCGGACATCGCCAAAGCGGCAATAAGCGGGGTCAGCAAGCCGGCCATGGCGGCGGGCGCGGCGATGACATTGTAAAGCGCGGAGAAGCCGATGTTCTGGAGTGCGCGCTGCCGCGAACTTTTGGCGACGTCGATGGCTTCGATGAGGGGCGCGAGAAGCGGGCCTTCAATAACGAGGTCAGCCGCCGCTTGCGTGGCTTCGATCGCTGTGCCGGGGGAGGCGGAGGCGTGGGCGGCCGCGAGCGCTGCCGCATCGTTCAAGCCATCGCCGATCATCAATACCTTTTTGCCTTGCGCGGACAATTCGTGCAGGCGCGCGACCTTTTCTGCGGGGTTGACGCTTGCGCGCCAGCATTCAATGCCGGCGGCGTTTGCTGCGGCCTCCACTGCGGTGCGGCGGTCGCCCGAGAGAAGTTCGACCTGGTAGCCGCGCTGCTTCAGTGTAGCGACAACATTGGCGGCGTCCCCCCGTAGCGTATCTTCGAAAGCCAAACGCACGGGTGCATCGCCTTGGCGTGAAAACCAAAGCTCCATGGCGCCGTCATCGGCATCCTGCGCATCTGGGGCCGCAAAGCCGCGCCTGCCCAAACGTGCAATCTTTCCATCGATAAGCGCCTCAACGCCATCGCCCGCGATTTCTTGGGCGTCCACGGCTGGCGCGCCGGGTCCCGCGACGGCGACAAGCGCGCGCGCCAGCGGGTGACGCGAGATGCGCGCAAGCGAGGCCGCTGAAGTAAGTGTTTGCTCATCGGCGCGCGTGATGAGGCGCGGCTTTCCGAGCGTGAGCGTACCGGTCTTGTCGAAAACAATTGTGTCGGCTTGCGCGATGCGCTCAAGCGCGTCGCCGGATTTTACCAGCACACCGCTTTGAAACAGCCGTCCGGTAGCGACCACCTGCACTGCAGGTACCGCGAGGCCCAGCGCACACGGGCAGGTGATGATCAGCACGGCGACGGCGTTTTGCAGCGCGGCGCGTACGCCAACGTCGTCAGCGTCAAATCCCAGGCCGCGAAGCAGGATAGGGGCGAGGAGCCAGCCCAGAAAAGTGAGCGCGGCCAGCGTGTGTACGACCGGCACATAAAGCGCCGCCGCCCGGTCAGCCAAACGCACGAAGCCGGCGCGGTTTTGCTCTCCAGCCTCGATCAACCGCGCCAACTCGGCGATTGTTGAATCCGCCGCGCGGGCTGTTACACGCAAGATCAGCTTCTGCGTGAGATTGATCGCGCCGGCATGAACGGAATCGCCCGCGTGCGCTGGCACGGGGCGCGTCTCGCCTGTCAGCATGGAGGTGTCGAGATCGGACGCGCCGTCTTCGATTACGCCGTCGACGGGTGCGCGGTCTCCGGCGCTGAGCAGCAGCCGGTCGCCGATGGCAATATCGCGCGCGCTGATGGCGGTTGTTTTTCCGTCGGCGCCGATGCGCACCGCCGTCACCGCCTGCAACGCCAACAGATCTCGCGCCGCCGTGCGCGCACGCTGGCGCAGCTTGTGGTCGAGATAGCGCCCGATCAACAGGAAGAAGAGCAGCATAACCACGCCGTCGAAATAGGCGTGCGCGCCATGCTGCAGCGTTTCGGCGATGCTCATGCCGAGCGCCAAGATAACGGCCAGTGAAATCGGCACGTCCATATTGGCGCGGCGCGCTTTCAACGCACGATAGGCCGAACCGAAGAAGGGCTGCGCCGCATAGAGCGCGGCGGGCACGGCCACCAGCGCGGAGATCCAGTGCAGCAGCGTGCGCGTTGCCGCCCCCATTTCTCCGTCGCCGGACCAGACTGGGACGGAGAACATCATAATGTTCATCGCCGCAAAGCCCGCGACCGCGAGATAGCGGAGCAGCCTACGCCCGGTTTCATCGGTCTCGCGCTGCGCCGCTTCAGGATCGAACGGCCGCGCGGCGTAGCCGATGCGCGCCAGCGTGCCGACAATCGTGGACGCTTCGATCGTCTTGGCCCGCCACACCACGCGCAGACGCTGCGTTGAAAGATTAAGCCGCGCTTCGCTAACGCCGGGCAGTGCGCGCAGCGCGCCTTCGATCTTCGAGATGCATCCCGCGCACTTCGCGCCGCTCACCATCAGTTCGAGCGTCTCGTCTCCGTGCGCGTCTCGACGCACGAAAGCGGCGGGATCGGCCGCGTTGTCATTGCGCTCCGCCGGCGCCAGCCCGGAAGGGCAGCCTGTCGGCGCCTCTAGGGCGATGTCCATGTCAGATCCGTTTCAAAGTCGAGTGTTCCGGCTACGCCGGAAGCGCGCCCGCGCAGCCGCCATTGGCCTGGTTCGAGATCTGAGAGACTCGCGACATAAACGCCGCCGCCTTGGCCACGAAAGGCAAGCGTCCGGTCAAGCTGCGCGTAGGTGCGCCGTCCGAGATCGCCAGTGATGTTGAGCCCGTCGAGCGCCGCGCCGTCGCGCGCGCGCAACACCACGACGAGTTCAGCTGCTTCCGCGCCCTGACGCATTGCCGCGCTCGCGCGCCAGCCAAGCGCCGCTTGCGCCCGCCGATCCGCCAGCGTGTCGTTGTAGTTTAGGCCTTGAAGATAAGAGCGCCGTACATCCTCGCCAGGAAACGTATCCACGGCCGTGAAGATAAAAGCCGCATTGACGGCGATCACGACGCCAAAAAAGCCGAGCAGTGCGGCCAACACATGCCAGCCTTTCAATGTTGCGGCGGTCCCGTTCATTGCGATGCTCCTGCAAGAAAGGCCGATGCGCTGCCGGCGCGCTCGCCGCTCTCGGCATCGACGATTTCGAAGCGCAGCGGGTGCGAGCCTTGCGGCGTTCCGGCGGGAACGGCGACGTGCACGCGAACGTTGGCCACGCGGTCGCCCTCGGCTTCAGCGATAATGCGCCCATCGGCTTGCACAGCATGGCTGTTGGCGACGAAATGCACGCCTTCCAGACCGCTTACCGCCACCGTTACGCTGCGCGTCTCAGGCGCCATATTGATGATCTTGAGTTCGTAATCGTTGCGGATTGAGCCATCCGCCAAACGCACGAAGGGCGGGCTCCGGTCGCGGATGACATTCAGGTCGAGCGTCGCGCGGTTAGCCAGCCCATAGAGCATGAGCGCGCCGACAATCGCCATGAGAACCCCGTACAAAATTGTGCGCGGACGGATCAGCCGCAAATGCGTCGCTTCCCCGGTCGTTCGCCGTCCGATATTGGCGTAGGAATCGTAGGCGATGAGTCCGGTGGGGCGGCCGACTTTCTCCATAATGTCGTCGCATGCATCGATGCACAGCGCGCAATTGATGCATTCGAGCTGATCGCCGTCGCGAATGTCGATGCCTTGCGGGCAGGCGGCGACACATTGATTGCAATCGATGCAATCGCCGCGTCCTTCCCAGGTCGCGTTCTTTTTGTGCGGGCCGCGCGGCTCGCCCCGATAGCCACGATACGTGACGGACAATGCGTCCGCGTCCGTCATCGCCGCCTGAATGCGCGGCCATGGGCACATATAGGTGCAAACCTGTTCGCGCATCGTGCCCGCGAGCGCGTAGGTGGTGAACGTAAGCAGCCCGATGAAGAGATAGACGACAAGCGAGGCTTGTCCTGTGAAAATATCGTGCGCCAAGGTGGGCGCGTCGCCGAAATAGAACACCCAGGCGCCGCCCGTCGCCGCGGCAATGTAAAGCCAGCCGACATGCTTGCCGATCTTGCGTGCCGCCTTGTTCAAGGACATCGGCGCCTTGTCGAGGCGCATGCGCGCGTTGCGGTCGCCTTCGAACAGGCGCTCGACGTAAAGATAAAGATCAGTCCAAACCGTTTGCGGGCAGGCATAGCCGCACCACACACGGCCGAACAAAGCCGATGATAGAAAGATGCCCAGTGCGGCAACGATCAGCAAGCCGGTGATGTAATAGACTTCTTGCGGCCACAACTCGATGAAGAAGAAAAAGAATCGGCGGCCTTCGAAATCCACCAGCACGGCTTGGTCCGGCCGTCCAATGCCGCGATCCCAGCGTATCCAGGGGGTGATGTAATAGATCGCCAAAAGCACGGCCATCGCCCCCCATTTAACGGTGCGAAAGCGGCCGTGCACGAGCTTCGGATAGATCTGCTCGCGCTTCTTGTAGAGCGCACGCGACGCGGCTGAATTGACCGCGCGCGCGTCAATGGCGTGATCGCCGCTATCTGCTGGGCGAGGGAAGGGCGTCACATTGTTCACGCATCACCGCATAGCACGCCCTGCGTCGGCGCTGCTTTGAGGCGGCGCAAGCGCAGCAGCGTCGGTTGGCTCTTGCGGCGCTGGCTCGGGTTCTCCGCCGCCCATTTCGTGCACATAGAACGCAAGCGCGCGCAGGATCGCGGGATCGAAGCGCGCTTCCCAAGCGGGCATCACGCCGCCGCGCCCTAGCTCGACCTGGCGATGAATTTCCGCGCGTGATCCGCCATAAAGCCAAAGATCGTCCTGCAGGCTCGGCGCGCCTTGGTTGCGATCGCCCGCGCCGTCGGCGCCGTGGCAGGAAGCGCATTGCTGGTGATAGACGATGGCCCCACGTCGCGCCGCGTTCATGTCCGGCTCAAGCCGCGCATGCGCGGCGGAAATGGAGATGACGTATTCGGTGACGTCGTTGATCTGCGCTGGCGTCAGCAGATGGTCACGGCCGAACGCTGGCATTTGCGAGAAACGGGCATCGGGATGATCAGAGCGAACGCCCACGCGCAACGTATGCTCAATCTCCGTTATCGAGCCCCCCCAGATCCACACATCGTCGGCCAGCACGGGAAAACCCGGCGCGCCGGCGCCGCCGGCGCCATGGCAGGTTGCGCAATAATCGCCGAACACGGATTCACCCGCTGCGCGCGCGAATTGCTGCAATTCCGGATCGCTTACTAGCTGGCCGGGCGTTGCGCTGGCCAAGCGTTGGAACATGGGGCCGCGCGCGGCGCTGAGTTGGCTCATCTCGGCGGCGACATTGGCGCGGTCCGAATGGTTGAGCAGGCCGCGCGTATAGCTGTTGAGCATCGGCCAAGTCGGCATCAATACCCAATAGATCACGGCAATCACGATCGTGGCGTAGAATATGTACAGCCACCAGCGCGGCAGCGGCGTATCGAGTTCCTTGATGCCGTCCCATTCGTGGCCGGTGGTTTCAGTGCCGCTGTGATCGTCGCGCTCAATCTTGTCGGCCATCTTCGTCCTCGTCAGCGAGCGGCGCATGAGCGGCGCGTTTGAACTTTTCGCGATTGGCGGGCCACAGCGCGTAAACGAGGGCGGCGGCGAACAGCACGGCGAGCAGAACCAGTCCCCAAGTCTGCGCGATGTGTGAGGCGTCTTCGTAGGTCATGATCGCTTACCTCAAATTCTCGGGCGCTTCGGCCTGATAGGTTGAGAAGTCGACGCCCGATCCGAGCATTTGCAGATACGCGATAATCGCATCCATTTCGGTGAGCCGCGTAGGCTCGCCGTCGAAATCGCGGATGGCCGCGCCGGGATAGCGCTGTTCGAAATCGTAGGCGTTGGCGCCAAGCGGTTCGGCTTGTGCGCGGGCGTCGGTAATCGCGTTGTCGAATTGCGCGTCATTGTAGGGCACGCGCAGCATACGGTTGGCGCGCAAATGATCCTGCATGTCGCTGACGTCGAGATCGCGCCGGGCGAGGAAGGCATAAGGCGGCATCACCGATTCCGGCACGACCGAACGCGGGTCCTCCAGATGCGCGCGGTGCCACTCATCCGAATAGCGTCCGCCAACGCGCGCCAGATCTGGGCCGGTGCGCTTCGATCCCCATTGGAACGGGTGGTCGTACATGCTCTCCGCGGCGAGCGAGTAGTGGCCGTAGCGCTCGACCTCGTCGCGCAACGGCCGCACCATTTGCGAGTGGCAGGTGTAGCAGCCCTCGCGGATGTAGATTTGCCGGCCGGCCAGTTCGAGCGGCGTATATGGCCGCACGCCTTCAACCCGCTCGATGGTGGATTCGATAAAGAAGAGCGGCGTGATCTGCACCAGCCCGCCAATCGAAACGACGACGAGAATGCCGATCAGCAGGATCAGCGAGTGCTTCTCGAACCATTTATGGAATGTCCACATCGGAGCGCCGCCTTATTCTGCTGCGACCGGCGCGGTGACGGGCGTATCCCCGGCGCGCTCGCGCGCTGGGACATCGCCGCGTGCGGTGCGCCACAAATTGTACGCCATCAGCAAGGCGCCGCCGAGATAGAGCAGCCCGCCCAAGGCGCGGATGATGTAATAGGGATGCATGGCCTCGACCGTTTCGACGAACGAGTATTCGAGGAAGCCAAGCTCGTTATAAGCGCGCCACATTAGACCTTGCATGATGCCGGCGACCCACATCGACGTGATGTAGAGCAGGATGCCGATGGTCGCGATCCAGAAGTGCCATTCCACCAGCGCGTTCGAATACAAGCGCGCGCGCTTCCACAGCCACGGCACCAGGCAATAAAGCGCGCCGAACGAAACGAAGCCGACCCAGCCGAGCGCGCCTGAGTGCACATGGCCGATGGTCCAATCGGTATAATGCGAGAGCGAGTTCACCGCGCGGATCGACATCACCGGGCCTTCGAAGGTCGACATGCCATAGAAGGCGACCGACACGACGAGCATGCGCAGCACGGGATCGGTGCGCAGCTTGTCCCACGCGCCCGAGAGCGTCATGAGGCCATTGATCATGCCGCCCCAGGACGGCATCCAAAGCATGATCGAGAAGGTCGCGCCCAGCGTCTGCGCCCATTGCGGCAGCGCCGTATAGTGCAGATGGTGCGGGCCCGCCCAGATATAGAGGAAGATCAGCGCCCAGAAATGGATGATCGACAGCCGGTAGGAATAGACCGGCCGGTCAGCCTGCTTCGGGATGAAATAGTACATGATGGCCAGGAAGCCGGCGGTGAGGAAGAAGCCCACCGCATTGTGGCCGTACCACCATTGTGTCAGCGCATCCTGCACGCCCGAGAACAGCGAATAGCTGAACCACGAACCTGCATTGACCGGGATCGTCAAATTGTTGACGAGGTGCAGCATGGCGATGGTGACGATGAACGCCAGGTAGAACCAATTGGCGACGTAGATATGCTTTTCCTGCCGCTTCCAGATCGTCGCTAGAAACACCAGCAGGTAAGCGACCCACACCACGGTCAGCCAGATGTCTGTATACCAGGGCGGCTCGGCATATTCGCGGCCCTCGGTGACGCCGAGCAGATAGCCTGTGCCTGCCAGCAGGATGAAAAGCTGATAGCCCCAGAACACGAACCACGGCCACAAGCCCCCGGCCAGCCGCGCGCGGCAGGTGCGTTGCACGACATAGAAACTGGTGGCGATCAGCACGTTGCCGCCGAAAGCGAAAATCACGGCGGACGTATGCAGCGGCCGCATCCGGCCGAAATTGGTCCAGCCCCATTCCTCGAAATAGAAGACGGTCGGGAAGGCGAGCTGCAGTGCGATGATCACGCCGACGAGCAATCCGGCGATGCCCCAAAACATCGAAGCGACGACGCCGGCTTTGACGACGCCGTTTTCGTAGCGCGAGGATTGATCGACGCTCGGCCCGCGCCCGAGGATGCCCGTCACCATCGCCGTGCCGACCAGCGTCGCCGCAATCAGCGTCCACATCTGAATCGCGAACGCAGCATCAGCGGCGCGCGAGGCGCCGAACAGCGCCAAGAACAATGTGACGATGAGAATGGCGAGAATGCCGGCGACGTCAGCCCGGCCGTCAATATTTCTTAACGCCATACGCAAGCTCCCAACTCACGGCGGGGCCGTGCGCGTGTGTGTGCGGGGGGATTAGCTGCGCCGCGCGCGCGCCGGATTGATCCGGCTCAACACAGCGGGCCATGCGCGCCGTTACGACGCAGCACGGAGTTCAGCTCATGCTTGATTTGCGTCCTCATCGCGTCGCCATGTCGGCCTCGCTCTTCGTTGCGGCTGCGGCTTGGCCAAGCGCGCTATGCCTTTGGGCCGATGCGACAGCAACGCCGCTGCAGCGCGCGCTCAGCACCGCGCTTTGCGGTACGGGCCCGCAAAGCTTCGAACTGCTCGGACATTGCGTTGGCTGTTGGTCTGGCGCGGGCGTCTTGGCGTTTGCGGGCGCGCTTGTTCTTACGGCGCGCCCGCGTTCCACCGGAGCACGCTCATGAGAAAACTTACCTGCGCCGCGCTTGTGTCGCTCATGGCGCTTGCCGGCTGCGTAACACCCGCTCCGTCCGAAGATGCCTTTGTTCAGGACGGGCGTGAGATCGCCATCGCGCAATGCGCCCGCTGCCATGCTGTCGGCGAATATGGCGACAGCCCGATGCGCGAAGCCGTGCCGCTGCGCACTGTGCTATCGCAGTATAACCCTGCCACGCTTGAGGAGGAGCTGATCAACGGCATTCGGGTCAATCACAGCATGCCGGGGTTTCAATTCAACCCGCAGGGCGCCGACGCTCTGATCGCCTATCTGCGCACCATCCAGATCGCGCCAGAGGGCGAGGGCGGCGCGTAAGCCTAGGTGAGAAATAGCGTCACCTGGTGAATCGCCAGCCCGATCAGGCCGCCGATCAGCGTGCCGTTGATGCGGATATATTGCAGGTCGTTGCCGACATTCTGCTCCAGCTTTTCGACAATCGTGCCGGTATCCCAGCTGCGAATGGTCTCGGAAATGAGGCCGCCCAGATCGCGCCCGTGCCGGCCTGAAATCTCACTCAGCAAAGCACGCAGGCGCCGGTTGAGCGTTTCCTGCACTTGCGTGTCGTGGAGCAACGCCGCGCCGAAGCGTTCGATGGCGTCGGCCAGCGCGGCGCGTCCCTGAGCCTGCGGCGCCGCCGCGGCGCTGCGCAGCGCTTCCTTGAAGCCATTCCACACGTCGGAAAAATACGCGCTGACCGATGGGTGCGCGAGCAGGTCGGCGATGGCGCTTTCGATTTGCGCGCGTAGTTCCGGCGATTGCTGCAAATCGTCGGA
This sequence comes from Alphaproteobacteria bacterium, assembly GCA_030430715.1. GTDB lineage: Bacteria > Pseudomonadota > Alphaproteobacteria > Caulobacterales > Aquidulcibacteraceae > Vitreimonas. Next base: position 18,254 of record JAUIJZ010000052.1, read on the forward strand.
GAACTTTTGCAGCATGTCAGTGAGGCGTTGGCGCGCTGGGTGCTGGGGATCGGCGGCGATGTCGCGGAGCGTGTCCTCCATCGCTGAGATCATCGCATCGGCGGCGCGTGTATCGAGCGAGATTAGCCGCCATAAGAAAGCGGTGCGTGCGCGCACCTGCGCGCGGATCGCCGGCTCGTGTTCTTCCAGCGCGCGCCAACCCTCGCGCAGCGCCGCGTCCAGCATGGGCTGATGGCGGCCGTGCTCGGTCAGCAATTTGAGGCCGCGGCCGATCATGGCCGAAAGGCGCGCGTCGCGGCTGAGGTCGGCGATCTGGCGGCGCATAAAATCGGCGACGACCTCATCGTCGAGCAGGTCGATGATGGCGGGCAGAGCATCGGCGGCGCCGTCAGCGATGCGCCGCGCGGTGGCGGGATCGGCCAATTGGCGTCCGAGTGCGCTGGCGAGATCCTGATCTTTAAGCCGCGCGGCCATGACATCGGGCGCGAGAAAGTTCACCGCCACGAAATCTCCGAGCGCGTCGGCGATGCGTTCTTTATTGCGCGGGATCACCGCCGTGTGCGGAATGGGCAAACCCAAGGGGCGGCGGAAGATCGCCGTCACCGCGAACCAATCGGCCAGTCCGCCGACCATGGCCGCTTCGGCGAAGGCGCGCACATAGCCCCAATAGGCCGCGTCCTGATAATTCAGCACGGCCGTGACATAGACCGCGCTCATCACGATCAGCAGTCCGCCGGCGATGAGCCGCATGGGAGGGGTGGTGGCTCGGCCTGAACCGGCGTGCGCGTTGCGTGCGTCCATACCGCTCATGTGGGGCGCAATCGCCCGCGGGCCAATTCCAAAAGCAAAACGGCCAGCGCATCCGGGATGCGCTGGCCGCTCTAGTTTGACGCTTTCGCGTTGGTCTATTCGACTAGATTGTCATTGGCGCCTTGCGTCGCCACGTCGGCGATGAAGGCGCGCGTGCCGCGCATCACATATTGCGTTGAAAGCGACGTGCAGCGGCCAGTCTCGGGATCGTAATCGCCGTCCGCCAGCCTATAGGCGGCTTGGTAGGGACCCTGGCAGGTGCGGCCGATGGCGCTGGTTGCAATGGTGGCGAACATGGCGCCGCGCGCGCCCAGAGGTTCGCCATCGTCGCCGCGTGCGCTGCGGAAAGCATATTGCATGTCATAGAGCGCTTCGACGGGCGAATAGCCCGCGAGGAACCCTTCAAGCTGACCGCTGCTGGTGATGCGCGCTTCGATGCGGGCATGGTTGAGCACGCGGTCGAGGTGCATGCCGGCAACCAGCCAGTGGAAGCGCACATTGACCGGGTCGGTGGTCAACACGCCATTGACGATGCGGCCGCGAGTCTCGGCCCGATAGTTCGGGTCCTGATCGGGCGCGTAGGTCATGTCGGGGATCGCCGCATCGCGCGCCGGGTTGAGCTGGATCGGGTCGTTATTGGCGTAGATGCCGACTTCGACCTCGTCGTCATTTTCGAGTGAATCCACGCCGCGCAACCAGACGAGCACGCCCCAGCCGCCTTCGAGCATGGTGTTTTCTTGGCCGACGCCATCCGGCGGCGGCGCCACCCAATCGCTGTAGCCTTCAGGGTGGTGCGTCGGTTGTCCGGTGCAGCCGGTGAGACGCGCGTATTGGTTGTCCACGCCGCGCCGTCCGTCGCCGCCACGGAAATCGTTTTGCGCGCAAGTGCCAGGGACCGGCGTGCTGTTGGCCGTCGAGTTCTGACCGTCGAGGTCGATGCCGTAGGCGCGCACCTGCGTGTCGTTCATCGTCTGATAGAAATTGTCTG
>JAUIJZ010000053.1 GCA_030430715.1 Alphaproteobacteria bacterium
ACGCAGCACAGGCGCGGCGGCTGTGATCGGCGGCGCGGGAGCAAGCTGCGCACTCGCGGCGATCGAGCGCACCTGTTCGATTGAATCGTCCGTCGCTTCACGCACCAACGCCAGAGAAGCAGCCGTTGCCGCGAGCTGGCCGCGGATTTCCGACACTTCGGATGCGGTCAGCGGGGTCGGATAGGCTGGCAGGGAAGCATAGGCGTCATCGGCGCTGGATTCGCCCGCGCCAGAGGCCAAGCTGGTGCCAATCATCCCGCCGAGGCCGGCAGGCGACGAGAGCGTCACGGCCAGGACAGTCGCGGCAACGCCAGTCAGACCCGATTTGAATATCGTGTCGCGGACTTCGCTGCGAAAATCCGTATGCTTTTGTGACATTCCGGTTCCCCCAGCTTCCGCAAAGGCATTTACCGTCTCCCCGCCATGGGTAACGGCCTTTCGCGTAGAAAAGCTTAAATCTGAGGCGGCGCCAAGTCCAAAGAGGCGCATTCCGCGTGACGATGCTGCAAACTACGCGAATTCCGCCTGCCTCGGAGGCGCCAGCGCCGCCAAAACAAACGCTTAACCGCCCCTGAGGCAGGTTATACGCCCCTTTGGGGGCCTCCCATCAGGCGCAGCGCGTTGCTTTTCCGGCGCCTCGCCCCTAACCCAGCCCGAAATTCCCGCCGGAGAATGACACGCATGCCCCCCGTTCTGGTCACCGGCGCGGCTGGTTTCATCGGTTACCACCTGGCCGAGCGCCTGCTCGCCAAGGGTCATACCGTGATCGGCACGGATAATCTGAACGATTATTACGATGTGTCGCTCAAGGAGGCCCGTCTGGAGCGGCTTCGCCAGCGGCCGGGCTTCTCGTTCGAACGACTCAATCTGGAAGATGCCGACGGGATGGACGCGCTGTTCAAGCGCTGCGGGTTCCACACCGTCTACCACATGGCCGCGCAGGCGGGCGTGCGCTACTCGCTGACCAATCCGCGCGCCTATGTCCGCTCAAATCTCGACGGCTTCGTCAATGTGCTGGAAGGGTGCCGCCATACCGGCGTGAAGCACCTCGTGTTCGCCTCTTCCAGCTCCGTCTATGGCGCATCGACGCAGATGCCGTTCTCGACGCACCAGAATGTCGATCATCCCGTCAGCCTCTACGCCGCGACCAAAAAGTCGAACGAGCTGATGGCGCACGTCTATGCGCACTTGTACCGGATCCCGGTAACGGGATTGCGCTTCTTCACGGTGTACGGACCGTGGGGCCGTCCGGACATGGCGCTGTTTCTGTTCACGCGCGCCATTCTCGCCGGCAAGCCGATCGACGTTTTCAATCACGGCGATATGCAGCGCGACTTCACCTATATCGACGACATCGTTGAAACGGTGAACCGCGTCGGCGACATGCCGGCCGCGCCCAATCCGAACTGGCGCGGCGATGCGCGCGATCCGGCAAGTTCAAACGCGCCGTATCGCATCTACAATATCGGCAATCATTCGCCGGTGAAGCTCACGCGCATGATCGAAGTGCTTGAGCAAAATCTCGGCAAGACGGCCATCAAAAATCTGCTGCCCATGCAGCCCGGCGATGTACCGGCGACATATGCCGATGTCGAAGATCTCACGCGCGACACCGGCTTTACGCCAAGCACGCCCATCGAAACCGGCATCGCCCGGTTTGTTACATGGTACCGCGAATTCTACGGCGTCTGACGCAGCAGCGGCTCCAGGCGCAGCACTTCCGCAAACGCCAGAAACAAATGGTAGAAAGTGGACGCCGGCATCGGCCCATCTTCGGCGCGCCCGCTTTCATCCAGCCGGTCAATCCAGCCGCCATTCGGCAATAAATAGCGATCGAGCAAAAGCCGCGTTGCGCTGGCCACAACAGGGCGCGGATCGCGTCCCGTCAGCTCAAACAACGCCAAATGCGCCTTGATACGCTCGGTGTTCGGCCAGGTGCGCGATGTCCGCCGCGCCGGCGCGCCGGATTCGTCAAGCCCGTCATATGTTATCGAAAGCGCCGGATCGACGCCGTGCGTTTCCGCGAACGTCGTCAGCGCGACTGCTTCGCGTTCGATCTCAGCGCCGGAATGGCGATGATATTGCGCTAAGATCCACGCCCACTCGAAATGATGTCCCGGCTCAAGCTCAGCCGGCGCCGGGCGCCACTCAGCATCAAAGCGCTCGCCCAGCGAACGGCCATTGAAGAAGCGGCGGCGCAGCAAGCCCGTCAACTCGCCGGCAAGATCGAGGAAGCGCTCATCCGCCGTAGCCTCGAACAAAGCCAGGGTGGCTTCGGTCAAATGCATGTGCGGGTTTTGCAGCAGCGGCGGCGCTTTCGGCAGATGCGGCCAGAAGCCCTCGCCCGCGCGCATCTGGCTCTCGATGAAATCGAGCGTCTCGTGCGCCAGCGCCAAAGCGTCCGCGTCGCGCGTCAGCCGGTAGCGCCACGCCAAAGCGAGCAAAACGAAAGCGTGTTCGTAAAGGTCAGGCGCATCGTCGATCACCGCCCCTTCGCGCGAAAGCAGACGGGCCCACCGGCCGCCGCCCAAGCGCGCTTTCGCCAGCAGATATTCATAGCCGCGCGCCGAGAGCTCCGCCCCTGGCGACCAGCCCAACAACGCCGCGTGCGAGAAGGCATAGACGTGGCGGCACGTCACGCGCACGCGCTTGAAGGCGACATCCGTTTCCAAGCCGTCGCGGCCGACTTCTTCAAGGAAGCCGCCATGCGTCTCATCGAGGCCTGGCCCGGCCCAAAAGGGCAATGCCGCTTCAAACAGCCACGCGCGCACGTCGGCGAATGGGATTTCGCTCATTCCGCCACGCTTCCGTCTCCCCCCGCGCATCTAGCGCCAGCGCTTCTTGCAGACGCATCTTCCCAGAAGCAAGCAGGCGCGGCAAAGCAGAGCACATGAAACAACGGATCATCCCCGCCATTATGTCAGGAGGCGCAGGCACGCGGCTCTGGCCCGCCTCAACCGAGGCGCGCCCCAAGCAATTCCATGCCTTGAACGGCCCGCACTCCCTCTTCGCCGAGACCGTCACGCGCGTGACGGGCGAAACCCCGTCCTTCAGCTTCGCGCCGCCCATCGTGCTCGCCAACACCGCGCACGCGGCGCTGGTGCGCGAGCATCTGGCGCAAGCGGGCGCAACGGCCAGCGCAATCGTGCTTGAACCGGCGCCGCGCAACACCGCCGCCGTCGGCGCCATTGCCGCCGCCATAGCTATGGAGACCGACCCCGACGCCCTGGTTCTGCTGCTCCCGGCCGATCACGTCATCACCGACCGCGCGGCATTCCTCGACGCCATCGCGCAAGCCGCGCCGGTCGCCAAAGACCGGATCGTCACCTTCGGCATAACCCCGGACCGGCCCGAAACCGGCTATGGCTACATCAAAAGCGGAGAAGGGCTTGCGCCCGGCGTGTTCGCCATCGCGTCCTTCCGCGAAAAGCCGAACCTGCAAACCGCGCAAAGCTATCTCGATGCCGGCGGCTATGCCTGGAACGCGGGCATCTTCCTGTTTCACCCGCGCGTGATGCTGCAAGAGTTCGAAGCCAGCGCTGATATCCGCGACCGCGCGCTCGAAGCGCTCGCCGGCGCCACGCGCGCCGATGGCGAAATCCGTATTGGCGCGGACGCATTCGCGCGCGTGCCGTCACAGCCGCTCGACATCGCGGTGATGGAAAAGACCAAGCGCGCCGCCGTCGCCCCGTGCGACATCGGCTGGGCAGATATCGGTTCGTGGAGCGAAATCTGGCGCCTCGCCCCGAAAGACGCGGGCGGCAACGCGCTTCAGGGCCCCATCGTCGCGCGCGATGCGCACAACACTTTGCTGCATGCCGACGGCGTGACGCTCGCCGTGCAAGGCGTGAGCGATCTTGTGATCGTCGCCACCAAGGACGCGGTGATCGTGCTGCCGCGCGAAAGCGCTCAGGACGTCAAAGAGCTGCGCGAAGCGGCGCTCAAGAAAAACTAGAGCAGCGCCTTCGCGGTTTCGACAATGCCCTCTGCGGTGATGCCGAAATGCGCGTAGACGTCCTTGGCCGGCGCCGAGGCGCCAAACTCGGACATGCCGATAAAGGCGTCGAGCCCGAACGCTTCGAACCAGCCCTGCCCGACAGCGGCCTCGATACCGATGCGCACTTCCTCGTCTTCGCCGCAAATTTCGTCCTGATATTCCTCGCTCTGCTGCTCGAACAATTCAAAGCAAGGCGCGGAAATCACGCGCGTGGGAATGCCTTCGGCCTGGAGCGCCTCGCGCGCCTTCACCGCCAGCGCCACTTCCGTGCCGGTCGAGAACAGCGCCACGCGTGCAGCCCCGCCTTCGGCCGGCAGCAATTCATATGCGCCGCGCGCGGAGAGATTTTCCGACGCGTCGCCGCGCAGGCCTGGCGTCGATTGGCGCGACAGCGCCATGATGCTCGGCCCATTGTCGCGCAGCAAAGCCAGCTGCCAGCATTCGGCCGCTTCCACCGCATCGGCCGGGCGGAATACGGCGAGGTTCGGCATGCAGCGCAACGCCGCGATCTGCTCGACCGGCTGGTGCGTCGGCCCGTCTTCGCCGAGGCCGATGGAATCATGCGTCATCACATGCACGACTCGAATGCCCATCAGAGCGCCCAAACGAATGGCGGGACGCGAATAATCGGCAAACGAAAGGAAGGTGCCGCCGAACGGAATGACGCCGCCATGCAGCGCCATGCCGTTCATCGCCGCCGCCATGGCGTGCTCGCGGATGCCCCAGCGCACATATCGGCCAAGCCGGTTCTCAGGCATGAAATCGGCCACGCCCTTGGCTTGCGTATTGTTGGAGCCGGTGAGATCGGCTGAACCGCCCATCAGTTCCGGCGCTTGCGCGAACATGGCGTCGATCGCCGCGCCCGATGAAGCGCGCGTCGCCATCGCTGGCTTGTCGCTCGCCATTTTCGCCGCGTGCATGCCGAGCGCCATCACGGCGGCCTCAACGTTGCCGCTCTTCATGGCCGACGCGAATTCGTCCTGCTTTTCAGACGCCTTGAGACGCTGCTCCCACAATTCGCGGGCCGCAGCGCCGCGCGCGCCAACACGCAGCCACGCCGCTGCAACATCTTCGGGAATTTCGAACGGCCCATGCTTCCAGCCGATCGCCGCCTTGGCCCCGGCCAATTCTTCCGCGCCAAGCGCTTCGCCGTGCGCTTTCGCGGTGCCGGCGCGTTTGGGCGCGCCATAGCCGATCGTGGTTTTGCACGCGACCAATACAGGCTTGTCCGAACGCGTCGCCGCTTCAAGCGCACGCGCGACATCCTCGACGTCGTGCCCATCGCACGCCAGCACGTTCCAGCCGCTCGCCGCGAAGCGCGCCTTCTGATCAGTAACGTCCGCCAACGAGATCGCGCCATCGATCGAGATGTTGTTGTCGTCCCACAACACAATCAGCTTGTTGAGCTTCTGCTTACCCGCGAGCGTGAGCGCTTCTTGGCTGATGCCTTCCATCAAACAGCCATCGCCGGCGATCACCCAGGTGCGGTGATCGACAAGCTCATCGCCGAAGCGCGCATTGAGGTGCGCTTCCGCCATCGCCATGCCCACCGCATTGGCGAGCCCCTGTCCAAGCGGGCCGGTGGTCGTCTCCACGCCCTCAGCGTGACCGTATTCGGGGTGCCCCGGCGTCTTCGATCCAAGCTGACGGAAATTCTTCAGCTCATCGAGCGTCATGTCCTCGTAGCCGGAAAGATGCAGCAAGGCGTAGAGCAGCATCGAACCGTGCCCCGCCGAAAGCACGAAGCGATCGCGGTCGGCCCAGCGCGGCTCGGCAGCGTCGAATTTCAGAAATTGGGAAAACAGCACCGTCGCCACATCGGCCATGCCCATCGGCATGCCAGGGTGGCCGGACTTGGCCTGCTCGACCGCGTCCATCGCCAGGGCGCGGATCGCGCCCGCCATATGGCGCGCTTCTACGCCTTCAATCATTTCGCTCTTCGACATACCAAAATTCCTGGGCTCAAGCTGTTTAGCGCCGATTCGGCGCCTATGCCCGAGCCGTCAGGTCCGGTATCAGCCCAATGCCCGCGCGGGAATGCGACGGTGGAGCACGACATGCAGATTTTCATCGATAGCGCCGATGTGAAGGAATTGAAGGCGTTGGCCGAAACCGGGCTGGTGGACGGCGTGACCACCAACCCCTCGCTGATCGCCAAGTCGGGCGGCGACTTCTTCGAAACGCTGCGGGCCATCTGCGACGCCGTTTCCGGCCCGGTGAGCGCCGAAGTGGTGGCGCAGGACGCCGAAACCATGATCGCCGAGGGCAAGAAGCTCCGCGGCGTGGCCCCGAACATCGTCGTCAAGCTGCCGCTGACGCCCGAAGGTCTGCTGGCCTGCAAAGCCCTGACCGACGAGGGCCACCCCACCAACGTCACCCTCTGCTTTTCCGCCGTTCAGGCGCTGCTGGCCGCCAAGGCCGGCGCGACTTTCATCTCGCCCTTCCTCGGACGGCTGGACGATGGCGGCCAGGACGGCATGCAGCTGATCCGCGAAATCCGCGCGATCTATGACAATTACGGCTATGAAACCAATATCTTGGCCGCTTCGATCCGCACTGGCGCGCATGTCCGCGACGCAGCCCTGGCCGGCGCCGATTGCGCCACCATCCCGCCTGCCGTGTTCCGTGCGCTCTACAAGCACAACCTGACGGACGCCGGGCTTGCGGCCTTCCTCAAGGATTGGAAGGCGACCGGACAGTCGATCCTGTAAGAAAAATTAGCGGCGGGTCAGCCGGTTGAGGCGGGCGATCTCTCGCGCCGTGGATGCGCGCGCGCTGATTACGCTGGCCTCGGCCGCGTCCAATTGGGCCTCGATGGCCGTAACGTCGAGCGGCTCGATCAGGGGCGCCTGGCGCTCAAAAGCAGAAGCTTCAGCCGCCCGCACGCTCCACAGAGCGCCCTTCGCCGTCAGCGGCAGCGCCAAGCCCAGGCACAGCATGAAGCAAACGCCCGTGCCAAAACTCGCCACGACCATACGCAAAGTGGCCACTCTTTTTATAGCGATAGGCGACGCGTACATTTTAGGCGGAAACTCCCCAGGCGGCAGCCAGTTAACAAAAGGTTTCTTATGACGCAATGCGATACATTGCGGCGCCGAGATTCCGCAGTGACGTCCGTCACTCGCTTCACCCTACCCAAGCCTCAATTCATACCAGATAAAGCTGAATTCAAGGCGAACAAGGCAATAACTCACCGCAAAGGCTTGGGTTGCACACGCTTAAGGCATGCTGTCTAACTTGCCCGCCACCTCATGCTGCAATGCGAAAACGGAGCCACAATGGATAGTGCGTCGCCGAGCACACGCCCCCTAAGGAAGGCTGTTTTGCCGGTTGCCGGGTTCGGCACGCGCGTGCTGCCGGCCACCAAATCGATCCCCAAGGAAATGCTGCCGGTTTTCGATCGCCCGGCCATTCAATACGTCGTGGACGAGGCGCTGGCCGCCGGGATCGAGCACATCATCTTCGTCACCGGACGCAATAAAGGGGCAATCGAGGATTATTTCGACCGCGCCGTCGAGCTTGAAACCGCCCTCCGCAACAAGAACAAGACGGCTCAGCTTGAAGAGGTCGAGCTATCCGTCCGCGCGCCGGGGACCATGAGCTTCGTGCGCCAGCAATCGGCGCAAGGGCTCGGCCACGCCGTTTGGTGCGCCCGCGACATCGTCGGCGACGAGCCGTTCGCCGTGCTGCTGCCCGACATGCTGATGATGGCCAAACCCTCCTGCTTGGCGCAGATGGCCGAGGCCTATGGCAAGGTCGGCGGCAACATCATCGCCGTCGAGCCCTGCGAGGACCCTTCCAGCTATGGCGTCATCGATCCCGAGAGCCGCGAAGGCCGCCTGATCAAAATGAAGGGCATGGTTGAGAAGCCCAAGAAAGAGGATGCGCCCTCCAACCTCTTCATCAGTGGCCGCTACATCCTCCAACCGGAAATCTTCGCATTGCTGGAATCGCAGAAGCCCGGCGCCGGCGGTGAGATTCAGCTCACCGACGCGATGGAGCGGCTGATGCAGAACCAAAGCTTCCACGCGCTCGAATACGATGGCCGCACTTACGATTGCGGCGACAAGATCGGCTATCTGCGCGCCTTCGCCGCCTATGCGCTCGCGCATGAGGAATTGGGCCCCAAAGCCGCCGCCGCACTGCACGCCGCGCTCGCGGTTAAGCGGGATTGATGCGCCTCACGGAAAGCGCCTCACGCGGTGCGCTGACGCAAGCAGCGGCCGCGCAGATCGCGGAGGCGCTCAAGGCCGGCATCGCCGCGCGCGGAACCGGCGTCGCCGCGCTCTCCGGCGGCTCGGCAGAGGCGGCCTATGTTCAGCTCGCGCAAATGCCGCTCGATTGGCCGCGCGTGCGCTTCGCCCTGGTCGATGAGCGCTTCGTGCCGCCCGAACACGCCGCCTCCAATGAAGGCATGCTGCGCCGGGTGCTCGCGCCCGCTTTGGCGCAAGGGGCGCAAATCGTTTCGATGTACGCAGCGCGCGGCAATGCCGAAGCCGCAGCCGCGCACGCCGATGCGCTCTATGCGCCGCTGCACATCGACATTGCGCTGATGGGGATGGGCACGGACGGCCACACCGCTTCTTGGTTTCCCGGCAGCGCCGAACTCAGCGCCGCGCTCGATCCAAACAGCAAGCGCAGCATTCTCGCCGCGCATGCGCCGCAGGCCGCGGGCACATCCGAAAGGCTGACGCTCACCCTGCCCGCGCTCGCGCGCGCACAGCGCTTGGTGCTGCTGATCTCGGGCGCAGAAAAACGCGCGCGGCTGGAGCAAGCACTCCGTGATGACGACGCGCCCGTCGCCGCGCTGTTCAAATCGCCGCTGAATACCGAAGTGCTTTGGGCGGCTTAAGCCGCCGCGAGCAATTCCTTCACCCGCCCGACCAACTGCTCCATCGTCACCGGCTTGCTCATATAATGCACCGGGTAGTGCTCCAGCATCGATGAGAAGCTTTCCGGCGCGTAGCCGGAGAGGAAGAGCACCTTGGCTTCGCCGATCATTTTCGGATCGGCTTCTTCGAGCATTTCCGGCCCGGTCATGATCGGCATCGAGACGTCGGATATGATGATGTCGAAAGCGCCGGGGCTACGCTCCAGAATTTCGAGCGCCTCTTCGCCGTTCTCGGCCTCTTCCACCTCGTAGCCGCACTCTTTGAGATTGCGCGCGATCGAACGGCGCACCGCCGTTTGATCTTCCACGAACAGGATCTTGCCGCGCCCAGCCACGTCCTTGGTCGCCGGCGTCAGAAGAGCGCGTTCCTTGGCGGCGATTTCGTCGAGCTCTTCCTGGGTCGGATCGTAGACCGGCAGGAAGATGCGGAAGGTCGTGCCCTGGCCCATCTTGCTGGTGAAGAAGATGTAGCCGCCCGATTGCTTGACGATGCCGTACGACGTCGCCAACCCAAGGCCGGTGCCTTTGCCCGCTTCCTTGGTCGAGTGATACGGGCGGAAGATTTTCGCCGCGTGCTCCGGCTTGATGCCCGAGCCGGTGTCTTCCACCTCAATCAGCACATATTCGCCGTCCTCGATCGGATTGTGCCCGAGCCCACGCGCAGCTTCAGCGCTGATGGTCGAGGTGCGTACCGTGAGCTTGCCCTCTTTCGGGATCTGCGCGCCCTTGGGCGTCATTGCGTCACGCGCATTGGTGGCGAGGTTCACCAGCACGCGCTCAAGCTGCGTTTTATCGACCTTCACATAAGGCAGATCGCGGCCGTGGCGGATTTCGTACTGGATCGACGCGCCGACAATGCGCCGAATCAGCTCTTGGCGCGCGCCGACAAAATCGCCCACGTCGAACACTTCGCGCGCAAACGTCTGCTGGCGCGCATAGGCGCGCAGCATTTCCGACAATTCCTTCGCCGTGGTCGCGTTGTCGGTGATTTCGCGCAGCAGCGGATAATCGGCATCGCCAACCGGGTGACGGCGCAACAGGTAGGAGCACGTCTGCATCACAACGGTGAGCAGGTTGTTGAAGTCGTGCGCGACGCCAGCGGCCAGCTCGCCGATCTCGCGCATCTTTTCCGATTGCGCGAGCCGCGTTTCCAGTTCGCGCTGCTGGCTGACATTGGTCACATAGGCGAGCCCGCGGCCATCGGCGCCGCGCGCGAAATGCACATGCACCGCTGTCGGCGGCTGCGTCGCCAGCACCAATTCGGTCGGCTCATTGATCGCTTTTCGCAGACGCTGCGCCAGCGCGTTCGGGCCTTCCGAAGCTTCAAAAAGATCTGCGAAGGCCGAGCCGGGCGCGGCGCGGCCTTGCGTCATTTCCATCAACGCGCCGTTCGCATCGAGCAGCGCCGCCGAAGCGGGGTCGGTACAATCGAGCACTGCCGCGCCGAATGGCGCATGGTCGAACACGCCGTCCGCCGCACCCGCCTCGCCGCGCGGCTGCGCGGGCGCTTCCGGCGCTTCGGCATCGGAGAAAAACACCAGAATGCGCGCGGCGCCGTCGGTCTCTTCATCCGGCCAGAAGCTCAGCGCCGAAGCCTGCGTTTCCATGCCGTCGCGGCCGCGCAACGTGATGCGCACACGCGTTGGGCCGAAGCCGCGCCGGTCGCGCCGCAGCACGCGGCCTGCATCTTCCTTGATCACGTCCTTGACGCGCAATTCGGAAGGATCTTCGCCTACGCCCAGAACCGCGCGCAGCGCACGGTTCATGTAGATGATGGCGCCATCGGCGCGCGCCGCGAAAAAGCCGACCGGCGCGTCGTCCAAAAACAATTGGCGCGCCTCAGCGCCGCCCTCTGTGTTTTCGCTGACGCCAAGCTCACGCAAGCGCCACAGCACATAACCGCCAGGCATCGGCCCAACGCTCGCCTCATAGCGCGTCGTCCTGCCATCGATGGCCGTGGCCGGCAGATCCTCGCGCCGCGACTGCCCTTGCCCCGCCGCTTTCGCCAAGCGGAACATGGGCGCCGACAACATGGGATCAGCGCCGAATAAGCGGCTCATGATCGGCGGCCGGTCGCTGCCGCCAAGCGCGCCCGCCGCTTCGGCAAGATTGATGTAGGTCGCATTCGCCGCCAGCGGCGACAGCGCGCGATCGGTGATCAGCGCGGCTTCGTCGAGCGCGTCGATTACCGCGAATTCCGAACGCGCATTGGTGAACACCGCCGCCGCGATCGCGCCGCGCTCCGGGAACGCGCCGAACCTGCGTCCCGCGCCGCGCGACATCCAGAAGAACAGCACCATACCGGCCGCAGCCAACAGGATCAGCAGCACAGCGCCAGCGCGGCCAACCGAGGGCCCCGCCGTGATCGCCACGCCCGCCGCGGCCACGCCAAGCGCGACAGATAGCCAGAAGACTATCTGCAGCGGATCAAGCCGCCCCCCGCTGCGCGGGGGCTGGAGGTCTGCGTGGTCGGTCATTTGCGCGCCTTTGAGCATGCCCATTGAGCGCGATTCGGGACCGGGAGCACCGTTCGAGACTGTGGATAAGCCATCTGCCATGGCGCAATTCCTCACAAACGGCGGCGCCTGCGGCGCGCAAGCCGCAGAACAAAGCCGATAACTTTGGCGACCGCCTCGTAATGTTCCCTCGGAATGGGCTCGTCGATGTCGGCGCTGGCAAACAAGGCGCGCGCCAAAGGCGGGTCCTCGACGATCGGGATATCGTGTTCCTGTGCAACCTCGCGGATGCGTTGCGCCACCGCATCGACGCCCTTGGCGAGGCAGACGGGCGCGGCGGTTTCGCCCTGCTCGTATTTAAGCGCGACCGCATAGTGCGTCGGGTTGGTGATGACGACGGAAGCGTTCGGCACGTTGGCCATCATGCGCTGACGCGAGCGCTCCTGCCGGATCTGGCGCAGCTTCGCTTTCACCATCGGATCGCCTTCGCTCTGGCGCATCTCTTCCTTGATGTCGCGCCGGCTCATGCGCAGCTTTTTCATGTACGACTGGCGGGTGGCGATATAATCGATGATCGCCAGCAGCGCCGCCGCCGCCGCCAGCGCAATCAGCATGCCCACTGCGCGATCCTGCACGAACGGCAAAAGCGCGGCCGGGTCGAGTAGAGAAATATTCTCCAGCTCAGCGTCCTGCGGCCACAACATCCACACCAGCGCGCCGCCCACAATGGCGAGCTTGGCCAGCGACTTTAAAAACGCGCTGACGGCCTGCTTGCCGAACACGCGCTGAAAGCCCTTCACGGGATTGAGCTTGTCGATCTTGGGCGTCAGCCGCTCGCCGGTAAACGTCGGGCGGTCTTGTACATATCGCGCCGCCAGACTCGCCACGGCAAGGGCGAGTATCGCCAGCCCCAGCACGCCCGCCATCTTAAGGCCGACACTGGCGAAGATCGCCATGAGCGCGCCCGGTTCGGCGGACAATTGGTCCGGCATGGCGATAAAGCCGATGAAGTTTCGCGCGAACCCGGTCACGATCGGTCCCGCGCCGAACGCGACAATGCCCGTAACCGCTATCAGCGACAGCGCCGCGCCCACCTCGGCGGAATAGACGATGTCGCCCTTCTCGCGCGCTTGCTCGATCCGCCGCGGTGTCGGCTCTTCTGTTTTATCGTCGTCGTCGTTTTGCTCAGCCATGGCTTACCTCAGCCACGCCGCGTAGCGTTCAAGGCTGTCGAGCCAGATCAGCATACCGGTCGAAAGCCCGAGAGCGATGACGACAGTGCCGCCCATGATCTGCAGCGGCAACGCCACGAAGAACACTTGAATTTGCGGAATGAGGCGCGAAAGCACGCCAAGCCCGAGGCGAAAGATAATCCCCGCCGCGAGCACCGGCATGGCGATCTGAAAACCTGTACGGAACGCCGCCGCCGTCGCTTCCAGCGCCATTTCCGCGGCGTCCTCCACCGGAACCGCCGCGCCAAGCGCGATCACGTCATACGAACCGACCATGCCGCGCAGAAACATGTGATCGAGCCCGGTGGCGAAAATCAGCGCCACCCCCATCAGCCCGAGAAACACCGAAAACAATTGCCCCGATCCAGTCTGCGTGGGGTCGGCTGTCTGCGCGAACGAGATGCCGAGTTCGAAGCCGAAAATCTGCCCCGCCGTCGCCAGCGCGGAAACGAGAATGCGCGCCGCGCCGCCCAGCGCGATGCCAATGATCAGCTCCGTGATCAATTGCCCCGCCATGCCGAAAGCCGTCGTCGCCGCTTCGGGCACGCGATCGGCCAGGCTCGGCGCGAAGCAGATCGCCAGCGCCAACGCGAAGCTTAAGCGTATGCGTGCGGGAATGGCCGGCTCGCCAAACCCCGGCAACAGCATGAGCATCGCGCCCATCCGCGCGAACAACAGCGCCGCTGCCCAAAGCTCGATGCCGTAGAGCGTCAGCGTCATCTCAGAACGCCGCTATGCGCTCGAAAATGTTCTGGGTGAAATTGCCAAGCAGCCCGCCCATGATCGGCAAGAACAAGAGGATGGCGAAGAAGATCGAGAGGATCTTCGGCACGAACACCAAAGTCTGCTCCTGGATCTGGGTCAGCGTTTGCAGCAACGAAACGACCAGACCGACGACAAGTCCGACCAGCATCGGCCCCGCCGCCACCAACACGGTCACCCAGATCGCATCCCGGCCCAGATCGAGCACTTCAGCGCCGTTCATGTCCGCTCCCACGCATTCGGCCCGGCAAATTCTGCCGACCCCGACCTCACAGGACGCGCGCCATGGTTAATGACGGGTTTCCAACCAGCCATCCCGCCTCCTTAAGTCTTCGCAACGCCATCCCCAGCCGAACAAAGTCGTGCTCGCCAGGACACACAGCCCCTCCAATCGGACACGCAACGGTTGTTTCGCTGCACACGGCGCTGGCGCGCGCGGAACTGTCAGGCATGCTGAATCGTATGAGGGACTGATACGAGAATTTGGTGGGGCTTTCCGATGTCGAACTTCTTCACTTCCCTGGCCGCCTGGTTTGAACGCACGTTCACGGCGAAGAAAGACGACTTCAAATCCCGCCTTCTCTCGGATTTAGGCATCGAGCGCTAAGCGCCCTATCCGCCCGGCGGCGCACCAGCGCCAAAACTCTCGATCAGGCTGCCCGCCACCAGCCGCCAACCGTCAACCAACACAAAGAAGATGATCTTGAACGGCATGCTGACCGTGACCGGCGGCATCATCATCATACCCATGGCCATGAGTAGCGAGGCCACCACAAGGTCGATGATGAGGAACGGCACGAACAGCATGAAGCCGATCTCGAAGGCCCGCCTGAGCTCCGACACCATGAAGGCCGGAGCCAGCACGTTAAACGGCGTCTCCTCCGCGCTAGCGGGCGGCGTATCGAGATCGGCCATATCGATAAAGAGCATCAAATCGGCTTCGCGGGTCTGCGCCGCCATGAAGCGCTTCAGCGGCTCCGTTACACGCGGAAAAGCCTCATCCAGCTGCATTTCCTCGCGCATCACGGGACCGATGCCGGCCTGATACGCATCATTCCAAACCGGCTGCATCACAAACGCCGTGATGAACAGCGAAAGCGAAACGATCACCACATTGGGCGGGGCCTGTTGCAAGCCGAGCGCCGTGCGCAGCAGCGAAAGCACCACCACAACCCGAACGAAACTCGTGGTCATGATCAGGATCGACGGCGCTAGCGACAGCACCGTGATCAAGGCCGCCAATTGCAGCACGCGCGCCGTCAGCCCGTCGCCGGTGCCGAGATTGACCGACAGCGTCGGCTCGGCGGTTTGGGCCATGGCGTCCCCGGCGCTGAAAACGAACAGCAGGGCCAGCGTAATGAAAACAATCGCGCGCTTCACGACTGCGCCTCCGGTTCAGCCGCCGCTTCCCATTCGCTCACAACGCGGTCGCCCGCCGGAGAAAGGAGCAGCAAATGTTCGCGCCCATCGCAGGCCACGATGACGAGCCGGCGGCGCGGATCCAGCATCAGACTCTCGCGCATTCTGAGCCGTTTTGGCTGATCGGCGCCCGCCTGAAGCATGCCCAAGCGGCGCGCGCCATATGCAACCCCGCCGATCAACGCCAATGTCGCAATCAACGCGAACAGCGCGCGCGCCCAGTCCAGCCAGTCCACGACACCCTCTCCATTCTGGAGCCTTCGGGACCATCTGGCTCGACGGGTTTGGTAAACGGGGCGTTAACAAACCGGCGCCGGATTAAGCCGCGCTTAACCATGAGCGGGTCGACTAGGCAAAGTTTGCAGCCCGAGTCGGTTCAGCCAAAGCGCACCTCATGGATCTCGCCAACAGCCCCTTCTTCGGTCTTTTGCGCACGCGGCTCGATCAGCTGAGCCAGCGCCAGCAATTGATCGCCGAGAACATCGCCAACGCTTCGACGCCCGGTTACCGGCCGCGCGATCTCGATACGTCCGGCTTTGAGCGCATGCTCGCTTCGCAAAGCAACGCCGCCAACGGATTGCAGATGACGCGCACCAGCGCCCAGCACATGGCGCCGGGCGGCGGCGCGCCGCAGACCAACATCGTCACCCGCGACGATGGCGAGACCACCATCGACGGCAACGCGGTGGTGCTCGAAGAGCAGATGTCCCGCGCCGCCGAAACGCGCATGTCGTTCGAGACCGGCATCGCCCTTTATCAGAAGGGCCTCGATCTCGTGCGCATCGCATCGCGCCCGCCGGGAAGATGAGAGGGGCAAAGGCCAATTAGATGACCGACATTCAAGCCGCCCTTTCCGCCGCCGCTTCCGGCATGCGCGCCCAGACCGTGCGCATGCGCATCGCCGCCGAGAATGTCGCCAACGCCAATTCGACTGGCGTGTCGCCGGATGAAGAACCATTCCGCCGCCGCATTCCGCTGATGGAAAGCTCCACGCTTGCATCCGGCGCGCAAGGCGTGCGGGTTATGGGTGCGGCGCTCGATATGACCGCGTTCCGCGAAGAATATAATCCGAGCCATCCGGCCGCCGATCCCGATGGATATGTGCGCCTGCCCAATGTCGATACGCTCGTTGAAATGATGGATTTGCGCGACGCCACGCGCGCTTATGAAGCCAACCTCAACATGGTCGAAGCCGCGCGGACCATGACCAATCGCGCGCTTGATCTGCTCCGGAGATAATTATGGCGATCGATCCCGTCTCAGCCGCACGCGCCTATCAGCAAGCGGCGCAAGCATTGCAAACCGGCGGCGGCGCGGCCGCCAGCGACAGCGTCGATTTCGGCAGCCTCGTACAAGATGCGATCCGCTCGGCGGGCGCGAGCGCGACGCAAGCCGAACAACAGGCGCTGGCCGTCGCGGGCGGGCAAGCCGATATCGTCGATGTGGTCACAGCGATCGCGGCGGCGGAAACGCAATTGCAAACCGTGATCGCCGTGCGCGATCAGGTGATCCAGGCGTACCAAGAAATTCTGCGCATGCCGATCTGATCGGGAACCCGGCCAAGCAATGCGGCGTTCGCCTACCACGTGATCGCACATTTGGAGGGTTCCGATGCTTGGTTGGACGATCGGGTTTTTTGTCGCCGCACTGGTCGCCGCTGTTTTTGGTTTTGGCGGACTTGCCAGCGCATTCACCGGCATCGCCATCATTCTATTCTGGGTTTTTCTCGCACTCGCTGTGATTTCGCTGCTGTTTCGTTCGTTCGGCGGCACGCATGCGGCTGGCCACGGCGCCAGCGGCGGCGCATTCGCGACGGTAGCGCTGGTCGCCGGGGTCGCGCTGCTGGTTTATGCGTGGGTCGATAATGATATGTCCGCTGAACGCGTCGGCGCCGAAATCGACCGCACCGCCATAACGCTTGCTGAAAATACCGGCGAAGCTTTGTCCGATGCGGGCGACCGCGCCGGCACCATGATGCAGAATGCAAGCGCTGAAATCCGCGAGGATGCCTCGCAAGGGCTCAACGAAGCCGCCGACAGCTTCGATTCCGAAGAAAACTAAACGCCCCCGCTGCATCGATTAAAGGCCCGCATCTCGCGGGCCTTTTTTGCGTCTCGACAAAACGGCGCGCGGAGGCGCCGCCGATCAGCGGTGATTGCAGAGCAAATTCCGGCCAGCAGGCGCGGCTTTAGGACGTGTCGGCGAAAGCGACGCGCGGAAACGCTGGCGCGCATGGCGCGGGCGCGGTTTCGGCGCGCGGCAGGATCACGCGCATACGCGTGAGGCCATTGCGCAAGCGACGCAAAAGCCGAGCGACATGCGCATCGATGTCGCGCAGCACGGCGAAGATAGCGAACAAACGCGCGGCCCCGTCGCGCCCGCGCATCGTGCGCCGGAGCGCGGAACCGGCAACGGCGCGCAAGCTCGCATATTTCAAACGCCCATGCCGATGCGCGCAGCGCGGCTTGAGTTTCAGCCGCGCAAACACATGCAGAATAACAAGATGGGCGACATAGCGCGCTGGTTCATCAAACGCGCGCGCATGCGCGCCTTCGCCCCTGCCCCACATCTCCGCGAACACGCCAGCAAACCAAATCAGCCACAGCCGCATCCAGGCATTGAGCCGGGCGAGCTTGTGTTGGCTGATGGGGGCGGGCGCGGATCGCATGATGTGCGCGCAAGCTTACGCGCGGTGCTGGAGGGGGCGGATAGATTTGTCCTTCTCCCCTTGTGGGAGAAGGCAGCGCGCAGCGCCGGATGAGGGGTGATGGCGCAATAGTATTCAAAGCGACGCGCAAACACCCCTCACCCAAGACGGAGCTTGACAAGGGGAGAGGGAAGCGTGCGCGAATGTCCGGGGCCCGAAGCGGACATTTGACAGCAGAGCTGGAACCAAGAAGCTATCAGCGATGACGCCAAAATTTCTCGCGGTCGGTTGGGTGACGGCCATGCTGGTTGGTTGCGCTGTACCCACGGCGACTGTGCCAGTCCAAGCCATGACGTGTCCGGTTTCCAACATCACCACTGCTCGCCAAATCGCAGCTGCTGTGATTGCCCAAAACACGGACGCCGCTCACGTTCAGCAAGTCGGCTACAGGCTGGACATAACCGACGAAGGGGAATTTTGGCTCGTACATGACGGCCCAAGGGTAGTCGAGCGGAGCGATGCTGTTGCAGTTCAGGCCGGAGGTAGTTCAATTCAGTTGAGGATTGCGAAGTGCACCGGCGCGGTATCTGATTTCAATCGACACGTTTGGCGCTAGCCAATAGCCGCTCCCGGCGTACTCGCGTCCTTTCAAGACTCGTCCCTACTGAAGCGTTTTGAGCGCGTTCCCACATACCATTTTGGATCGCGGCTTTCAGCGAACGCCGTCAATGCATCGAAATGGGCCTGAAGCTTTTTGTGCCTGTTGCCACTCGGAAAGTGGATGCAGAAGCATCCTTGGTCGACGTGATCGATGGTGTAGCGAACGCCGTCGTATTCGACATACCCGCCGCGCCCTTCGTGCACAATTTTGATCTTGTCAGGCATCTTGTCAGCAGGATTCCAAAACCATTCCGGACGTTTGGCTTTGTTGTTTTCGAGATACCGTAAAACACCCCGCCTGCCTGACCAAATTTAGCGGACATTTGGCCGAAAACCGCGGCGCGCTACGTTTGCGCCAGCATGACGTTGACGCCGCGAGCACTTTCTGGCCTTTATCTGGTCCGACCAATTCGCGCAGGCACGGATGTGCCGCGCGCAACGATAAAGCAAGCGCCCTATGGGGACGCTTTTGTACGATGGGGAGAGATCATTTGTGTCGCCGCCTAGCTGGATTTGTCGCGCTCGTTTGTGCGCTCGCTTTCTCAAGCGGCGCGAGCGCGGACCGTCGTGAAACCGATCTCTCGCGCGGCTGGCGCTTTCAATTCGATGTAGAGGCGACGGCGCCGCAGGCGGCGGATTTCGATGATTCCGCCTGGGAGCGCGTCACCGTTCCGCACACTTGGAATCATATCGGCGAGTATCGCCTTGAACGCACCAGCGCGACGAACAATGAGCAAGGCGTCGGCTGGTATCGGCTCAGCTTCCGCGCCCCGCGTCTGCGCGAAGGGCAGCGTCATTATTTGGAGTTCGATGGCGTCGGCAACCGGGCCGAGGTCTGGGTCAACGGCCAGCGTGTGGGCGAGCATAATGGCGCGTTTTCGCGCTTTCGCCTCGATGTGACCGAGCATTTGCGCCCCGGAAACAATCTGATAGCGGTGAGCGCCGACAATAGCCCGACATCAAGCGCCGGAAGCCCCACCGCGGACATCATCCCGCTCGCCGGCGACTTCTTCATCCACGGCGGCCTCTATCGCGGCGTGCGCCTGATCAGCGTCGATGACGCGCACATTGATCTGGAAGATTATGGCGGACCGGGCATCTATGCGCGCGCGACGGAAGTGAGCGCGGAATCCGCCGCCATCTCGGTGCTCACCCGGCTGCACAATCAAAGCGCCGCCGCGCGCGATGTCACCCTCGCCGCGATGATCCGAGACGCGCGCGGGCGCGTTGTCGCCCGTGAGGAAACCGCTGTCGCACTCGGCGCAGGCGCGCGCAGCGAGACGACGCAAGGCTTGCGCATCGCTTCGCCGCGGCTATGGAACGGCCGCGCCGATCCGTATCTGTATGAGATCAGTGTTGAGCTGCGCGAAGGACGGCGCGTGCTCGACAGCGTGACGCAACCGCTCGGCGTGCGCAGCTTCCGCTTTGACGCCAATGAAGGCTTCTTTCTCAATGGCGAATATCTGCAATTGGTTGGCGCATCACGCCACCAGGACCGCGCGGGCCGCGGCTGGGCGCTGACGCCCGCCGATCACGCCGAAGATATGCGCATCATGCTGGAGATGGGCGCGAACACCGTCCGGCACGCGCATTATCAGCATGCGCAGGAATGGGTGGAGGAAGCGAACGAGGCCGGCCTCGTGGTTTGGGCCGAGGTCCCTTATGTCAGCCTCGCCTCATTCTCGTCTGGACCGCCGACCGAGGCGATGGTGCAGAACGCGCGCCAGCAAACGATCGAGCTGATCCGGCAGAATTACAATCATCCCTCGATCTTCATGTGGGCGGTCGGCAATGAGATCGACGTGCGCGGACGCTTC
>JAUIJZ010000054.1 GCA_030430715.1 Alphaproteobacteria bacterium
AGTTTCGACGACGATTTTGACGACGACGCCGGCAGCGATCGCAAGAAAGACAAGCGGCGCAGCCGCGACCGGGGTGAAGGTGCCGCGCCCGAATTTGGCGGCGGTGATTTTGGCGGCGGCGGCGGCGGCTTCGGCGGCGGCGGTGACCGTGGCGGCTTCGGCGGCGGTGGCGGCGATCGCGGCGGTTACCGCGGCGGCGGCGGTTACGGCGGCGGCGGTGGCGGTGGCGGTGGTTTCCGCGGCCCGCGCGAAGGTGGTTTCGGCGGCGGCGATCGTCCCCCGCGCCAACCGCTCGGCGATCCGCAAGACGGCACCGTCAAGTTCTTCAACGGCGCGCGCGGCTTCGGCTTCATCACTCCGGATGGCGGCGGCGCCGATGTGTTCGTTCACGTGAGCGCCGTTGAGCGCGCTGGCCTGACCTCGCTGACCGAGGGCCAACGCATCAACTTTCAGACCCTGCCCGACACCAAAGGCAAAGGTCCGAAGGCGGTGAATTTGAAGGTTGCCGAATAGGCTTCCCGAAATACGAAACTAAGAAGGCCCGCGGGATCGCTCCCGCGGGCCTTTTCGCGCGTCCCCCTCACGTTTCCGCAAGGACCCCCGCTGCGAACCGATTAGCTTGCCGCCGCCTCGCCTTGGCAGCGCGACACAAACCCAATGACCTCATCGCCTGAGGGCGCATCGTTGATCGGGATATAAATGTCCATGCGTTGCCGCGCGACACCATCCGCCGCCGCGCTTTGCCCCTGAACCACTTCCCAGGCAATGGGCTCGGTGCGCGGCACGATGCGGTGCGCGCAAAGGAATGTGTACATCTCGCGATAGGCGCGCTGAACTTGATCCGTCGTCCCCTCCACGAGCACGCGCATCGCTTCTCCAGATGGCGTCTCGCCAAGCTGCACCCCAACCGCTGTGAGCGGGGTTGCGCCTGAATACGGAAACCCGACGCGGAAACTCATCCGTTCGCCGTCCTGCTCGACCAGCACACGCGTCAGCGGACCCGATTGCGTGAGATTGTAGCTGTTCATGAAATCACGCACCTGGCCAATGGCCAACGCCTCAGCGCCGCCCAATTCCTCCGGCGAGGTGACAACCAATGAGTAGACAAAACGCTGCGGGTCGATGGCCGCGAGTTCCGGGCTAAGGCGCTCGAAATCGTAATTCGGCAATTTCTCCGCCAGCGTTTTCAGGCGCCCGAGACCATCCTCAAGCTGCGCGCCAATTTGGCCCTGGAGGATCAGATTCATGTAACGGCAGGGCACGTTGATCGCGCCCTCCGCGCAACGCGCAGTCACCGACCAAGCCGCAGCAGCACCGCCTTCAACGCGATTGATCTCGAAGGTCGAGTTCAGCGTCGCCCGTTCGCCCAGCTCAATTATGCTGTCGATGCGTTCGTTTTCGAGGGAATCCACGATCGAAATCCGTCCGGCGCCGACATCTCGCACGCTCGATACCCAGCGCATCGTCTGTCCCGGCCCAGGCCCCTCACCGGAAAAG
This sequence comes from Alphaproteobacteria bacterium, assembly GCA_030430715.1. Lineage (GTDB taxonomy): Bacteria > Pseudomonadota > Alphaproteobacteria > Caulobacterales > Aquidulcibacteraceae > Vitreimonas. Next base: position 1,498 of record JAUIJZ010000054.1, read on the forward strand.
GCGAACTCAGCCTCTGGATCCCTGGCGTAATAAGGCGACCATTCACGGGCGATACGCAGATCGTTCGCCATGGCGAACACGGCCGCACGCGGACGCTCGATCGTCACCGTCCGCGTGACCGCCAAATCGTTCGATAAAAGAAAGCGGCCCACCCCGTAGAGCGCACCAGTGACCAGCGCCACGATCAGCACCAGCCATAAGAACCACTTCATGCCCCGGCCCCAAAAATGAAGCATGCCTCAAAATTGAAGCACAAGGGCCTACCATCACAGTGGAAGCCGCGCCACGCGCGACCATGACGGCTTGCATCACTGCGCCGTGGCTCGCGCATGGCGCGAACGGACTTACGTTCAAAATTCATGCGCCATCCACCCCTGGACGACGCCCCCCCTCGGCTGGGTGGTTAACACAGGGCAATGTGCGCCGTCAGCCCAGTGCTGCAGTGCAACTCACCGGGTCGCGCACGCGAAGCCTTTGCGCCACACTAAGGGCGGCCGCTGTCGAAAGCGCCAAGCTCGTGGGCGATGCAGCGCTCGATCAGTTCACGCCAGACCGGCTCGGCAATGGCGGTTGAAAGCCCCTGACGCTCGGCCTCGGCGCACACATTGGCGACGACCTGCTCAATCCGGGCCTCGTCGCGCACCAAATCCCGGCTTGGCTTGATGCGGGCGGCAGCGTCCATGTAACCCTGGCGGCGCACCAGCAACGCCACGAGCCGACGATCAACCTCATCCACGCCAGCACGAACGTCCGCCATATCCCGGCAGATATCGGGATGCGGCGCGGCAAAATCCTGCGGCTTTGGGGGACTTGCGTCATCCATGATCTGCATGTGGCCCTCCACTGCGGCGCTGTCGACGCGCTAAGGGGTCGCGGCCGGCGCGCGAAAGCCCCATTCTAAGAACCACATGGCCAACGCCGATAAGCCCACCCTGCCCCCGCTCAACGCCCTTCCGGGAGAGGCCGAGCATGCCGGACCCGAACGCAAGGGTCTGGACGCGATCCGCGACGCCTGGAAACGCCTGCCGGCCAAGCCCGGCGTCTACCGCATGATCGGCGCGAACGGCGAAGTGCTCTATGTCGGCAAGGCCAAAAGCCTCAAACATCGCGTGTCCATGTATGCGCAAGGGCGCGGCCATACCAACGCCGTGCTGCGCATGATCCATCAGACGACGGCGCTGGAAGTGATCGTCACCGCCACCGAAACCGAAGCGCTGCTGCTGGAAACAAATCTGATCAAGCGCCTGAAGCCGCGCTTCAACGTGCTGATGCGCGACGACAAGAGCTTCCCCTTCATCGCCATCCGCACCGACCACCCGGTCGCGGCGCTGCAAAAGCATCGCGGCGCCAAGAACTTCAAAGGTAAGTTCTACGGGCCCTTCGCTAGCGCCGGCGCCGTGAACCGCACGCTCAACACGCTCCAAAAAGCGTTTCTGCTGCGTTCATGCTCGGATTCAACCTATAGCGGCCGCTCGCGCCCATGCATGCTCTATCAAATCAAGCGTTGCGCGGCGCCATGTGTAGGCCTGATCAGTGAACAGGAATATGCGGCGCTGGTGAAAGACAGCGCCGACTTTCTAGAAGGCCGCTCCGTCGAATTGCAGGACCGCCTCGCCGCCGAAATGCGCGACGCAGCGGAAAAGTTGGAATTCGAACACGCCGCGCGCCTGCGCAACCGCATCCGCGCGCTCGCAAGCGTGCGCGCGGCGCAAGGCATAAATCCCTCAACGTTCACCGAAGCGGACGTATTCGCGCTGCATTGCGAAGGCGGGCAATCGTGCGTGCAAGTCTTCTTCTTCCGCGCCGGTCAAAATTGGGGCAACCGCGCTTACTTTCCCCGTCATGGCGCCGAGGAAAGCCCAGAGGAAATTCTCGCGGCGTTTCTGGCGCAATTCTACGACGATCGTGAACCGCCCAAACTCGTCCTCACCAATCTCGAAGCGGTGGACAGCGCGCTGCTGGAAGAAGCGCTATGCGTGCGCGCGGGATTCAAGATTGAAATCCGTAAGCCCGAGCGCGGCGAAAAGAGAGACATCGTCGACGCTGCTTTGCTGAATGCGCGCGAAGCGCTGGGCCGGCGCATGGCTGAAAGCGGCAGCGTGGCGAAGCTGCTTGACGGCGTCGCTGAAACGTTCGGCCTGCCGCAACGCCCAGAGCGCATCGAGGTCTACGACAACTCGCACATTCAAGGCACGAACGCGCTCGGCGGAATGATCGTCGCCGGGCCAGACGGCTTTGCGAAAAACCAGTACCGCAAATTCAACATGAAGACGGAGGACTTCAACGGCGACGATTTCGCCATGATGAAAGCGACCATCCGCCGGCGTTTCGCGCGCATGCTGGAGGAACGCGCCCGACCGCCTTCCTCTTCGACAAACGATGAGGTGGAAGATTCAACTGACACGCAGCCTTCGCAGACAGCGAATGCCTCCGCACGCGGAAAAGGAGGAAATCTCTCCGATGGCGGGGTCGATTTCTCTAAGGAGCGCGATGAGGGCGAACGCGAAAGCAAATTCGCGGCTTGGCCAGATCTGGTGCTCATCGATGGTGGCGAAGGTCAACTCTCCGCCGCGCTCGAGGCGCTGGAAGAGCTTGGTCTGAAAAACCGCATCGCCATCGCCGCGATCGCCAAGGGCGTCGACCGCGACGCCGGGCGCGAGCGGTTTTTCATGCCCGGACGGCCCGCCTTCCGGCTCGACGAAAAGAGCCCCGTCCTCTACTACCTGCAGCGCCTCCGGGACGAAGCGCACCGCTTCGCCATCGGCGCGCATCGCGGTAAGCGGAAGGCTGGCATCGCCAAAAATCCGCTGGACGAAATTGGCGGGGTGGGCCCGACGCGCAAGCGCGCCCTGCTCGACCGCTTTGGGTCCGCGCGCGGCGTTTCGCGTGCGGCGCTGGCGGAATTGGAAGACGTGGACGGCGTGAATACAGAACTTGCGAAGCGGATTTATGATTTTTTCCACGACAAGCCGTAAGCGCCCACATTGCTAAGGGAGATCTCGTGAAACGCCTGCCAACTTTGCTCACGCTCATCCGCATGCTGTTAGGCCCGGCCGTCGCCGCGCTGATCCTTTGGGCTGCGAGCGTACTCTATTCCGACCCGCTTCTGTCCGGCTTTGTTTACGCGCTCTCGCTGATCATTTTCGCGCTCGCAGCGTCCACCGATTGGCTGGACGGCTGGCTGGCGCGCAAATTCAACGCCGTGACGCCCTTGGGCGCAGCGCTCGATCACATCTCGGACAAAGTGCTGGTCGCTTGCGTGCTGATCGCGCTCGCTTACGCAGCATTGCCTCTGCACCTGGTTGTCGCCGCCGTGATCATTCTTGGACGCGATGTCGCCATTGCCGGTCTGCGTGAAGGTGTCTCCGCGCAAGGGGGCTCGCTGCCCGTGAGCGAACTCGGCAAATGGAAAGCGGCGGCCGAGATGGCCGGCATCTGCGCGTTTCTGGCGTTTCAGGCGGCGGCGCTACTGGATGCGCCGATCAATGTCGTGCTTGGGCTCGACTGGGCCGCGCGCATCCTGATCTGGGCCGCAGCGGCTTTAGCCGTAGTGAGCGCCGTTCGCTATGCGGGCGGCGCGCTACGCAAACCTGCGCTCAGCCCTTAGTCCGGGCGGCCGAACTCAACCGCGTTCAGCAGGATGATGGCGACGATGAAAACGCCGATGGCGATAAGCGCGCCCATGAGAACCCCCAAAATCGATAGAGCCTCCTAGCTGATCCGCTAGCCATGGGTCCAGAGCGGGGTTGACGCAGGCCATTATTCAACCTATCGGTTGAATATGTTATCCGCCGCTCTCGACGATACCATGCTGGCGCTCTCTGACAGCACGCGCCGGGCCATTCTCCAGCGCCTGGCGGCCGGAGAAGCGCGCGTGACGGAACTCGCTGCGCCTTTCGCCATGGCCCTCAACGCCGTCTCCAAGCACATCCGCGTGCTGGAGCGCGCCGCCCTGGTGAAACGCCGCAAAGCCGGGCGCGAGCATTTTCTTTCGCTGAATCCCGCCCCGCTGAACCAAGCGGCGGACTGGATCGAGCACCAGCGCAATCTTTGGAACGACCGCCTCGACGCGCTTGAACGCGCCCTCGCCGAACACGACGATTAAAGGAGCTCCCCATGCAATTTGGCCGCGCTATCGCGCCCGATACATTCCGCCTGGAACGCAAGCTGAAGGCGCCGGTCGAGCGCGTTTGGTCCTATTTCGTGGATGGCGAAAAACGCGCCCTCTGGTTCACCGGCGGCGACACGATCACCGCACAGGGTCAGACCGTCACCATCATCTTCGCGCATCACCGCATCACCGATGAAAAGCCGCCCGCGCGCTGGGCGGAAATGGAAAGCGGCGAAATGCCCGCGACCGGCCAAGTGCTCGTATTCGATCCGCCGCATCGCTTGGCTCTGACCTGGGGCGGCGGCGACGAGCCCGTTTCCGAGGTGTTGTTCGAACTTACCGCGCAAGGCGACGAAACGCTGCTTGTGCTGACGCATTCGCGCATTGCCGACGGCGCATCGTTGCGCGATTTCGCCGGCGGTTGGACCGCACACGTCAATACGCTCGCAAGCGCACTCGCCGGCGAGCCAACCAATCATTTCTGGGCTGATGTCGTCGCCGCGCACGCGCACTACGAGGGAGAGCCGCGATGAACGGCCCAATCATACGCATAAGCCGGCGCTTCGATGCGCCAGCCGAGCGCGTGTTCGATGCCTGGCTCGACACGGACATGATCGGCCGTTTCCTGTTCGGGCCGCACCTGCGCGACGAACAAATCGTCAGCCTCACCAACGAGCCGCGTGTCGGCGGGCGCTTTTCCTATAAGGTGACACGGCAAAGCGCTGAGATCGATCACACCGGCACATATCGCGAGATCGATCGTCCGCGCCGGCTGGTCTTCACCTGGGGCGTCGATGAGGAGCAAGGCGACGCCAGCGTCGTCACCATCGAGATCACGCCGCACGGCGATGCGTGCGAACTGGTGCTCACGCACGCCATGCATTCGGATTGGGCCGAATACGCCGAGCGCACGCAACAAGGCTGGACCAAGATCGTCGGCGACCTTGCAAAAGCGCTCTAAGCGTATTGCACAATGCTCAAGAGGTTCATGTCGGGGTCGTGAAACCACGCGACCTGCGATCCATCCGGCGCTTTCCAAACGCCGCGCGGATCCTGCACCAGGAAGGGAAAGCGCGCGAAGCTCACGGCCTTCGCCGTCAGCGCTTCAACAGCCTTTCCGATGTCGTCTACGCTGAAGGCAAGCACGGCATAGGCTGCGGGCGTCACCGCCGGCACGCGCGTGACGCGGATGCGTGTATTCTGCGCTTCAAACACCATTGCGAACGCGTCTTCGCTGATCAGCTTGAGGCCGAGCATGTCGCCATAGAAAGCCTTGGCGGCATCGGGCTTCATCGTGCCGATAAGCGGCGTGATTGGCGCTGATGCAAACATGCGCGGCTCCCTTTCCTCTGCCCCCGCTGGTGGGGCGCGAGCGCTCAAAAACATGCTATGGCGGACTACGCAAGCGAGATTGAAATGCAGGACACCGCCAAAGACGCCAAATTCTGGAACAAGACCGCGCGCAAATACGCAACAGACCCCGTCGCAGACGTGGCGGGGTATGAGCGAACGCTGGAACAGACGCGGCGCTATCTCAAGGCCAGTGATAGCGTATTCGAATTCGGCTGCGGCACGGGGACGACAGCGCTGAAGCTCGCGCCAAGCGTTGCGCACATCCTCGCCACCGACATCTCCACCGAGATGATAGCGATCGCCCGCGAGAAGGCGCACGCGGAAAACCTAGTCAACGTCACATTCGAAGTCTCAACGCCCGCCGCCGCGCCACAGCCAGACGTCAGCTTCGATGCCGCGCTGGGCTTTAACATTCTACACTTGGTGCAACGCGATGCGGCGCTGCGGGGTGTGCATCGGCTGCTTAAACCAGGCGGACTGTTCATCTCCAAGACGCCATGTCTCAAGGAGATGAACCCGATGATCGGTCTCGCCGTACCGCTTATGCGCATGGTAGGCGCGGCGCCCTACGTCGCGACCTTCAACGCCAGCGAGTTGAAGCATAGCCTCACCGCGCAAGGCTTTGAGATCGTGGAATGCGATCGCCACGGCTCAAACACCAAGGACCCGCGAATATTTCTGGTGGCGCGCAAGCTTTAGAGGTTAGCGCCAATAAGGTTGCGGGTAGCCCAAAAGCAAAACCGCCGGCCAAACTGACCGGCGGTTTGTGTTTGACTTAGGCGCCTTGCGGTTGAGGCCCGCCCCACCCGCCGGGCTGCGTCGACGGTGCGTCGTCCTCGTCCGTGACGGGCAGCGCCGGCGTCGGCGCGGACGGCGTTTGCGGAGTATCTTCCGGACGGTCCAGCTTCTCGCCACGCAACGTCTGAGCGATCTCCTCACCGTTCAGCGTTTCGTATTCGAGCAGCGCCTCGGCGAGATATTTATGCTCCTGCTCCTTCTCGGTCAGGATGTTCTTGGCGCGGTGATAGGCCTCATCGACGAGGCGTTTCACCTCGGAATCGATCTTTTGCGCGGTCGCCTCGGCAATGCTCTGATTGCGCTGCACGCTCATGCCAAGGAACACTTCGTCGTTGTTGTCGCCGTAAGCGACGAAGCCGAGTTCATCGGAATAGCCCCAACGCGTGACCATCATGCGGGCCAGCCGCGTAGCGCCGGAAATGTCCGATGCCGCGCCGGACGTGACCTTATCTTTGCCGAACACCAATTCCTCGGCCACGCGTCCGCCCATCATCACCGCGAGGCGCGATGTCATCTGCGTGAAATTCATTGAATACTTGTCGCCCTCGGGCAGCTGCATCACCATGCCCAGCGCACGGCCGCGCGGAATAATCGTCGCTTTGTGCACCGGATCGCTCTCGGGCACGTTGAGCGCGACGATGGCGTGGCCAGCCTCGTGCCAAGCGGTGAGCTTCTTTTCCTCATCGCTCATGACCAGCGAACGGCGCTCTGCGCCCATCAACACTTTGTCCTTGGCGTCTTCAAACTCGCGCGTGGTCACGACGCGCTTGCCGCGCCGCGCCGCGAGCAGCGCCGCTTCGTTGACGAGATTGGCCAGATCGGCGCCGGAGAAGCCCGGCGTGCCGCGCGCGATCGTCTTGAGGTCCACGCCCTGCGCGACCGGCACGTTGCGGACATGCACTTTGAGGATTTTCTCGCGCCCCATCACGTCGGGATTCGGCACCACGATCTGACGGTCGAAGCGGCCCGGACGCAGCAGCGCCGGATCGAGAACGTCCGGCCGGTTGGTGGCCGCGATCAGGATGATGCCTTCATTGGCTTCAAAGCCGTCCATCTCGACCAGCAATTGGTTGAGCGTCTGTTCGCGCTCATCATTGCCGCCGCCGAGCCCGGCGCCGCGATGACGCCCGACGGCGTCGATTTCATCGATGAAGATGATGCACGGCGCGTTCTTCTTGGCCTGCTCGAACATGTCGCGCACACGGCTGGCGCCGACGCCGACGAACATTTCCACGAAATCAGAACCCGAGATCGAGAAGAACGGCACATTGGCTTCACCGGCGATCGCGCGCGCCAGTAGAGTCTTACCCGTGCCGGGCGGACCGACCAGCAGCGCGCCCTTCGGAATCTTGCCGCCGAGGCGCTGGAACTTGCCTGGGTCCTTCAGGAATTCGACGATCTCGCCCAGCTCTTCCTTGGCCTCATCGATGCCGGCGACATCTTCAAACGTCACCCGGCCCTTAGCCTCCGTCAGCAGCCGCGCCTTGGATCGGCCGAAGCCCATCGCGCCGCGCCCGCCTGACTGCATTTGACGCATAAAGAAGAACCACGCGCCGATCAGCAGCAGCATCGGCAAGAGGCCAAGCAGAATATCGCCAAAGGTCGGCCCCGTTCGCGGACGCTGTGTCTCGACTTGTACATTGGCTGCATCGAGGCGATCGACAACGCTCCCCATCGTGCCCCCCGGCAGATAGGTGACGAAGCGTTCGGAGCCTTTGGTGGCGAACAGCATTTCACCGCTCGTGGTGACGGATGAAATCTCGCCATTCTCCGCCATGTCCATCAGCCGCCAATAAGGCAGCTCCGTAGCGCCGCGCGTATTCTGATTGCCTCCGGAAAGGCTCATGAACAGAGTTACGAGGACGAGGGCTATGACGCCCCAGATCAACAGAGTGCGGAAGTTCATGAATGGACCTTTTGTCCTCGGCTTCGCCGGCGAGGAAATACTTTCTTAAGCAAGATAGGGACCACGCCCAGCGCTGAACACCCCTCCTTGACACAAGCGGGTTCAAGGCGAGGTGAACGGTCAAGGTTAAAAGCTAAGCAACCCACGTTTTTGGCGTTGCGCCTAGCTCTCGCGCGACACGCTCGGCCAGCAGCCATACCGGACTTGCCGCTTCAATCGGCAGGCGATCCTCGCCGCGCGCCAGGACTGGGGCGCCGGCCTCGACCAATACCGACCAGCCAGGCCGTTTCATCGTCAACGCCGCGCGCCCATCCCAGACCGCCTCTACCCCCTCCGGCAGCGCCAGCGGCTCTAGCGGCCCAGCTCCGTCGGCCCGTCCTGAGAGCACGCCCTTATCCCGGGCAATTCGTGTTTGCCCGGCTGCACGCGAAATTAAGGTTCCCCCCAGAGTGGCGCTTTTGAATGAAGGCGCCGCCATTTGCCCGCAGAGCGCCGCAAGCTGGCTCGCCCGCGGCTCGCGCTCGCCCGCCCCGGCAGCCATGATCAGCACGCCCAGCGCTCTCTGGCGCACGGCATCGGTTCCAACCCAATCCGATGACTCGATCTCAATCGAACCCGCTGCAAAACGCACCGCGCGCGCAATCAGGTCAGCAGCGGCAGCGTCAAGCGCAGCGACATGCGGGGCAATACGCTCGCCGATGGCAGCGAACCGCATCGTGTCCAATCCCTCCGCTTCCAACGCCGCGAGGCGCTGACGCACGCGCACGCGTTCGAATACCGGATTGGCATTGGCGGGATCTTCGAGCCACGCCGCGCCGCGTGCAGCCAGCGCTTCGCGCAACGCTGCGCGGCGCACGCCAAGCAGCGGACGCATGAGCATCAGCTCGCGTCCCTCTGGCCAGAGCGGCGCGGGTGCGAAAGCACTCATCCCCGCCAAGCCGCGCCAGCCGGAACCTGAAGCCGCGCGCATGAAAACAGTCTCGGCCTGATCGTCGCGCGTGTGCCCCAGCGCGATCACGCTTGAGGCTTGAGCGCGCGCATAGGCGCAAAGCGCCTGATAACGCGCCGTGCGCGCCGAGGCCTGCGCCGTCTTCACGCCGCTGAGCGTCAGCACCTGGCCAGCGACGCCAAGATGTTCGGCGAAACCCAAGGCCCGCTGCGCATCGTCAGCCGATCCTGTGCGCAGGCCATGATCCACCACCGCCACCCGCAAACGCGCAGCACCAGCGGTTTCGGTCAAGAAATGCAGCAAGGCCGTGGAATCGCCGCCGCCTGAGAGCGCGACAACAATCGGACCGGGAGCGGCTAGAGCGCGCGCAACATTGGCGCGGTCGTGCATATTATGCGCATTGCGCGGCGCGGGCTTCTCGCGTGGCGAGATCGCGTACATTGCGCGGCGCGTTGGGATAGCGGCGTCCAAGCGCTGCGAACGCGGCGCAGCCCTGCGCCTGCTGCTCCAGGCCGATCAGCGCCATGCCAAGCCGCACTTGTGCTTCAGGCGCGCGCGGTCCGTTGGGGGTGCGCTGCAAATATTCGACGAACACCGCGCCCGCATCCTGAAAATTGTTGCGCGCAAGCAGCGTGAAGCCGAGCCAGAAGCGCGCATCTGCGGAGGTCTCGGCCTGCGGATAGTTTTGCAGCACATCGCGGAAAGCTAATTCCGCCTCCGCATAATGACCGTTCACCAGCATTTCCCGCGCGCGGCTGTAAGCACGGCCCGCGTCTTCGGGATTGGCCGGCAGCGTGCCCAGCTGACCGCTCTGTGCCGGCGCCGGGTTGGCGCTGCGCTCACCGCCTGGAGCGGGCTGAGGCGTTTCCGGCGGCGGCGCTGCTTCTTCAGGCGGCGGCTCGGACAGCGATTGGTTCACGCCGGCGAGTTCGCCCACCATGCCGCGCAAGCGATTCATCTCGCGCTGCGCCTGCATCAATTCGAACTGCAAGCGCTCGTTCTCGGCGGTCGCGTCGCGCAATTGCGCTTCGAGCGCCTCGATGCGGTCCTGGCGCGCATCCGCCTGCCCGTAGGCGGGCGGCGGCAATTGCGTCTGCGCCGCGGCCGGCGAGAGCAAAAGAAAACCGGCCGCGGCGATACACGCCGCAAGCCGGTGTCGTACGAGTTTAAACGTAGTTCCCGTCATGATCTCGGGAGCCTATTTCGGCGCTCTGGCCAAATTTTGACGCTTACGAGACAGCGCCGGAAACGATCTGCGTGTGGGCGTTGCGGTTAACGCTCCACGCTTCTTCGTTCGCGCGCGCATCCAGCGGACGTTCCTTGCCGTAAGAGACGGTTTCGATCCGGCCGGCGTCAACACCGAGCGAAACGAGATAGTCGCGAGCAGCGGCGGCGCGGCGCGCGCCGAGCGCCAAGTTGTACTCGCGGGTGCCGCGCTCGTCGCAATTGCCGGCGACAAGAACGCGAACCATCGGATACTGGCGCAGCCAAGCGGCCTGACGCTCAAGCACCGAGCGCGCCTCGGGCGCGAGGTCGAAACGGTCATAGCCGAAGAACACACGGTCGCCGACCGACACGCGGAAATCTTCAGCCGAACCAGCCACAGGGCCGGAAGGCGTTTGCGCCGCTGGCGCCTGAGTCGGCGCGGGCGTGGGCGTGGGTTCGGGCCGGCTGGCGCAAGCAGCCAAAGTAGCCAGCGCCGCGATTCCAATTACGAGCTTCTGCATTTCCCTCATTCTCCCCTGTTCAGCGAGACCGCATGAACGATTAGACCCATGCGCGAACGCAGGCACTAACTTCTACGTTCCTTATACGACAATCTTGTTCCATTCACGGCAAAAGAGGCGACCAAGCCGGGTCCGACGCGTCCGTTTGCGTAGGAACTGGGCGCAAATTGCGTCCCGTGAGATCGACAGACCAGAGGCGCGGCCCTTGTCCGCGCGATTCGCGGAAGAACATGATCACCCGGCCATTGGGCGACCAGGTCGGCGCCTCGTCCAGATAGCTTTCGGTTAGGATGCGTTCACCAGAACCGTCGGGACGCATCACGCCGATAGCGAAGCGGCCGCCCGATTCCCGCGTGAAAGCAATGAGATCGCCGCGCGGCGACCAGACGGGCGTCGAATAGCGGCCCGAGCCGAAGGAAATCCGCCGCTGGCCCGAACCATCTGAATTCATCACATAAATCTGCGGGCTGCCGCCGCGATCCGAATTGAAGGCGATCTGCGCGCCATCCGGCGAATAGGACGGCGAAGTGTCGATCGCGGCGCTATTGGTCAGGCGGCGGCGCTGACGCGAACGCAAATCCATCGCGAAAATCTCGGAATTGCCGTTGAGATCGATGGTAAAAACGACACCCGAGCCATCGGGATTGAAACGTGGCGAGAACGTCATACCCGGGAAATCGCCCAGCACTTCGCGCCGGTTGGTCTCCAGATTGTACAGAAACACGCGCGGGCTGCCGGTTTCGAAGCTCATATAAGTGAGCATCTGCGTCGAGGGCGAAAAGCGCGGCGTCAGCACCATCGCCTCGGGGCTGGTGAGGAAGAACGGGTTGGCGCCGTCCTGATCCATGATCATCAGCCGCTTCACGCGCTGCGTGCGCGGGCCGCTTTCCGACACGAACACGATGCGCGTATCGAAATAGCCGCGCTCTCCGGTCAGCTGTTCATAGATCTGATCGGAAATGCGATGCGCGATGCGCCGCCAATTGTCGGGCGTCGTCGCATATTGGAAACCGGTCAGCGATTGCTCAGAGAGTACATCCCACAAGCGGAACTCGATGCGGATGCGCCCGTCCGGCAACGGCGTCACCTGCCCCACCACCAGCGCCTGCGAGTCGATGATGCGCCAATCGGGGAAGCGCGGCGGCACGTTGAGATCGTTGATGCGCTCGATGAAGGCGCCGGGCGCGATCGGGCGAAACAGGGCCGAGCGTTCGAGATTGGCGCGGATCACGCCGGCAAGGTCACGGCCGACCTGCTGCGCGGCGGCGTTCTCGCCCAGAAAATCCACCACCGCGATCGGCATTGGATTGAGGTGGCCCTCTTCGATGTCGACGCGAATTTGCGCCTGCGCGGGCGTCCCTAGTGCGAACGCGCAAATCACGGCGATAGCGGCGAAAATCGTTCTGATCGAGCGCATGGGTTCTCTCTCTTACAGGCTCGGGCGGAATGTGAATTCGGTCCGCCGCCAGACGTCATAATGCTCCCCGACCACAGGATCGTCGGGAAATGGATACGGATCACATTGGCGCACCGCACGCTGCGCCGCTTCCACGGCGCTGCGCATCGGCGCGTCGAATGTGTAATTGCGCGGACTGACAACGCGCGGTTGCCCGTTCAACGTTCCATTGCGATTGATGTCGAATTCCAGGGTGACGATCAAACGCTCCGGCTCGGGCAGATCGACGGGCATACGCCAGCAGCGCCGCATATGCGCACGCGCAAGCGCGCGCACGCGATCTTCAAGCGCAGCGACTTCCGCCGTGCCGAGCCCGGCGCCCTGCTGATTGCGGTTGGCGCGTTCGCCTTCTTGCTGGCGCTCACGGCCAGTTTTCGTATCGGCATTGAACAAATTCGCAGCCGCCGCGAGATCGAATTCCTCATTGCTTTGAGGCGGCCGTTGTGGACGCGGCGTAGGTGAAGGCGCGGCCTCGGGCGCCGCCTCCTGAGTTTCATCCTGCTGCTCGGCGACTTCGTCTTCCGGCACGTCTTCAGCGAGCGCGCGCACGTTTGACTCCGCCGCTATGTTCACGATCTCCACCGGCACGACCGCGCCCGCCAGCGGCTCAAGCGCCGAGCGCGTTTCCCATGCCAGCAGCGTCATCATGACAGCGCCAATATGGCCAATGATCGAAACTGCGAGCCCGGCGCGCATGTCACGGCTCGCTTTCTCGATCGCGGGCCGGCCGCGATGGGGCTGAGTCCATCGTGTCGGTCACCAAGCCGAGATTGGTGAAGCCGGAGGCGCTGAGTCGCGCCATGACATCGGCGACCAAGCCGTAATCGGCGGTCGCATCGGCGCGGATAAACACGCGGCGATCATAGCCTTCACGCGAAATGGCGCGCATTTGCGGCACTATCGCTTCACGGTCGACCACGGTTTCCTGCAAAAACACGGTGCCGTCGGCGCGGATCGTGATGGTCAACGGCTCGACTTCGCTTTCGAGCTGTTTGGCTTCGGTCTGCGGCAATTCAACCGCGACGCCAACGGTGAGCAACGGCGCCGTGACCATGAACACGATCAGCAGCACCAGCATCACGTCGACAAACGGCGTCACGTTGATTTCGCTCAGCCGCCCGCTTCGGGCCGGCCTGCGTCCGCGTCCGCCGCGCCGCGTGGAGGCGGCCAATCCGCCCGCCATCAGCGTTCGCCCAGCCGGCGCGAGAGCCGCGCGGCGACTTCATCGGAGAACGTGTCGAGCCGGTCGCCGAAGCGATCCAGGTCGCCGGAGAATTTGTTGTAGAAAATCACCGCGGGAATAGCGGCGACAAGGCCGAGCGCGGTGGCGAACAGCGCTTCGGCAATGCCCGGCGCGACAACAGCGAGATTGGTCTGCTGTTGCTGAGCGATGCTCGTGAACGAGTTCATGATGCCCCATACCGTGCCGAACAGGCCGATAAAGGGCGCCGAGGCGGCAACAGTGGCGAGCACGCCGAGATTGCGCGAAGCGCGGTTCATTTCGCGCGAGATTTGCGCCTGCATCAGCCGGTCCACCCGCTCCAGCATCATCTGGCCGCCATCGGGGCCCAGACCGGCGCGGCGCGCTTCGCGCCATTCCCGCGCAGCGGCGCCGAACACACGCGCCAGCGCATCGCGCGGCCGCTCGCCGCGATCGTCCATTTCTTCCAGCGAACGGCCGGACCAGAATTCTTTTTCGAACTTGCGCGCCTGCGCTTCGAGGTCGCCGAATTGCAGCCACTTATCCACAGCAATGGCCCAACACCAGATCGAGGCGATGGCCAGGATCAACATGACGGCTTTGACCACCGGATCGGCGGAAAGGAACAAAGCCCAAACGGTGATCTGTTCTGTGACGGATTCCATGTTCGCTCCCGCATCCACGGCAATTGTTCAACAGCCGCGCCCCACCGGCTCTTGAGCCGGAGGAGTTTGTCAAAAGCTGGACGGGGAAGGCTCTAGAAATGGTTTAAGCTGGGCCAACAGCGTGGCCGGCGGCTTTCGCGGCCGGCCTGCGAGACTAATGCAACAGATTTCCACCTTGGCTTGGACCAGGGTTTCCTCCCCCCGCCTCAGCTCCTGGGCGATCAGGATGCGCGGGCCGCGGGTCGTTTCGAAGGCGGTCCGCACCGTCAGGGCGTCGTCGATTCGCGCCGCCTTGATGAAATCGATCTCCATCCTGAGCACGGCGAACGCCATCGGATCTTCGGTCGCCAGCAGCGCGCCATGCACAATTCCTGCGACGCGGAGAAAGTCACTGCGTCCACGCTCGAAGAACCGCAAATAACTGGCGTGATACACGATACCGGTGAAATCGGTGTCTTCGTAATAGACGCGCACCGGAAGAATATGAATGCGCCCATCGAAACGTCCGGCGCTCGGCTGATCGCTGCTCATCGCGCCGCGATACACGATTAACGCGCGAGGCGACACTCACAGTGCGCGCATGGCGAAATCGTCACGATCTGCGTTGTCAGCCCCACTCACCTTGCATGCGTTTCGCTACCGTGGTGAAAATGCCGTAACACAGCGTGCACAGCACACGGAACTCGAGGGAGAGCCATGAAACAGCACATCCTCGCCGCGGCGCTCGTCCTCGCGGCCACAAGCCCGGCGTCCGCCTACACCTCGTACATCTTGCCGGCGAATTTCGCGCCAGATGGCGAGATGCAGCTTGAAGCGGCGTTCGCGAGCACATTCTTCACGCCGGCTATCGGCCTGCCAGCGGACATGACGCTGCTGTATCCCGACGGCACGGAATTCACATTCGATCGCGTGGAATCGACGGGGCAAGTCACACGCGCCGAAGCGAGTATTTCTCAGCATGGCACCTATCGCATCAGTACAGGCGAACGGATTGGCCGCGTAGCCACGCTGGTTTCGGAAGACGGCGCATGGCGCGAATTGGGCGAAACCGAAACGCCCGCACCGGACGCCGAAATAATGACGATGCAGCGCGTCACCGTGGCGGATGCGTTTGTATCCGTCGGCGCCCCCACGCGGCACGTCGTCGATCAGAATGTCGGCGCGCTGGCGCTGCATCCAGTCACGCACCCAAATCAAGTGCTTGTATCCGACGGCTTCACCATAGAACTCTTATTCAATGACGCGCCTTTTCCGAATATGCCGCTCGTCATTTATGAGAGCGGCGATGCCGATACGGACGTGAGCACTTACGCCGTCACCGACGAGAACGGACGCGCCACCCTGACCTTCGCCGAACCTGGCCGCTATCTTGTCGCCGCGCGGCACCGCGCCGACGCACCTGCCGGCGCCGAAGCGCAAGTACGCTCGTACACGACGACGCTCACATTCGAGGTCATCAACGCGATCCCGGATTATCCGGAGCCGCCGCCTGAGCCGCGCCGCGTGCGGCGCTTCTAACCAAGCCGGCGCTTAGCGCTTCAACGGAGTCCGCGTTGCCACAAGACGCATTCGCTGAAGTGCTGAGCTTGGCGCAATCGCGCTGGGTGGTCGCAGGCGCCGCCATCATCGTTGTGTTCGCGGTTTCAGCGTGGGCGATCGCGTTTTCCTCGCGCCGCATCAACGATCCCGAACGCCGTCACGGCGCGCGAAAACTGATCCGTTTCCTGACATTCGCACTGGCCGCCATTATTGCCGTGACAGCGATCGGGCCGAATTGGGGGCAGTTCGGCGTTTTTCTGGGCGTTGCCGGCGCGGGCGTCGCCTTCGCATTGCAGGAAGTGATCGCATCCCTTGCCGGCTGGCTCGCCATACTCGGCGGCGGATTTTATCGCACCGGCGACCGCGTCATGCTCGGCGGCATTAAAGGCGATGTCATCGAGATCGGCGTGCTCCGCACCACGCTGATGGAGATTGGCGAATGGGTGGAAGGCGACAATTATTCGGGCCGCATTGTCCGCATCGCCAATTCGTTCGTTTTCAAAGAGCCGGTGTTCAATTATTCGGCCGACTTCCATTTTCTCTGGGACGAGATCACGCTGCCGCTCCGCTACGGATCGGACATCGACCTTGCGGAGAAAATCGTGATCAACGCCATCAAATCGGAAATGGGCGAGGTTGGCGCCGCCTCGAAAGCCGAATGGGCGCAGCTCGTGCGCAAATATCGCATCGAAGATGCCCGGCTCGAACCATTCGCCACAATCAAGCTGACGGATAATTGGGTCGAGCTTTCCGCGCGGTTCATCGTCAATTATCGCGCCCGGCGCGGCGCCAAGGACCGCATTTCCCGCGCCATCCTCCGCGCGATCGACGCTAGCGAGGGCAAAGTGCGGCTCGGCTCGACTACATTCGAACTGATCCCGCCCCCCGATTAAAAGGAAGCGCACATGGACGCCAAGCTGCGCGAGATAATCGACCGGCATGAGATTTATCAGGTCATGTTGCGCTATGCGCGCGGCCTGGACCGGCTGGACGTCGACCTCGCCCGCTCCTGCTATTTCGACGACTGCATCGAAGATCATTCCATGTATGTGGGCGATCCGGACGGCTTCATCACCTGGGCCAATCGCGTGGCCGAACAATACGAAAGCACCCAGCACGCGATCATGAACCATTATTGCCAGCTCGATGGCGACGACGCCTGGTGCGAAACCTATTTCCAATTCACAGGGGTCGCGCCCAAGCCACCGCATTTCCTTTCCGTCGGGCGCTATGTCGATCACTTCCAGAAACGCAACGGCGAATGGCGCATCGCCAATCGCGTCACCATTGTCGAAGGCCGCTTCGACATCGACGATTTCGCACTCGGCGCGCAGATGCCGCCCGCCTATGGCCCTGGCGAAACCAATCCGGCGACGCGCGACAAAAACGATGTCAGCTATCACCGCCCGCCGATGCCGCGCCGTCCGCGCGGCTAAGATTGGGCCCAGCCGCGTTGCCCCCCAGCTTGGCGAGATAAATCGCCATTACTTCGCCGCAAATTACCCCGTCCGGGGTTGGCGCGCATTGCCCATTGGGAGTAGAACGCATTTGCAAATCACTGCACTGGGGCACTGAGATGCGAGCACATCTTACCACTTTCGCGCGCCATTCCCGGCGCATCGCCAATGTAACCGGCCGCACACTTAAGCGCGGCGCCGACGCCAGCCTTGGGGTGGTGGAGAGAGTGCTGCTCAGCCGCTCCGGGCGCGAACGCGTGCACGCAAGCGCGACCTTCGCGCTGATTTTTGCGTTCGCAGTCAGCAGCGTCGATTTTCTTCTGACCGGCGGCTTCGATTTCGGACCGCCTGCTGCGCATGCGCAAAGCACGGCGCATGCATCGCTGATTGCGCCAACGCAGCGCACGCCCGCGCCGATCCAAGTTGCCGGCCTGGCGCCGGAACTCGCCCAAGCGACCGAAGCTAACGTTACGGAAATCAGCCAAAATTTCGACGCCTCGTTCCGCGAAGCGGTCAGCGAGCGCGCGCCGCCCGAACCGGAGGCGCCCGCCATTTTCAGCCGCACCAGCCTGGCCGGCGGCGCGGCTCTGATCAGCATTTCCGATCCGGCCGAAGGCATCGAAGCGCCCAAGGACGAACCGGAAAGCGCCGTGGCTGCCTCGCGCGAACCGAAAAAAGACTAAGCGCAAGCGCGGACGCCGCGCCAATCCCAAGATTGCGCGTTGCGTTCTCCAAGCATTGAGGAAGCAGCGTCCGTTTAGGACGTATCCGGCGCTGCGTGCGCGGGCGCTGCATATGCGCCCTCAGCACGCGCACATGCAGGCGGAGCGACGGCGACGATGCGCGCCAGATGCAAGCCCCTGCAGATGCGCTTGAAGAAATAAGCAATCGCACGCTCGGGATGGGCCAAAGCCGTAATCAGCGCGACGACGCGCGCGAGCGGATCCGCCTTGCGCGCACGCACGCCGGCGCCGCGAAAAAAGAGACGCAGGCGCCGGCTGTGCACGCGGCGAAAACCGCGCGGCGTGGAACGCGGGTGCGCTCTTCGCTGGGGCGGCGGACCGAATCGCGTCACGGCTTCAAGAAACAAAAT
>JAUIJZ010000055.1 GCA_030430715.1 Alphaproteobacteria bacterium
GCGGGCGCTTTGCTGGTCTCCATCGCCTTGGCGAGTTCCCGGTCGGGGCGGGCGGTGCGTTTTGCTGGTGCGGCCATAGCGGTCCAGAGAATTGTTGTTCAATATACAGAACGCAATTCTATATTTACAACAAGCCCGGATTTGTGCCATTGACCTTTGGCCGGAATGCGCGCGTCCTCATGGGCGGCGCACACAAAGACAAAAGCGTTGGGAGCGATGGCGAAGCTGACCGAATATACGAGTTACGCGGACGCGCAGGCGCACGCGAACTCTCAAGCATTGTGGGAGCTGTTCGACGGCGACCGCGAGCATCTGAACATCGCGCACGAATGTATTGTGCGCCACGCTGGCGCTGGCCGCACGGCCGTGCGGATTGCGCATGCCGACGGTTCCGACGAAATCCTCAGCTTCGATGAGATCGCGGCCGGTGCGGCCCGTTTCGCGCATTGGCTAAAGGAAAAAGGCATTCAGCCCGGCGACCGCATCGCCTTCATGCTTGAGCCCTCGCTGCCGTTTTATGTCAGCCTGTTCGGCGCGATGCTGTCGGGCGCGATCAGCGTGCCGCTCTTCACATTGTTTGGCCCTGACGGCATTCGTCTGCGCGTCGAGGACTGCAAGCCGAAAATTCTCATCACCAACGCGCAGAAGGCTGAGGAGAGCCAGGGCATTTCCGGCGTCGAGGTCGTCATCGCCGATAACGCCTTCCTCGCCGGGCTGGAAAAGTTTCCCGCGACGTTCAAGCCGGAAACCAAGGCCAACGATCTCGCCTGCTTCCAATATACGTCAGGCACGACGCGCGAGCTGCCCGCTGCGGTGAAGCACACCCATAAGGCGCTGGTGACGCTGATGTTCGCCGCGCTTTACGGCACGGGCATCCGTCCGGGCGATGAATTCTTCTGCCCGTCGTCTCCGGCGTGGGGGCATGGGCTGTGGCATGGCACGCTGGCGCCGCTTGGCCTTGGCGTCACCACCGGCACATTCGCCGGCAAGTTCGACGCTGTGCGTCTGATGAAGGCGCTGTCGGACTACAAGATCACCAATATGTCGGCGGCGGCGACGCACTACCGGATGATGAAGAATTCCGGCAAGGCGGACGACTTCGCGTTCCACTTCAAGAAGCTCTCCTATACGGGCGAGCCGATCGATCCGGCGACGCTCGACTTCATCGACAAGTATTTCAAAGTGCCGGCCTGCTCGATGTACGGCACGACTGAAATCGGCGTCGTGCTCGTGAACTATCCGGGCGCGGGCGATTACACAGTGAAGCCGGGTTCGCTCGGCAAGGCCGTGCCCGGTCAGAAGCTCGAAGTGCAGGACGCCGAAGGCAAGCCGACGGCGCCGGGCGTCATTGGCGAGCTCATGCTCTGGCGGCGCAATGGCTGGGAGACCACCAAGGACCTCGCGAAGATCGACGAGGACGGTTACTTCTATCATTGCGGCCGCGCCGATGATGTCATCATCTCCGCCGGCTGGACCATGAGCGCGGTCGAGATTGAGAACACCATGCTCAAGCATGCCGACGTCAAGGAAGTCGCCGTGATCGGCGTGCCGGATGAAACGCGCGGGCTTGTGGCGAAGGCGTTTGTCGTTACCGATCGTGCGCCGAGCGATGATTACGTGAAGGAATTGCAGACCTTCACGCGCGAACGTCTCGCGCAGCATGAGTTTCCGCGCCACGTGGCTTTCGTCGCCGAATTGCCCAAGACGCCGGCGGGAAAAGTGAACCGTAAGATTCTGCGTGATCGTGAAGCCGCTGCTGCGGCCTCCAAATAAATTTCAAGGAGAAGAAAAATGGCTGACGGCGCGGGAAACCGTTTTCCCAAAATTACTGAAGAAGGTCTCGCCGACCTGCGCAAGCGCATCGGCGTTCCGATCACCGACACGGTCGAGCCGTGGAATTATGAAGCCACGCGCGACGGCATCCGCCATTACGCGCACGGCATCGGCGACAACAACCCGCTCTGGTGCGATCCGCGTTACGCTGAAAAGAGCCAGTACGGCACGATCGTGGCGCTGCCGAGCTTCCTGTTCACCACCAGCCGCATCGTTTCGGGCTATTGCGGCGGCCTCTCGGGCGTGCACGCCATGTGGGCCGGCGCCGACTGGACCTGGCACAAGCCCGTGCTGCGCAACGACGTGATCACCACGGAAGCGCACCTGAAGGATCTGGTCGAGCACCAGACCAAGTTCGCGGGCCGCGCGTTCCAGCAAATCTATCACGTCGATTTCTTCAACCAGCACGGCGACAAGGTGGCCGAGGCGGATTCGTGGGTGTTCCGCACCGATCGCGACGAAGCGCGCGAACGCGGCACGAAATACACCGAAGCCCGCGGCCGCGTTGAGCCGTACACCGAAGAACAGCTGTTCGAATTCGCCAAATTGTACGAGGCGGAAGAAATTCGCGGCTCGAAGACCCGGTATTGGGAAGACGTCGCCGAAGGCGAGAAGCTGCAACGCATGATGAAGGGACCGATGACGGTCACCGGCTTCATCTGCTACGCGCAAGGCTGGGGCGGGCTCTATATCCGCGCCAACAAGCTCGCGTATCTGATGCAGCAGAAGCATCCGGGTCTTGGCATCAAGAACCGCTTCAACGTCGCCGACTGCCCCGAGCGCGTGCACTGGGACGAGCAATTCGCGCTCGATGTCGGCGCGCCGGGCGCCTACGATTACGGTCCGGAGCGCTGCTCGTGGCTGACGCACCACGTCACCAATTGGATGGGCGATGACGGCTTCCTGCGTAAGGCAAATTGCCAAATCCGCCGCCACAATCCTGACGGCGACGCCATCTTCATCGACGGCGAAGTGAAGCGGAAGTTCGAAGAAGGCGGCAAGAAGCTGGTCGAGATCAGCCAGAAGGCCACCACCCATCGCGGCGAACTTTCGGCGGCCGGCACGGCCATCGTCGAACTGCCGAGCAAGGGCGGCTAAGCCGGCTTGGCGAAAGAAATGATCCGGCCGTGCGTCTTGATTGGCGCGCGGCCGGATTTGTTTTAGGCAGCGCGCATGAATGACACGTCCACGCCAGCTTGGAGCGGCCCGTTGCAGGGCGTGCGGGTGCTCGATCTCACGCGTGTGCTGGCGGGGCCGGCGGCGTCGCTGGCGCTCGCCGATCTTGGCGCGGAAGTGCTGAAAGTTGAGCCGCCGGGCGCGGGCGACGATACGCGCACCTTTCCTCCGTTCCGCGACGGCGAAAGCCATTATTTCATCAGCGGTAATCGCGGCAAGAAAAGCATCGTCATCGATCTGAAGACCGAGACGGGCGTTGCGCTGGTGAAGGATCTCGCCGCCAAGAGCGACATTCTCATCGAAAACTATCGTCCCGGCGTGATGCAGCGGCTGGGGCTCAGTTATGAAGCGCTTTCGGAGATCAATCCGCGGCTGATCTATTGCGCGATTTCCGGCTTCGGCATGACGGGGCCGCTGCGCGATCAGCCTTCGTTCGACATTGTGGTGCAGGCGCTTTCGGGCGCGATGAGCGTCAATGGCGAACCGGGCGGCTTGCCGACGAAGCTTGGCATTCCGCTGGGCGATTTGGTCGGCGGCATCAACGGCCCGATCAGCATTCTAGCGGCGCTGCACGAGCGCAACGTCACCGGGCGCGGACGTCTGATCGATGTGAGCTTGCTCGATGGTTTGATCGGCTTGCTGGGCTATCTGGCGCAGCTTGCATTCTTTACCGGTGAAGATCCGCAGCCGCAGGGTTCGCAGCATCCCAATCTGGTGCCCTATGGCGCGTTTCCCGCCAGCGACGGCTCCATCATCATCGCGTGTCTGACCAACGGTTTCTGGGGCCGCATCTGCACGGCGCTTGGCATGCCGCAATACACGAACGATCCGCGCTACGACACGCTGCAGAAGCGGCGCGACGCACGCGCGGAAGTGAACGAGATCGTCAGCGCGTTCACGCAGCAGAAAACAGTGAAGGAGCTGGAGGCGCTATTCACGCAGCACCAAGTTCCCAATGCGCCCATCCTCGGCGTCACGGAAGCGCTGGCGCAACCCCAGGCCGTTGCGCGGAATATGGTGGTTGAGGCGGAGCACCCGGTGCTGGGCAAAATTCCGATCGTGAACCGCTCTATTCAGTTTCCCGGCGCACCGCAGCCGGCGCCGAGCGCGCCGCCCACGCTGGGCCAGCACACCGATGAAATCCTGCGCGACGTTCTGGAACTGTCGCCCGAGCAGATCGCTGCCTTAAAAGCTTCCAAGGCGATCTCCTAAGCGCCAAATCGGCGCTCTCGCCGGCGTGGACTTTGGCGGCAAAATCGCCAACAAACGTCGCGACAAGAAGCGGCGGAGGAAGAGCACATGACCGAATTGTGGGTGGCGCAGGCCGGGATCAACCAGCTGCACGCGCGGTTCGTCGACGCCGTCTGGCGCCAGGACCGCGAAGTGATCGCCGATTGCGTGACCGAGGACGTCGATTGGAAAATCGCCGGCATGCAATTGCGCGGACGTGAAGAAGCAAGCGGCACGCTGACGAAACTTCTCAAAGCTTGCAAACGCATCCGGCTGATCGTGGGCACGCCGGTGCTCGATGTAGGCGACGGCGTCGCTTCGGGGCGCGTGCCTGTCACGGAATTCACGCAGATGGCCGATGGCAGCCCGGTGCTGACGATCGGCGTCTATTACGACCGCTACGAACAGCAGGGCGATGTGTGGCGCTTCAAGACGCGCCATTTCGGGTTGCACTATCGCGGGCCGATGGATCTGTCTGGAGAGTTCATCATGGATTCTTCGGATTTCGGTGCGCCGCCGAACATGCCGGCGCCAGACGCGCCGACGCTCACGCGCAGAAAGCAGGATTAAGACCTTATGGCGGGACGCTATTTTGACGAATGGAAAGTGGGCGACCGCATCGCGCACGATATTCATCGCACCGTCACGGAGACGGATAATCTTCTTTTCTCCGTAATGACGCACAATCCGCAGCCGCTGCATATCGATGTGGAGGCGGCGAAGGCTTCCGAGTTCGGCCAAATTCTTGTCAACGGCACTTATACTTTTGCGCTGATGATCGGCCTGACGATTTCTGACACGACACTCGGCACGCTGGTCGCCAATCTTGGTTATGACAAGCTTGTCATGCCCAAGCCGGTGTTCATCGGCGACACGATGCGCGCGACGACGGAAATCGTCGAATTACGTTCGTCGAAATCGCGTCCGAATGCGGGGATCGTGACCTTCGGCCACGAACTTCATAATCAGCGCGATGAGGTGGTGTGTAAGTGCCTGCGTTCGGCGCTGATCCACGCTAAGCCGGCCTAAGCGTCGTTTTTCAGCTATTGCGCTGTATCGGCCTTCCGGCCACGATCTTACCAATTAAGCCGCGCGTACAAGCGGGAGGAAGAGCATGTCGCAGAACACCAGCCGTTACACGGCGCCCGCGCCCGCGAAAGCCGGTGAAGGCTGGCGTTTAGAGCGGCTCACGCCGCCGAGCCGCCTCAACGGCGCCAATGGTTTGCGCACCGGGCCTGACGGCCGTCTTTATGTGGCGCAGGTCGCCGGCAGCAAGATCAGCGCCGTCAATGTCGAGACAGGCGCGATCGAGGACATCAGCCCGATGGGCGGCGGCATTGTCGCGCCGGATGATTTGGCGTTCGACGAAGCGGGCAACATCTACGCCACTGAAATCACGCTCGGCCGCGTCAGCGTCCTGAAGCCCAACGGGCAAACGCAAGTCGTGCACGGCGAAGTGCCCGTCGCCAATCCGATTACGTTTCATCAGGGCAATCTGATCGCCGGCGAATTGCGCATGGGCGGCCGCATCATGGAACTCGACCGTAATGGCGGCGCTCCGCGTGTGATTTTCGAAGGCGTGCCGATGGCCAATGCGTTCGAAGTCGGGCCTGACGGAAAACTTTATTTCCCCGCGCAAGCCGCGAACGAAATCTGGCGCGTCAGTCTTGATGGCGGCGAACCTGAAGTGGTTGCGAAAAATCTCGGTATTCCGGACGCGGTCAAATTCCACCCGGACGGCTACATCGTCTCCACACAGGTCGCGAGCGGGCAGGTGCTTAAGATCGACCCTCAAACTGGCGCCCAGGAAGTGCTCGCCGATATCGGCCCGGGCTTGGACAATGTCGCCTTGATCGGCAACCGCATCTTCGTCTCGCACGTTCGCGGCTCGATCCATGAGATCGTATCGCCGGGCAATGCGCGTCCGCTCGTGGATTTCGGTCTGCAATGGCCGATGGGGCTTGGCGTCGCCGGTGACGGCACGGTCGCGGTCGCGGACGGCTTATTCTCGTACACAATCGCGCCGGGCGCGCAAATGACGCTGGCGGGCACATTGTTCTGGCCGGGCTATCCCGGTTTCATGCGCGGCATCGCCATCGACAAGGACGGCGCCTGGATCGTCACAACGGCGATGGGCACAGTGGCGCGCTGGTCGCCCGGGCAGGAACAGCAAACGCTGGCGCACGGTTTTGAAATACCGATGGGCGTGGCGCTCGCGCCGAACGGCAACGTCGTATTCGCCGATGGCGCGGCTGGGCGTTTGCTTTCCGTGCCGGCGCAAGGCGGCGAAGCGACCGAACTCGCGCGCGGGTTGGACCGCCCCTATGATGTGGCGGTCAGCGCTGACGGCGCGATTTACGTGTCCTTGCCCGATAAGGGCGGCATCGTGAAAATATCCGGCGGTAAAGCCGAAACCGCGGCCGATGGGATCGGGCGGCCAGAAGGCATTTGCATCAGCGGCGACAAACTCTATGCCGTCGATACCGCTGGCAAGAAGCTCGTCGAGATCGATCTCGGTTCTGGCGCGCAGCGCACGATCGCTGAAAATCTTCCCGTCGGCACGCCGCCCGGCGTTCCGCCGCAGCATGCCGGCGGCGTTGGCGATATGTGCGGGCCGATGTGGAATTTCACCGGCCTTACCGCCGGCGCCGATGGTACAATTTACGTATCGGGCGATGCGGAAGGCAGCGTGCTGGCGCTGCGCCGCGCCTAGCCTCAATCGGAGTTCGCAAGATGCTCAAGCAGATCTGCTTTTTCCGTAAGCGTCCGGACATGAGCATGGACGAGTTCTTGGACTATTACGAAAATCAACATTCGCAATTGTCCAAGAAGATGGGGCGCGCGCCGTCCATCCCGAATGCGGTGCGTTATGTGCGGCGCTACATCGTGCCGGAAAAGAACCCGGTGACGGGGCAAGTGATCGATCCCGGCTTCGATTGCATCATGGAAATCTGGTGGAACAGCCGCGAGGATTTCGAAAACTCGCAGCGCATCATCAGCGACCCCTCGCGTCTGCCTTCGATCAAGGAAGACGAAGCCAAGCTGTTCGCGTCTCATAACAATCCGGTGTGCACGGTGATCGAGCACGACTCCCCGATGGGCCCGAACGGTGAGGCGACGCACGTGAAGCTGGAATACCGGGACTAGGCGCGCGGCGGCGGCGCCGCGTCGCAAACAGCCATGACACCAGGACGCTGAGCGCGTAAGCGCTCTGTCATGTTCGGCTATTCAATCGAAACCGCGATCCTAATTGTCGCCATCCTGCTTTTGACCACTGTCCTAGCCGGGACGTTGTCGAGCAGGTTCGGGCTTCCCGCGCTCGTCGGTTTTTTGGGCCTCGGCATGCTGGCGGGTTCCGACGGGCTCGGCGGCATCGCCTTCGACAATTACGCGATGGCGCAAACCATCGGCGTGCTGTGCCTCATCTTCATCTTGTTTTCCGGCGGCCTGGACACCGATTGGCGCGACGTTCGCGGCGTCGTCACGCCGGCCATCGTGTTGGCGACGGCGGGCGTCGTGATCAGCGCCGCCATCGTTGGCGCGGTCGCGATATTGGTGCTCGATTTCAGCTTGCTGCAAGGATTGCTGCTCGGCGCGGTCGTGGCTTCAACAGACGCCGCCGCCGTTTTCGCTATCGTTCGCGGACAGGATAAGCCTCTCAAACCGGAGATCGCCGGGCTTATCGAATTGGAGAGCGGCTCCAACGATCCCGGAGCGATCTTTCTTGTCGGGGCCATGCTGGCGCTGATGCAGGGCGGGGCTGCGGCGCACATGCTGGCCGGAGACTTTGCCGTGCAGATGCTGGTAGGCGCCGGCATCGGCTTTCTTGTTGGCTTCGCGACTCCCATTGCGCTGAACCGGGTCAAGTTGCGCGCTGCTGGGCTAACGCTAGTGATTTCGGTCGCTGTCGCGTTGCTGGCTTATGGCGGCGCCGAGCTCGCCTATGGCAGTGGCTTTCTCGCAGCCTACATCGCCGGCATCGTCGCGGGAAACCGCGAGTTCGCGGGCAAGCGCGAAACGCTGCTGTTTCAGGACGGCTTGGCGTGGCTCGCGCAGGTGGTGATGTTCGTTGCGCTTGGCTTGTTGGTATTCCCGAGTCAGCTTCCAGGCGTTGTGTTGCCGGGCCTGATCATGACCGCCGCGCTGATGTTCGTCGCCCGGCCGCTGAGCGTTTTTGTTTGCCTCGCGCCGTTCCGGCGCTTCGGTTGGCGCGAGAAGGTGTTTGTCTCCTGGGCCGGGCTTCGCGGCGCGGTTCCGATCGTGTTGGCGACCTTTCCGATCGTCGCCGGCGCGCCATCGGCGCAGACGATCTTCAATATCGTCTTCTTTGTCGTGGTCGCTTCAAGTCTGATCCAAGGCCCCACGCTTGGGCCGCTGGCTAAGCGTCTTGGCATGACGAGCGACGCACCGGCCGCGCATTAAACCGGCTTGAACACGTCAATCGGCTCGACCGCCTTCATCATCACCAGCGGCAACTGACGCTCGGTTGAGGATTGGTAGTCCGCATAGGAGGGAAACACATCCACCATGAACTTCCAGATTTTCTCGCGCTCGGCGCCTTCCGGCTCGCGCCATGTGGCGCGGTAGGCTTGCGTGGCGATCTGAAAGTCAACGCGCGGATCGGAAATCAGATTGAGATACCAATTGGGATGATGATCGGCGCCGCCCTTGGAGGCGCAGACGACAATTTCGCCGCCAATGTCGCCGTAGATGAGCGGTGTGATGATGGTTTTGCCGCTCTTGCGCCCTTTGAAACGGATTAAGCAGTGCGTGGTCATGGCGTGACCGCCGACCGCGGTAATGTCCATGATATGGCCCTGGGTTCCCCCGGATTTCAGATACATTTCCAGGTGTTCGGTTTTCCAGTCGCGCCGCGCCTCGGCGATTTTGGCGCTGCTTTCATTGCTCATGGATGTTCCTCCGCACTTGGCCTGAGCATATCGCGGGCGCCCACGCCCGGCAAACTGGCGGGGCGATGCTTGCCGCGCCGTTGCTTGCGGGCGCTAGCGCCACGGCTCAATATGGCCGCACCACGCCTTAAGAGCGGGGCAGGGAGAGTGCGATGACGTCTTTAGATGTTCAGCCGCTGAGCGAGGATTTGAGCTTCGGCGCGCGCATTGGCGGCGTGACCGAAGACGCGCTGAAGGATGACGCGATCCGCGCGCGGATCAACGACGTGTTCGAGGAACGCGGTTTGATCGTGTTCAGCAATGTCGAGCCTACGAGCACTATGCATGTGGCGCTCAGCAATGTGTTTGGGCCGCTCAAGGATCATCCAAGCCCTGTCGTTTCGCGCGTCGATAACGATTCCATGCCGGGCGTGATCGACATGCATAGCAAGGCCGGAGATGCCGGCGTAGTTGAACTGAACGGCAAGCAGCTGGCCTCTTGGCTGCCCTGGCATTTCGACCATTGCTATAACAACGAACTCAATCGCGCCGGTGTCTTGCGTGCGCTTGAGATCGCGCCCGAAGGCGGCCTTACCGGGTTTGCCGATGGCATAGAATTGTACAATGCGGTGTCGCCAGAATTGCGCAAGCGCATTGAGGGCAAGAACATCCTCTACAAAATGGATGTGATTTACGCGACGATGCGCTTTGGCCGCCCAAAGAATTTCGCGGAAGTTTCGGTCAAGCCCAGCGCTTATGACGTCAACAATGCAGCCAGCACCTCGCCGCGCGCTCTACATCCCGCTGTGTGGACGCGGAAGAGCGGGGAGAAGGTTTTGCATGTCTCGCCCTGGATGGCGCAGGGCATTCAAGATCATGAAGATGCCGAAGGCGATGCGCTGCTTGAAGCGGTGTGCCAGGAGATCAACGAGAAGGTGAAGCCGTATTTCCACAAATGGAATCTCACCGACATGCTGATCTGGGATAATTGGCGCATGCTTCACTCAGTCAGCGGCATGGACCCCAAATATTCGCGCCGCATGCAGCGCACGACGATCAAGGGCGATTACGGCCTTGGCCGTTTCGAAGGCGGCGGCCAAGGCGGCAAGATTCTGGAAATGACCGTCTAGAGTTTGGTGCGGTGGAAAACGAAGGCGGGCACGGTGCGAATGATCAGCATGATGAGCCGCCAGAAGCCGGGCGCGTATTGAATGGGCCCGCCGCGCTCAGCCGCGCGGCGCACGATCGCGGCAATGGCGCTGGGTTTGGCCCAGAGCGGACCCTTCTTGAACGAAGCGGTCATTGGCGTGTCGATGAAGCCGGGCTTGATGATGACGGCACGCACGCCAACGCGTGAAAGGCGATGGGCAAGACCTTGCACAAGAATGGCGAGCCCGCCCTTGGCGGCGCCGTAAAGATAATTTGAGGCGCGCCCGCGATCGCCCGCGACAGAACCAATCACAACCAGCGAGCCGCTGCGTTGCGTTTCCAGGTGACGCGCAAACGCCATGCACCATTGCGCCGCGGACATGAAATCCACTTGGAGAATGCGCGTTGCCTCGGCCTGGTCGGCCTCGCCGCGCTCTTGGTCGCCGAGCACGCCATAGGCGAGCACGATATGGTCGCCGCCGCCGAGCGCTTCGATCATCTTCGGGGCTTCAAGCGCGGCATCCGCACTGGCGAGGTCGAGCGTCGCGGTCTTTACCTGCGCCGCGCCGCGCGCGCGCAAGTCTGATGCGACCCCTTCCAGGTGCTCGCCCTTGCGCGCTGCAAGCAGCAGGGCGGCGCCTTCCTCGGCATAGATCCGTGCGACTTGCTCGGCGACGGCGGAGAGCGCGCCGAGAATGATGACTTTCTTAGGTTGGTTGGAGGTCATGTGCTTACGCGTGTCCAAAAATCGGATCGGCACAGCGCATCGACCGAGGCCGCAAAACGATCCAGTTCAGAATAGCCCGCTTGCATCATGGCGCGGGAGATGCGCCCGTCTTTTGCGGGATAGAGCCGCCCGTGCGCTCTGCGCACGATCGCGTCGAGTTCGTCGAGCAAACGCAGTGTGCGCTCGCCGCGATTGGGGAAGTCGAGCGCCAGCGTATAGCCTTCCATCGGGAAGGAGAGCAGGCCAGGGCTTTGCTTGGGCCCGAACGATTTCAGCACTGCGAGAAACGAACCCTCGCCAGAACGTGCGATCCAATCGAGCAAGTCACGTACGGCCTCGCGCGCGCTTGCAGGCACGGCGCATTGATATTGATAGAATCCGCGGCCGCCATAGAGCCGGTTCCAATCATGAATGGAATCGAGCGGATGCAGGACAGGCGCATAATGGAGACGCTTGCTGCGGTCGCCGGTGGTCTGCGCGGTATAGTATAAAGTGTTGAATGCTTTCAGCGTCAGCGGATTGAGCGCGAAATTGGGCGCGTCTATGGGAAGGCGCGCGAGGCCCGGCGGCTTGTGCGGGTTGCGGGCGCCATCAGCGGCCCAATTGGCGCGCTGAAACACGCCTTTGCCGCCCGCGACGGTGCAATCGATCCAGGCCACCGTATGCTCGAATCTGTCTTCACTCGCGGCGGCGATGTCGAAGAATCCATTGAGATCCGAGAATGGCGTGATCTCGACATCCATTTCGCTGGAAGGGATGGCCGTTAGTTCAATGGAGACGTCGAGAATAATGCCGGTCAGACCGAGACCGCCAATCGTTGCCGCGAACAATTCGGGTTCGCTCTCTGGAGTGACCTCGATCAGACCTCGATCCGAACGCAGCAGCGTAAAGCCGCGCACCGAACAACCGAACGTGCCGGCGCTGTAATGGTTTTTGCCGTGCACGTCATTGGCGACGGCGCCGCCGAGCGTCACGAAACGCGTGCCGGGGCAGGTTGAGGGAAACAAGCCGCGCGGTGCGAACAGGCGCATCAATTCATCGAGCGAAAATCCAGCCTCGGCGCGTAAGATGCGCGTGTGCGGATCGAAAGAGATGATGCGGTCGAGACCGCTCATGTCGATCAGCAGCGCGTCGGCGGACAATCCGGAATCGCCATAGGAGCGGCGCAGGCCGATCGCCAGCCGTGCTTGTTTGGAATCTCGCGCCCATGCGCGCACTTCTTCCGCGAACCGCGGATGTGCGATCTCGTGCTCGCGGCGGATGATGCGGCCCCAGGACGAAATACCGGGTTCTGCTTGGCTGAACACTTTAAGACGCCGGGATGATCACGGCTGCAACAAAGATCACAGCCATTGCGGCGGCGAGTAAGAGGCTGATGCGATCTTTCACCGCGAAGGCTACGGGGTCATCTTCCAGTTCGCCGCGCCCACACAAGAGCCAAATGCGTCCGAGCCATAGCGATAGCCCGATCGGCACAGCCCACAGCAATTGCGGCGCGCCGTAAAAGGCTTTGTCGAAAGCTTCCTCGATCAAATACAGCACCAGCACGAGGGCGGCGGCGACGGCGCCGGAGGCGCCAAACCCAGCGACGGTCGGCAAATCGGCGGCGACATAGCCCCGGCCCGGCGTTGAGAGGTGTCCATGCGCTGTCATGCGCCCGATCTCCGTGGCGCGTTTGGCGAGCGACAGCGATGAGAACAGGAACATGGAGAAGATCAGCAGCCAGGCAGAGGGAGCGACCTGCGCGAACACGATGCCCATGCCGAGCCGGATCGTGAACAAGCCGCCAAGCGTAACCGCGTCGAGAATAGGCGCGCGCTTCAACGCAAACGAGTAGGCCAGCGTCACTAAAAGATACGCTAGCAACATGGATAGCCCGGCGACTCCGCCCGCCCAATATCCCAGCGCTAGTCCGCCCGCCAATCCAAGCGGCGTCGCGACAAGCGCATGCGAGAGCGGCAAAGCGCCGGAAGCAAGCGGCCTGCGTTGCTTCGACCAATGCTTGCGATCGCTTTCAAGGTCGATGAGGTCGTTGATGAGATAGGTGGAGGAGGCCAGCACGCCCATCGCAAAGAAGCAGGTGATGCATGCGACCCAAGCTTGGATATCAAGCGCCTTGCCGCCCAGCAAAAGCGGAATGAAGACGAGCGCGTTCTTGGCCCATTGGTGCAGGCGCAGCGCTTTGATCCATACCTTGATGCTTGGGCCTGGTTCGCAAAACTGCGCTTCGACGGGGGCATGCTTCGCCGCCGCGGCTGCGAGCGCCTGCGAACGGCCCGCGACCACCGCGCCACGCGCGGCGCGCCACACGTCAATGTCGGCGCGCGAGTCGCCCGCATAGACGAACCCTTCCGGGAAACGTGCGCTTACAGCTGCGGCTTTGGCGCGGCTTTTGAGATTGGAAGTGCTGCCGTTGGACGCCAGCGTTTCGCTGATGAATGCAAAGCGCTCACGCATGGCGTCGGCGATATGGGCGTCGGATGCAGTCGCGAGCACGATTGTGCGGCCAGCGGCGGCTTGCGCTTCGGCATAGGCGATGAGGTCATCGTTTTGCGGCCAGGAGCTGGCGTCATACTTCGCTTTCAGCGCGAGCTGGCGTTTCAGGTGCGGGCGTCCGCGCAATAGCCAGAAGGCGACCAGGAAAACATGAAGCGGGTTTGCGCGTAGAAACGCCGCCAGCGTCTCCATCAGCGAATCCGTACGTAACAGCGTGCCGTCCAGATCGAGCACGAGCGGCAAGGCCGAGTGGGCCGTGTCCGGCGTGGCGTTGACGGCCTCCAGCGTGCTCATGATGTCTCGTTGCGCGCGGCGCGGCGCGCATGCGCGAAAGTAAATTGGCGATGCAGAAAGTAGGATGTGATGGCGGTGGAGCCGATGCCGGCCGCGTGCGCCAGGGCGTCCCAATTATCAGAAAACCCCATGGGACCAAGTACGAGACGGCTAATGCCGATGGTCACAATCCAAGTTTGCGCCAGCGATACGACATTCACCAGCGCGAAGCGTCCAAACTCTGAGGCGCTGAAGCCGCCTTGCAGTTTAAAGGCGATGGTGCGCCCCGCCAGATAGGCGAACACCATGCCGATGAGGTGCGCGACGACGACGGCGATTTCCAGGGACAGCCAATTGGACAGCACGATGCGCGACGCCCAGTTCAACAGGGCGGCTACCCCGCCGACGGCGAGGAAACGCACAAATTCGTGCTGGACCATGCAGAGGCCTCCGGTCCCCGTCTCGCTGCGGCGCCAGTTTCGCCAGATTGGCGGGATCGGCACACGCCAATGCAAGCTACGGTCCAGCCCATTAAGGAATTTTTGAGCCGAGTGCTACCGCCTAAGGCGGTGTTTGATCGCCGGAAAACATGCTGACGCGCGGCTCGAGCGTCATGCCGATCCGGCGGGCAGAAAGTCGATATGCAGGCGGGTCAGTTTCAGAGCGGCGATTTTCCATACGCCGCCCTGCCGGACATAGCTGTCATGATAATGGCCATAGCCAACCAGAGACGGCCGCGCGGCGTCGAAGATCACACGATCCTGCATCGCCCAAATGGCGCTCGCCCGATCGCCGTCGAGTGTGATTTCGGGGGAGTGGACTTGGTGCGCGGTAATCGCGTTGCGGATGGAGCCGAGCACCTGGTTCAAGGCGGCGTCTCGCCCCTTGAGAATAGGCAGCCCAGTGCCGTCGCTCACATCGAGTTCGTAATCTTCGGTGAAGAGATCGCGCCACGCATCCCATTGCTTGGTGTCCATCAGCCGGCAATAGCGCGCCTTGAGATCGTAGATGGCGAACCAATCGGGATGTGGGCTGGGCGCTTGCATGTCAGTCCTCCTTAGGCGCTTTTTGCCTGATCAGCTGCATCAATTCCGCTGGAATAGAGGGGGCGCCAAGGTCGCCATTGGCGAAGGCGTCGATTTGCCTGCGAATGAAAGCGTCGGGCCCGTCCGCCCATTGCTTCACCAAGTCCCACACCCGCTCATCGGAGGCGACGAGAATACCTCCATCGCACATCGCATCGGAGAGTGTGACCGCGACGTCTTCGGGCAGTTTGAGTTCAAGCTCTGAACCCGGCCCACGCATCGGGCAGTTCTCGGTCCAGTTTGTCATGCTGTCCATGACATTGGTCATCACCGGGCCGGGGATGAGACAGGTGACGCGCACGCCCAAGGGCTCGGCGTATATGGCCAGAGATTCCGAGAGCGCGATCACCGCCGCTTTCGCGGACGCATAGGGCATGCGGCTCGCCGCATACGGATAGAGGCCGGCGAAGGAAGCGGTGGTGACAAGATGGCCGCTCTTGCGCGCCAGCATCCGCGGCAGGAAATGCTTGATGCAGCGCGTGGCCGAAAAATAATTGATGTCCATGATGCGGCGCCACTCGCTCATGGGAATGTCTTCGGGATGACCGTTGATGATGCTGCCGACATTGCTCATCACAATGTCAATCTCGCCGAGCGCGCGCGCCGCCGCTTCGGACGCCGCCTGCACGGATTCGTCGGAGAGAACGTCAACCTTGAGCGCGATTGCGCGCCCACCGGCGGCTTCTATATCCGCCGCCGTAGCGTGTGCGGCAGCTTCATCAATATCCGCGACCGCGACAGCCGCGCCGCGCCGCGCCCATTCCAGGGCGACAGCACGGCCGATGCCTTTGGCGGCGCCGAAGATCAGCGCCGCCGTGTCTTTGAAGTGCGTTTCCGGGAAGGAGTCCGCCATTGGATCCTATGGACGCAGCACCCAACCGCCATCAACGTGCAGGCATTGGCCGGTGATCCATGAACCTGCCTCCGAGCAGAGCAGCAGCAACGCGCCGACCAATTCGTCCGGTTCGCCGCGCGGACGCATGGCGACGGTCATGTTCAGGAATTGAATGAAGGGGGAATCGTCCGGCACCAGCATCTTGCCGGCTTCGCTCTTCACATTGCCCGGCGCGATGGCGTTGACGTTGATGTTTTCCTTGCCGAGCATTTTCGCAAGCGTCGTGGTCAGGCCGTAGAGCGCCAGCTTGCTGACGCCGTAGCTGCCCGTGGCCGGGAAGGCGCCGCCGGAAAGCTGGTTGACGATCTTGCCGCCGCCGCGCGCGCGCATGCTGGGCAGCACCGCTTGCGAACAGATCAACGCGCCGGTGACGTTGACGTTCATCATACGGTTCCAGTCGTCGATCGAAATATCGGTGATTTGCGCGCCCGCGACTTCAACCATCAAAGCAGCGTTATTCACCAGAATGTCGACGCCGCCGAAGCTATCCGTCGCGGCGGCCACCATGCGCTCGACTTGATCTTGCTTGGTGATGTCGACGCCGACGCCAATCGCTTTCGCGCCTGTGGCGGCGATTTCCTCGGCCACTGCTTTCGCGCCGGCTTCGTTCATGTCGGCGACGACGATGGAGGCGCCCGCCTTGGCCAAGCCCAGCGCATAAGCGCGGCCGATGGAATTCCCGCGGCCGCCGGCGCCGGTGACGATGGCGACTTTGCCTTCAAGGCGGAATTGATCGATGGAGAAGGTCACGAGGGTTTTCCTTTCGTCGCGGCATTTAGGAATGGCTGCGCGGTGTCGCGCAGGCGTGCGTAAGCGGGCGCTTCGCCCATGATCTCGCCGAGCAGGCGTACGTCTTTTGCAAGCAACGCCGCGCCGTGCGCGAACGCTTCGGGCGCAGGGAGACGCGAGCAGACTTCAAAACCGAAGCTGCGGCCGCTGCTGGCTTTGACCAATTCAATGAGCGCGGCGCGGTCGATGCCCAGCGCGGTGCTGGCGGCAAGCGCCTCATGCGCCAGCGCCATGTGCGCGGCCATCAGCGTGTTGTTGACGAGCTTTGCTTTTTGCCCGGCGCCGACACCGCCCAGATGAACGATCAGCTTGCCGAAAGTTTCAAACACGGGACGCGCTGCGGCGACGGCCTCGGCGTCGCCGCCGACCATGACCGTCAGCGCTCCTGCCTTGGCCGCCGGTTCGCCGCCGCTCACTGGCGCATCGATGATGACCACGCCGCGCGCCGCGCCTTGCTTGCTGAGTTCGACGCACGTTTCCGGGGCGATGGTGGAGTGGATGGCGATGCGTGATCCCGCGCGCATGGCTGGGATCAGCTGCGCGCACACTTCACGCACGCCCGCATCGTCAACCACGCACACGCCGACATGATCGGCGGCGGCGCCGAGATCCGCCACGCTTGCCGCTGTTTTGGCGGATGTATCGGAGAATGGCGCCAAGCTTTCGGGACGGCGCGCCCAGAGCGTGACGTCATAGCCCGCATCGATCATGCGCCGCGCCATCGGCGCGCCTTGGCTTCCAAGGCCGATAAAGCCAGTTTTCATGATCAGCCCGCCGTAATGCCTTTGTCGATGGAAAGCACGGCGCCGTGATAGCCGCGCGCGGCGCTTGAGGAGAGGAACGCGATCAGATCCGCCACGTCCTCAACTTCGACCATGCCGCGCATGCCGCTGAAGCGTTTGATCAGCTCGTAATCCACGCCTTCTGGCATTTTGATGTTGGAGGCGATGTTGGTCATCATGCCGCCGGGCGCCACCGCATTGAAGCGGATCGGCTTGTGCACGTATTCCATCGCCAGAGCTTTGGTGAGGTGAATAAGGCCAGCCTTGGAGGCGCAATAAGCGCCGACATAGGCTTCGCCGATGATGCCGCCCGACGAGGCGACGTTCACGACCGCGCCTTCGCTTTGCAGCAGGTGCGGAATTGCCGCCTGGATCAGATAGAAGGGCGCGCTGAGATTGACCGCGAGCGTCTTTTCCCAATCGGCCTGCTTCATTTCGTGGGCGTGAGTGAAGACGATGATCCCGGCGACGTTGCAGAGCGCATCAAGGCGGCCGAACGCTTCGACCGCGGCCGCGACAGCGGCGGTGCAATTCTCAGCCTTGGAAAGATCGGTCGCGTGAATGTGCGCTTTCACGCCGAGCGCTTTGGCTTGCGTTGCGGTTTCTTCGAGCCCGGCCGCATTCATATCGACCAGCAGCACATCCGCGCCGGCGCGCGCCAGCGCGAGCGCTGCGCCGCGGCCTAATCCCGAAGCGGCGCCGGTGACGAGCGCGGCTTTGCCTTTCATATCGCTGGGCTTCACGGGCCTGATCTCCTTAAACTGGCGGTTGGCCTTCTTTGATGCGGCGCGCTTGGTCGAACACGACGCTCTGGATGACTGACGCGCGCGGCCAGCCGGCGTGCACCGCGTATTGCAGTACAAACTCGTTCATTTCATCGAACGTGGCGTTGCCGCTCTTCATGGCGGCGTAGATGTGCGTCTTGATTGGAATTTCGGAGGATGAGTCCGAGACGCCGACCAAGGTGAGCCAGCGGCGCGCGCGTTCGTCCAGGCCGGGGCGGCGCCACATTTCGCCGAACACGAAATTCAGAATGCCGCCGCCAAGATAGGCCGTCGGGCCCGGCGCCTTCGGGCCGGGGAAGGTCATCACGTCGTGAAAGTTCTTTTCGCCTTCGGCAAAGCGCACGTCCGGATCCCACGCTTCGGCGCGGATCGGCGG
Organism: Alphaproteobacteria bacterium; assembly: GCA_030430715.1. Classification (GTDB taxonomy): domain Bacteria; phylum Pseudomonadota; class Alphaproteobacteria; order Caulobacterales; family Aquidulcibacteraceae; genus Vitreimonas. Next base: position 18,486 of record JAUIJZ010000055.1, read on the forward strand.
GAAGGGTGCGGGATCGAGGCCGAGCGCATTGGCGGCGCGCGTAATGGCGGCATCCATGACAGCGCCGCGCGACCAGCCGCCATAAACGGCAAAGTGCAACGCAGCTTCGCGCAATTCGGCAAGCGACAGCTCTTTCAGCGCGAGCGCGCCTTTGGCGTAGCCTTCGATAATGTGCGCCGGCGTATCGCCGGTTGAACCGCCGGCGAGCGCGATCAGAAAACGCGAGCGGCGATCGAGCGCAGGGCGCGTCCAAACCTCGGCATAGAGGAAGTCGCGGATGGACGCTTCATAGGGCGTGCTTGGCTCGGGCGAGGGCGCGCCGGTGAGTTCAGCTTGCTGTGCGCGGCCGGTTTCTACGCGCTTGACCGGATCTTGCAGGCTCATTGCTTCGGCGCCGGCTTGGCGAGGTTCATCCACACATTCTTTGTGCGCAGGAACTCATGCAGGCCCGCTTCGCCGCCAAGGCGGCCATAGCCGCTCTGCTTCACGCCGCCAAACGGCACGCAAGGCGTCATGCCTTCACCGGCGCCATTGACCGTAACCACGCCGGATTCGATCTGGCTGGCCATGTAATGCGCGCGCCGCAGGTTCTGCGTGTGAATGTAGCCGCCCAAACCGTATTCGGTGCCGTTCGCAATTGCGATGGCTTCATCCTCGCCCTCGAAGGGGGTGATGGCGAGCACCGGCCCGAACACTTCGTGCTGCGCGATGGAGCTTTTCTGATCGACGTCCGCGACCAGCGTGATCGGCAGGAAGAAGCCGTTGGCCATGTCGCCGCCGAGACGTTCGCCGCCAGTGACGATGCGTCCGCCTTCCTTTTTTACGGCCGTATCGACGAGGCCGAGAATGCGCGTCAAAGCGTTTTCAGAGATGACAGGGCCGACCATTGTGGACGGATCAAGCGGATCGCCAACCTTGATATGACCGGCGGTGGCGCCGAGCATGGCGACGTATTGATCGTAGATCGGGCGCTCGACCAGAAGGCGCGTGCCGTTGACGCAACCTTGGCCGTTGGCGCTGACGGCGCCGGCGATGCCGCGCCGCACGGCTTCTTGCAGGTCGGCGTCGGCGAACACGATCACCGCCGATTTGCCGCCGAGTTCAAGGCCGCAGGGCTTTAGCGTATCGGCGGCGTTCTTCAGCACTTTCTTGGCGGTGGCGCCGCTGCCGACGAACTGAATCTTGTCGATGCCCGGATGCGCCACCATGGCTTCGCCGGCATCCGGCCCGCCCGTGACGATGTTG
>JAUIJZ010000161.1 GCA_030430715.1 Alphaproteobacteria bacterium
CCCTTCATCGCCGCCGACCGCATCGTCTTCGCTGTCGCGGTGATGCCGTTGCTGCGCGGCGCCGTTGAAGTGCGCCAGCTTATTTTCGAGGGCGCGGACGTCCGCCTTCTCGCCGAGTCGGAAACGGAAACCAACTGGACCTTCCCCACGGAAGCGGAGACCGAAGCAGGCGGCACGACGATCGAAGACCTGCGCCTCGACGATGTGCGCCTGATCGACAGCATGATCTCATTTCAAGGCGCGGAATCGGAAGCGCCTCTAGTGCTTGAGCACGTGGACGCCAGCGTCGCCCTGGAATCGCTCGATAGCCCAGCGCAACTCGACGCCGCGTTTAATTACCGCGATGAGCGCATCACGATCGACGGCGAAGTCGGTCTGCCCCGCGCGGTTTTAGAAAACGGTGAGACACCGCTGACCGCGCAAGTGCGCTCCGCGCCGCTGACGGCGAATTTCGACGGCGGCTTTAACGCCGAAACCGGACGCCTCGCCGGTGCGCTCGAGGCTAATGGTTCGAGCTTGCGCCGGCTGATGGCTTGGATCGGTTCGCCGATGGCCAATGGCGGTGGGTTCGGCGCGTTTCGAGTCAGCGGCCAGATGGTGCGCGAAGGCGATCGCATCGATCTTGCCGACGCCAGCCTCAATATGGACGACATCGCCGCGCGCGGCGCGCTGGCGCTGATTACGCAGGAAAGCGGGCGCCTCAAAGTCACGGGCGCGCTGCAAGCCGGTCAGATTGATCTCAACCCCTATCTGCCGGCGCCCGCGCAAGGCGGCGAAGAAGGCGGCGTCGCGGTGAACGCGCAATGGAGCACCGCGCCGCTCGATCTTTCGGGCTTGCGTGCGCTCGACGCCGACCTGAACCTCAGCCTGGCCGGGCTGCGTTTCCAACGCATGAGTTTTTCCGACGTCGCGCTAGGATTGCGGCTGGCCAATGGCGCGGCGGATGCCCGCCTTTCACGCATATCGCTTTATGGCGGCGGCGGCACGGCGCGGCTGATCGCCGACGGTTCGGGCGCGACGCCGCGCATTGCCGTAGAATTGGACGCGCAAAACATTCAGGCAGAGCCGTTGCTGCGTGATGCAATCGGCTTCGACAAGATTATCGGCCGCGGCAATCTGCGCGCCTCTCTGGTCGGCAGCGGCGCAAGCCAAGCGGCGCTGATGCGCAGTCTGAACGGCAACGCCGCCTTTACTTTCAATGACGGGGAATGGCGGGGCCTCAATCTTGGCGCCATCGCGCGCACGCTGCAGGCGGTCGCCAACCGAGAAGCCGTCGCTCAAGGCGGCGCCACCGATTTCAGCGAAATGAGTGCGAACTTCGCCGTCTCCAGCGGCGTGGCGGCGACGGATAATCTGCGCATGATGCTGCCGGCAGCGCGGATGGAAGGCAGCGGCCTCGTCAATATCGGCGAGCAAACCATCGATATGCGTTTGGCGCCGCGCCTGGTGAATTCGGCGCAAGGCCAGGGCGGCGATTCCGGCATCGCCGGCATCGGCGTTCCGTTTCGCATATCGGGGCCATGGTCGAGCGTAAGCTTCCGCCCGGCTCTGGAAGATGTGGTACAAAACGAATTGCGCAACATTCTGAGCCGTCAGGCGCAAGATGGCGACAATCCGCTCGGGCGCCTTGGCGCTGCGCTGTTCGGCATTACGCCGGAGACGCCGGCGACCGAAACGCCCGCGGCGGAAGAAGGCGCGGCGGAAACGCCCGCCAGCCGACAAACCGCGGCGCAGGAAGAGCCGGCGCAGCCGCAAACGCGCGAAGACGCGGCGCGCGAAGCGCTCGGCGGATTGTTGCGCAACGCCATCGGCGGCAATCGACAGCAGGAAGAAGCGCCACCCTCAGAGTGAAACACGCCGGCGGCGCAGATCGAGCGTCGCCGGAAATTCGTTGTCGCGCGCTTCGGCGTGCGGCGGCGATAGTGCGCTATTGATTGGCGCAGGCATGAAGCGGGCGCGGCGGCGCTGGCGCGCTTCCCCGGCATTGGCGGGCCGGCCCGGCTGATCGCTGGCGACATGATATTGAAACGCGGCGATCGCTTCACCGGCGCGCAGGTCGAACACGTCAAAGCGCAATGGCGCATCGAGATCGAGCGTGGGGTGCAGGCCCTGCTCTTGCCGCCAAGCCTTAAAGCGAATGCCGGCGGCGAACCTGCCGGCGCGCGCCGTCTCAATCATGGGCGCACGGCGGCCATTGCAAGCGATGACGTAGCGCTCGGGATCAAAATTCTCCGCGATCAATTCGATACGCGCGACCGAAACGTCCATCATGCGCGAGGAGCCTGAACCGCTATCGTCAGCCAGCGCGTGCCACGGCTCAAGCGCGCCGCGCCACGTGAGCGAAGCGTCGCCGCATTGCGCTTCGCCCAGCACCGGAAAGCGGAATGCGCGCTGCGGCTCGAACCAGGCGGGGTCGAAGGCGTAGCCCGCGCCGCGCAGATCTTCGAGCACGGCACATAGATCGGCCCAAACAAACTCCGAGAGCAGAAATTTATCCGCGAGCGCCGTGCCCCAGCGGACCAGCGGCGCATCGATCGGCGCGCGCCAGAACCAGGCGATCAAAGCGCGCAACAGCGCCTGCTGCGCCAATGCCATCCGCGCATTGGGCGGCATTTCGAACGCGCGCAATTCGACCAGCCCAAGACGGCCCATCGGCCCGTGCGGCGAATAGAGCTTGTCGATGCAGACTTCCGCGCGGTGCGTATTGCCGCTGGCGTCGACCAGAAGATTGCGCAGCAGCCGGTCGATCAGCCAGGGCGGCGGCGCCGGATCGTCGCCGTCCGGCGCGGGGATACGCGAAAGCGCGATCTCCAATTCGTACAAGGCTTCGTGGCGCGCTTCGTCGATGCGCGGCGATTGGCTGGAGGGGCCGACATATTGGCCGGAAAAGAAGTACGACAAACTCGGGTGGCGCTGCCAATAGATCAGAATACTCTTGAGCAAATCGGGCCGCAGCAGGAAGGGCGAGGTGTTTGGCGTTTCGCCGCCGAACACGATATGAGCGCCGCCGCCCGAACTCATATGGCGGCCGTCGAAATAGAATTTCTCCGCACGCATGCCGACTGCTTCGGCATCGGCATAAACGCCTTCGGCGATAGCTGCCGCTTCCGCCCATGAGGCGGCCGGATGCACGTTGACTTCAACGACGCCGGGATCGGGCGTGACCGACAGCATGCCGATGCGCGGATCGGCCGGCGGCTTGTAGCCCTCCAGGCGAACCTCAACGTCAAGATCGGCGGCGCACGCTTCGATAGCTGCGAGCAATTCGAAATAATGCTCCAACCGCTCCACCGGCGGCATGAACACACAGAGCCTTCCGTCGCGCGGCTGGATCGTCATCGCCGTCCGCACCGGGCCAGCCGGCGCCCGCTCGCGCAACGCTTCATGGCGCGCGCTCAACGGCCCGCGCACTTCCGAGGGATCGGGCGTGATGTGATACGGATAGTCGTCATAGCTCAGCACGGGCAAGGACGCGAGCGGCAGGCGGTCTCCGGCAGAGCCGTCGCCCGGCAATAAGAAAAGCTTTTCGCGCTTCA
>JAUIJZ010000056.1 GCA_030430715.1 Alphaproteobacteria bacterium
CGAAGGCGAATTGCTGCAGCCGGAAGATTTCCCGCAGATCTCGGGCTTGAAGCCGCTGATGGCCGCCAATGACGCGCACGAGGAAGACGTGCCGATGGCGGCGAACGATCAGTTTGAGCAAGCGCATGCGGCGTTCAGCGCCGCTGTCAGCGAGGCGAGTGACGCGGAATCCGCGCCGGTCGACATTTATGACGGCGAAGGGCATTTGCGCGCGCTGGAGCAGATCGAGCGCGATCTGATCGAACTCGCGATCGATCATTATGCCGGGCATATGAGCGAAGTGGCGCGCCGTCTCGGCATTGGCCGCTCCACGCTCTATCGCAAGCTGCGCGAATACGGCCTCGAAGAGAAGGCGGCGGGCTAAGCCTTCTTCTTCGCTTTCGTGGCATTGAGCTTCACCGCTTCGCGGATCAGCGCCTTGAACGCTTTTTCGTTGAGCGCATCGCCTTCATAAAGGTCGATGGCGCGGCGCACATTGCCGTCGAGGCTGGCATTGAACAGCCCGGACGGATCGCCGAGCGCGGCGCCTTTGGCGAAGGTGAGCTTGACCTTATCCTTATAGGTCTCGCCGGTGCAGACGATGCCGTCATGCGACCATGTCGGCACGCCGGCGGGATTGGTCGGCTTCTTCCATTTGCGCTCTTCGATCATTTGCGGATCGGCGGCTTCGATCAGCGCGCGCACGCGTGAGAGCATTTCGCCGCGCCAGTCTCCGCTCATAGTTTTTCTCCCGACAATTTGCTGGCTTGCTTTACCCAAGCCGTGAATTGCTTTTCGTCAAGCTTGCCTTCGTGGATGTCGTAATAGCGCACGGCCTCTTGCTTTGATGTTCCTGGCGGTTGGGGCTTCAGCGCGTCGCCGCGAAAGAAGGTGACCTTCATGTATTTCGTGAAGGCGTGGAAACTGAGGAACCAGACGCCGTCCTCGACCCCATAGAAGGGCGAGTTCCACTTCACCGCTTTTTTGACGCCGGGCGCGGCTTTGACGATCAGCGCATCGAGGCGCGCGCCGAGATCGTGTTTCCAGCCGGGCAAAGCGGCGATGTAGGCTTGCACCGGCTCGTCGCCATAGCCTTTGGCGATCTGCGGATTGCCGCCCGAAAGCAGTTTGGGCTCAGCCTTCTTCGCCATCGCTCTCTTCCTTTGGCCGCTGACGCTTCTTCCAGCCCAGCGGCTTTTTCGTGGTGAGGCCTTTGCGCTTCTTGCCGCGCGCTTTGGCGGCGATTTCCTTCAGCTTCACCGTTTGCAGGTGGGAGAGCGCATCGTCCTTGCGACCTTTGCCGAGATCGTTGAAGGCGGAGCCATACTTCTCCAGCCGCTGATCGACCTCGCTGAGGAATTCGCTTTCCCACTGCGAGTAATCGACAATGCCTTCGCCGGGTTTGAGTTCGCCGGTTTCCGGATCGATGACTTCCTTGGCTTCGCCTTGGGCCGCAAGCTTGCGGATGATCCGCTGCGCCTTGCGCGTCTGCTTGGGATCAATGTCGCGGGGCATCTGGCGGCGCGTTCTTGGGCGTGGCTAGCACCCATCGAAAACAGAGAAAGAAGTGCAGCGTGAATACGGCCAGAGCGACCCACTTTAGAATGCCGAAGAGTTCTCTCTCGGAGTCACGCACATAGCCGCAGTCGAAACCGCTGCACATGCCCATGAGAAGCCAGTGGACGATGCCGATGGCGTACCAAGCGATAAGGATTAGCGCCACCAAGAGGATGGTGCCGCCGACCGTGATCAAGACTTTTTGCCAGCGCTTCATGGGGCGAACTCGCCCTCACGCTAGCCCGCAGTTACTCACGGTGACAAGATGCGCTTAGATCTCGCCGAGCGCGTGCAGGTAGAGCTCGCGCACTTGTTCTTGCTCTTCGCGCTCTTGGCGGTCCTGTTTTCTGTACTTCACCACTTGGCGCAGCACTTTGGTGTCGAATCCCATCGCTTTCGCTTCGGCGTAAGTCTCTTTGACGTCGTCGGCGATGCTCTTCTTTTCTTCCTCGAGCTTTTCGATGCGCGCGACCAGCTGGCGCAGCTTTTCCTGCGCCGTGCCTGTCAGCGTCTGTGCATCCGTGACGGCTGCTTCCGACGTCGCGCCAAAATCCGGCATCACCAAACCTCACCCAAAAGAATCGAATCGTTAAGGGAGGCTAACCAGCGTCCGCGTCCGCCGCCATGCCCTCGACACGTCGAATCGCGGCTATCACCAGATCCGTACGCAGCCGGTGCGGCATGTGGCCGGTATCGGGCGCAATCACCAATTCGGCGGAAAGCTCGCTTGCCAGCGGGCGGGCGTGGATATTCGGGCTGACGACGTGATCTCTGTCGGCGGTCACGATCAGGGCCGGCGCGATGATGTCGCCATAACGCGGCGCTTGGGCGGCGAATTCGCGTTTGGTTGCAACGACATCGCGTGCGCTGGCGCGGAAGGCGCGCGGACGGAAGATGAGTCCGACGCCCGCCTCGTCATAATAATTCACAGGCGTCTTGGCTGGCGCGAAATTGTTGGCGATGCCAGCGCGCCCAAGGATTGGGCCAAGCCAGGGCACCAGCAATCCACAGAACACGTCACCAAAGAACGGCGCGGCGGCGGCGCGCGCCCACCACGCATTCTCGCCGGGATAGGGATGGCTTGCCGGCGCGATCAGCACCAGCCCGGCGACGAGATGCGGAAAGTCGAGCGTCAAACGCAAGGCGACCGCCGCGCCAAGCGAATGCGCGACGATGATGGTTGGTTCGCCGCCAGCTTGCTCCAAAACGCGCGCGGCGATGCGTGCTTGAAAGGCGAGCGTTTGCGCGTTGCGGCGCGGACGCGCCGAATAGCCCATGCCGGGGCGATCGTATGCGATGACGTGATGATCGCAGGCGAGCGCATCGGCGAGCGGGCGCCAGATTTCGCGCAGATTGGCGCTGGCGCCGTGAATAAGCAGAACACGCGGCGCGTGCGTCTCGCCGGCTTCGCGCAGGTGCAGCTTTATGTTTTCAGCTTCGATAAAACGGCCTTCAGCCGGCCAGCGGGCTTCGGCCATGCGCACGTAAGAGCGTGCGTGTGCGCTAAGCGCGAATCCGAGCAGAGCCGCCGCCAAGGCGGCGGCGGCCAGCCAAAGCATCAGGCGTCGCGGCCGTCGACGCGGGGTTCGAGCCGGCGCACGCCCTGTTGGGCAATTTCGTAATGCGGATGCACGACCAGCGCGGCGCGGAAGGCTTCGAGCGCGGAGCGTTCCTGGCCAAGTTCTTCATAGATCAGCCCCAGGCCCGCCAGCGCGCCAAAATGACGGGGCTCGCGCTTCAGCGTTTCCTGGATGGCTGCAATCGCGCCGGAATAATCGTCGGCATCGTAGGCGATGTTGGCGCGCCGGTTCCAAGGCTCGGCATAATCCGGGGCGAGGTCGCTGGCTTGATCGAGAAACCGCAGCGCCAATTCGGCGTCGCCCGCGCTTTCGGCGGCTGAGGCGCGTTCAAGCAGAATATTGACGGTCGGCGAGCCGCTGTCGGCCCAGCGCTCCCAGATTTCCTGCTCGACCGGCGCGGAGGCGTCGGCGGTCTCGGCGGTTTCGAGTTGCGTGAAAAGGGAGTCGAGCGCGGGATCGCTACGCGCGGCCGTGCGTTCGCCTACGCCGCAGCCGGCGAGCGCGAGAGCAGAAACAACAATGGCAAATGTTAAAGCGCGCATCGCGACCAGAATCGCTTCTGACCTTACACGAAATTCATCACGCCCACGATGGGCGCGCGACCTAGTTGAGCCGGAATTGGGGCCTAATTCAGCCCTGCTTCGCTTTAAAACGCGGATCGACCTTGTTGATCACGTAGACGCGGCCTTTGCGGCGCACGACCCGGCAGGCCCGGTGGCGGGCTTTGAGGGATTTGAGCGACGACTTGACTTTCATGGCCGGGTTCCGGGTCGAAAAGGAAGCGGGGTGAATAAAGTCGGCGCGGCGGGAAGTCAATCGTGGAGCGTTGCCGCAATCGGCGACGCACCGTAAGCCGCTAGAGGGTTCTGGATGGAAGGGTGGCAGATGCGCCGTACTATATTCGGCTTTGCGGCGGTGCTGATGAGCCTCGCTTGCGGTCAGGTGCTGGTTTCGGCCCAGCCTACGCCCGATCCGCCTAGTTTTGCCTCCTCTGGAGATGCTTCATTCGACGCTTGGCGCGACGATTTCGCGCGCCGGGCGGTGGCGCGGGGGCGGGATCCGGCGGTGCTGGGGCGCCTGCTGGCCGGGGCGCGGCCCGATCCGCGGATCGTCGAGCTGGACCAGCGCCAGCCTGAATTCGTCGCCCCGGTGTGGGATTACGTGACCAATCGCGTGTCAGATCGTCGTATCCAGGACGGCCGCGCACTTAAAAATCAGATCGAGAGCACTCTAAACGCGGTCGAGCAGCGCTATGGCGTGCCGAACGGCATCATTCTCGGCATTTGGGGCTTGGAGTCGAATTACGGCGGCGCGGCGCTGAATTACGACGCTGCCGCCGCGCTCGCCACGCTGGCGCATGAAGGCCGCCGCCGCTCGCAATTCGAAGGCTATTTGCTGGCGCTGACCGAGATGGTGGAGCGCGATCTCGCCGATCAGGGGCAATTGCGTTCGTCATGGGCGGGCGCGCTGGGCCAGCCGCAATTCATGCCGGACGTCTATCTCACGACGGCGGTGGACTGGGATGGCGATGGCCATGCCGACATCTGGAATAATCGCGGCGACGTCGCCGCCTCGATCGCGCACTATCTCAGCGATCGCGGCTGGCGCGCGGGCGAGCCGGTGTTCGATGAAGTGATCCTGCCGGCGAATTTCGATTACGCGCTCGCCGATGGATCGCAGCGCTCGGTGGCCGATTGGGACGCGCGCGGTTTGCGCCGCGTTGACGGCGCCGCTTGGCCGGTTGGGCAGCGTTCCTTGCAGGCGCAATTGTTTCTTCCTGCCGGCGCGCAGGGGCCCGCATTGTTGCTGCATCACAATTTCGGTGTGATCCGCCGCTACAACAATTCCGATCGCTACGCATTGGTGGTGGCGCTGCTGGCGCGCGCGATGGATGGGCGCGGCGGCCTGGTGGCGAACTGGCCGCGCGCGTTGGGTTCGCTCAATCGCGACGAAACGCTGGAATTGCAGACATTGCTCAATAGTCTTGGCTTCGATGCGGGTGAACCGGACGGTTTGTTCGGCTCAAAGACGCGCGGTGCGGTGCGTGCGTTTCAAGTTGACCAAGGTTTGCTGGCCGACGGCTTTCCCACTTCTGTACTGCTCAATCAATTGCGTCAGAGGACAGGCGTTGCGCCTGCGGCGTCGCGTGAGCCCATCGGTTTGCAAAGCGGCGGCATTCGCGATTTGCAACAGCTGCTAAACCGTCTTGGCTATGATGCTGGCAGCGCGGATGGCGTGATCGGTTCGCGTACGCGCGCGGCGATCCGCGCGTTCGAACGCGCCCGTGGCATGGAGGTGCGCGGACGCGCGACGGACGTGGTGTTGGAGGCGGCGCGCGCGGCGGCGGGCTAGCCCTTAACAAGGTACAAAACCTCTAAAACACAGCGCAAACCGCGTCATTGGCAACCGGGCGTTAAGCGCGTTCGGGCATAAAGCCCTCTGGTTGGGGCTCTCGGTTAACGCGCATTATCCATGTTTCCTATAATTGGTCTCGTTGTCGTTTTCGGCATGGTGTTCGGCGGGTTCATGCTCGCTGGCGGCCACTTCGAGGTCATTATCGAAGCGGCGCCGATGGAATTCATGATGATCTTCGGCGCGGCCGTCGGCGCGCAGATCATCATGAACGATATGAACGGCCTCAAGGGCGTGATCGGCGGCTTCGGCAAAGTCATGAGCGGCCCCAAATGGGGCAAGAAGGATTATTCGGATCTGCTCGCGCTGCTCTTCCAGCTCACCAAGCTGATGAAGACAAAGGGCGTCGTGGCGCTTGAGCCGCACATCGAAAATCCCAAAGAGAGCGCGATCTTCCAGAAGTATCCGAAGCTCTGCAAAGACCATTTTGTGGTGGATTTCATCTGCGACACGCTGCGCATGATGACCATGAACCTCGACGATCCGCATCAGGTCGAGGACGCCATGGAAAAGCAGATCGAAAAGCACCATCACGAGGCGCTGCATCCGGCGCACGCACTGCAGAACATGGCCGACGGCTTGCCGGCGCTCGGCATCGTCGCGGCGGTGCTCGGCATCGTGAAGACCATGGGTGCGATCAACGAGCCGCCGGAAGTGCTCGGGCTGATGATCGGCAAGGCGCTGGTCGGCACCTTCCTGGGCGTGTTCCTCGCCTATGGCATCGTCGGCCCGATGGCCTCGCGCCTGAACGGCGTGATCGAGCATGACGCTCAATTCTACAAAATTATCCGGGATGTGCTCGTGGCGCACTTGCACGGCAACGCCGCGCAAGTTTCAGTAGAGATCGGACGCGGATCGGTGCCGAGCTCGCTGCAGCCTAGCTTTGCGCAGCTTGAAGAAGCTCTGGCGGCGGCCGCGGAGGCTTGAATCTGAGTCTCGTCGCTATGCAGATTTGCATGGCCGTGAGCGGCTGCGAGGGTTGCCTTCGTGGTTAATCCTTGGCATGGAATCCCCATCCTGCGTTGGGGGCTAACCCCTTCGCTGAGACGAGGGGTAGAACACATGACGAAGTTCAAGTTGGGCATGGCGGCCGCCGCCGCTGCCGTTCTCGCCTTCGGCGTCGCGGCCTGCGGCCAAACGACGACGACGCCCGAGGAAGCTCCGGCTGCCGTGGAAGAAACCATGGTTCCGGAAGAAGCGCCGCTGGAAGCTCCGGTTGATCCGGCTGCTGCCGAAGCGCCGGCTGAAGCTCCGGCCGAAGCGCCGGCTGAAGAAGCTCCGGCTCACTAAGCAGTTTCTGCTAGCTAAAGCGGCGAGCCGTCCGAAAGGGCGGCTCGTTTGCTTTTGGCGGCCGGGTTATTGAGGTGGCCGATGCCACGTATGCCGCCGCCCCCCGCGCTTGAATGGCTGCCAGACGGTGCGCCCCGCGCGCGCGATTTCAACGATATCTATTTCTCTCGGGATGGTGGTCTGGCGGAGGCCGAGGCGGTCTTTGTGCAAGGCTGCGGCTTGCCGGACGCTTGGCGCGGCAGGGATCGTTTCAGAATTTGTGAGCTTGGTTTCGGATCGGGGACCAACATTCTGGCGGTATGGCGGGCCTGGCGGCGCACCCGCGAGCCCCATGCACAATTGCATATCTCGACCATTGAGGCATTCCCACTTGGCGTGGCTGACGCCGCCCAAGCGCTGTCTGCTTTTCCAGAAGTCGAGGATCTTGCTCAGCTGCTGCTGGACCGATGGCCGGTGCGCGCGGCTGCGCCGCAGCGGCTTTGGTTTCCCGAGGATGGCTTTTCCCTGACGCTGTATCCGGGGGAGGCCGAGGCGGTGCTGGGCGCCATGGTCGGACGCTTCGACGCCTGGTTCCTCGACGGCTTCGCGCCTTCCCGCAATCCAGCCATGTGGTCGCCCGCCATCATGGCGCGCATCGCCGCTTTGTCGGCGCCGGGCGCCCGCTTGGCGACATTCACCGTCGCCGCCGCTGTGCGCAGCGAACTGGCGGCTGCTGGCTTCGCCGTTACCAAGCAGCCTGGCTTCGGCAAAAAGCGCGAGCGGCTGGAGGCGGTGTTTTCAGGAGCACCAGCGTCCGGGCCGGCGGGGACGCCGGCGCTCCATACAAGTGCGCCATATCCCTATGCACCGGCCTTCCCTAAGCGCGTCGCCATTATTGGCGCGGGCATCGCCGGGGCTGCCTGCGCCCAGGCGCTGACGCGGCGTGGCGTGGAAGCTGTCGTGCTGGAGGCGGCGCCGGATCTGGGTGCGGGCGCCAGCGGCAACCCGGCGGGGCTGATCATGCCGCGGCTCGATCGGGCAGGTCCGTTGGCCGAACTGTATCTCGCCGCTTACCTCGAAGCTGTGCGCGCATACGAAGAGATGGGCGTGTTCACACGCTGCGGGGTCGAGGAGCGGGCCGATGCCAAGCGCGCCGAAGCGCTGGCCGATTTGTTGGCCGATCCGCCTCTGCCGGAAGAGTGGCTGAGCCGTTTGCCGGATGGCGCGGCGTTGCATGCAAGGGCGGGGCTGGTGCGGCCGCGCGCGGCAATTGAAGCGATGCTGCGCGAGGCGAGCATTCTGTACGAAACGCCGCTTGGCGCGATCGACCGCACCGATGACGGTTGGATTGTGCGCGCGCCGGATGGCCGCGCGGTGCTTAAGGCCGATGCGGTCGTGTTGGCATGCGGCGCCGCGCTTGCGCGTTTCGCTCCGGCGCAGTTTCTGCCGCTTCAGCTTTCTTACGGTCAGATCGAATGGGGCCAAGCGCGCGCGCCGGAGCGTGCGCTGGCGCGGGGCTCTTATGCGGCGCCGTTCGAGCAGGGCGTATTGTTTGGCGCGACGTTCGATAAAGCGCAGGCCGATCCCGCCGAGGCGCGCGCGCGCAACCTGCAAGCACTGGCGCAGCTTGCGCCTGAAATAGCCGCGAGCCTTAACCAAGAGAGTCTACAATCGCGTGCATCGATGCGCGCGGCGACGCCTGACCGCGCGCCGATTGCCGGTCTATTGCCGGATGCGGAGGCGTGGCTGGATGCGTTTGCCGGGCTCGCGCACGGGCGGCCCGCGCCGGACATTGTCCCGCCGGCGCATCACGGCGTTTACGTTAGCGGCGGTCTCGGCGCGCGGGGCTTAACCTTGGCGCCGCTTCTAGGCGAACGCATAGCGGCTGAAATGTTCGAAGAAACCCAGGCTTTGTCGGTGTTCGCCCTCAAGGCGATTCATCCGGCCCGTTTTCTGCATAGAGCACTCAAACAACGCTAAGGCAGATTAAGGGTAAAGAAAAATGGCCTTTGACGGATCGCTCCAACAGACGCGTGCGGTTTCTTTTCTCGGCTTCCGATTCAGCGGTTTGGATCTGGACGCCGCGGTGGATGCTGTGTCTGCGCGCGCGACGCTGGATTTGCCGTTTGCTTATGTGGCGACGCCCAACGTGGCGCACGCGGTAGGGCTCGATGACGAGCCGGGGCGCTGGGCGCTTTATGACGCGGCATGGTTGACGCTGAACGACAGTCGCATTCTGAAACGCCTCGCCGCGAAGGCTAATATCGATCTGCCGCAAGCGACCGGCGCCGATCTCACTGAGCGCCTGTTCGACACCGTTATCGATCGCCATGAGCCGGTCGTGGTGATTGGCGGCGACGAGAAGGGCATCGCCGAACTTAAACAGCGCTATGGCCTCACCGATCTGCGCTGGCACGATGCGGCGCGCAATCTGAAGGATAATCCGCACGCGGTAGTCGATGCGGCGGCGTTCGCGGCTCGGCAGGACGCACGCTTCATTTTTATCTGCGTGGGCGCGCCGCAACAGGAAATGATTGCGTATGCCATCGCGCAGCATGCGGGCGCGACGGGCGTTGGCCTGTGTGTTGGCGCGGCGCTGGAATTCCTCTCGGGGCGAAAAGCGCGTGCGCCACGCTGGATGCGCGCCATGGGATTGGAATGGCTGCATCGTTTGGCCAGCGAGCCGGCGCGCTTGTGGCGCCGCTATCTGGTGGAAGGCCCTAGAGTGTTTTCGCTGTTTGCGACATGGCGCTCTTCGATGGCGGCCGCCAGCGCGGCCTGAGCCTTTTCGTCGAGCGGGTAATTGTTGAGCGAGAAAAACGCCAACACGCCCATGATAGCCGGCACGCCAATGAAGATGGCGCTGAGCGCGAACAGCGCGCCCGGCGGATTGTTGGCGCCGAGCGATGCGTCAAAGCCGAACAGTTCGAGCGCGCCGAAGGCGGCCGGGCCGGCGGCGAGGCCGATCTTGGACGTCATCAGCAGCAGGCCGAAATAAATGCCTGAGCGGCGCGAGCCTGTGCGCAATTCATCATCGTCAACCACGTCGGCCATCAGCGAGCGCGTCAGCAAAACGCCGCCGCCTTGCGCGAGCCCGCCGGCGATCATGAAGAAGATCGCGGCGGGAAAATTGCCGTAGGGGATGAGCGGAATGAGGAAGGTGGCGATCGTGGCGTAAGCGAAGGCGGTGCGCAGCGCCTTATGCTTGCCGATGCGCCGCGCCAGCATCCACCAGATCGGCACGCCGGCAAGTCCGGCGACGAAATAGATCGCTACCAAAGTCTGCGACTCGCGCTCAAAGCCGAGCACGTATTGGAAGTAAAACAGGAACAGCCCGCCCGACACGCCTTGCACGATGCCGAGCAAGAGGTCGGGCACGAGCACGCGCCGCGCGAGCGGATTTGAAAGCACCGTTTTCAGCGCCGTTTTGAACGGCATGTGCGGCTGCGGCGGAATGGGGCGCTCGCGCACGCCGAACACGGTCAGCGCGGTGGTCAGCGGGAGCATGATGATGAGCGTCCAGCCCATCCAATGCACGGCGTCTGCGTCACTGCCGCCCATTCCGGCGGTGACGAACGCGGCGAGCGCGAGCAGGATGACTTGGCCGGCCATGCTCGCGGTTTGTACCGCGCCCAGCACATGCGTGCGGCCGTGATAGGTGGGGATCAGCTCGCCCGACCATCCGAGATGCGCCACCATCATGGCGCCGAAGATCAGATAGAGCGCAAACACGCTGAGCGTGGCGCTGGCTTGGCCCGAACCCGGCGTAAGGCCGATGAACACGATCCAGATGAACAGCATCAGCGGCGCGCAGCAGGCGCTCAGCCACAAGCGGCGGCGGCCGAAGCTGGAAACGGTACGGTCTTGCAAGGCGCCGAGCGCGGGGTCGACGATAATGTCGAGCGCGCGTGCGCCGAGAAACATGAACGCGACAAGCGCCTGCGGCAGGCCAAGATGCGTGACGAAATACGGCGGAAGAAAAATGACGGTCGGCAGCGTCAGCGCCAGAAGCGGCGCGGCGGGCGTGGCGAAGAGAGCGATCTCCCAGGCGGAGACTTTCCGTGCGCGCGCCGCGCTGGCGCTCACGCCCCGCGCACCGTCTTGGTCAATACCGGCAGCAGCCGCTCGTTCGCTGCGATCAGGTTCCCGGTCTTCAGGAAATCGCCGCCCTCGATCTCTTTCACGAAGCCGCCCGCTTCGCGCACGATCACCGCGCCTGCGGCGACGTCCCACGGGCTGAGGCCGCGCTCCCAATAGCCGTCGAAGCGTCCGGCCGCGACATAAGCGAGATCGAGCGAGGCCGCGCCGAAGCGGCGCACGCCCGCGCTGCGCGCGATCACGCGTTCGACTTCGGCGAGGAAAACATCATGGCCCGGCTTGCCGTGGAAGGGCGTGCCGGTGGCGAACAGGCACTCGCGCAGATCGGTGCGGCCGGCCACGCGCAGGCGGCGATCGTTGAGATACGCGCCTTGGCCTTTCTCGGCCCAGAACAGCTCGTCGCGTACAACATTGTAAACGACGCCGGCCACGAGAATGCCCTCGCGCTCAAGCCCGATGGAAATGGCGAAGTGCGGAATGCCGTGCAGGAAATTGGTGGTGCCGTCGAGCGGATCGATGATCCAGGTATTGGTTTTGTCGGTGCCTTCCACCTTGCCGCGCTCTTCCATCAGGAAGCCGTAACCGGGGCGCGCCTTGGACAATTCCTCGAACAGCGTCTTTTCGGCCTTGAGATCGGCGGAGGAGACGAAATCGGCCGGGCCCTTGCGGCTGACCTGGAGATTTTCGACTTCGCCGAAATCGCGCGACAGCGCGCGTGCGGCTTTGCGCGCGGCGGCGATCATGACGTTGAGGAGGGCGGAGGCTTGCGGCATGGGCGGCGGTGCTAGCAGCGCGGCGGAAGCGGCACAAGGCGGAACGCCTCATTCCGGTCCGTGACAGACAGCCTCGATCTTATTGCCGTCGGGATCGCGCACGAAGGCCGCGTAATAATTCGGATGATATTCGGTGCGCAGGCCCGGTGCGCCATCCTCTATGCCCCCTTGCGCCAAAGCGGCGAGATAAAAGGCGTCAACGTCGGCGCGCTTGGCCGCGCGCAGCGCGATATGCGCGCCATTGCCTTGACTCGCGGGCTGACCGTTGAGCGGCAATTGCGCCCAGAAGGCCGGCTGCGCGCCTTGGCCATAGCCAATGCCGACGAGCTGGCCGCTGATCTCGACCGGGAAGATCGGCGCCATGCCGAGCGGCGCCAGCGCCGCGTCGTAGAATGTCTTGGCGCGCGCCATGTTGGTGACGCCAACGGAAACATGGTCGATCATGCGTCCTCTCCCGCCGCGCGCCAGCGCGCGAACCAATTGAGCGTGCGCGACAGCGCCAGGTCGCAAGAGGCGGCGTCATAATCGGCGCTCGCCTTGCGGCAGAAACCGTGGCCCGCATCGTAGAGATAGAGAGGCGCGTTCGGCGCCGCCAGACGCACGCGCTCGATATCTTCGGGCGGAATGGAGGCGTCGCGCGCGCCATAATGCAGCATGACCGGCGCCTTGGTTGGCGCATCGAGCAAATTGGTGATGAGCCGTCCATAGAAGCAGGATGCGGCGCGCACCTGCTTGCAGCGTTGCGCCGCGAGCCACGCAGCGGCGCCGCCCCAGCAAAATCCGGTGACGAAGCATGGCTTGGGCAGAGCGTCGATGGCGGCTTGGATGTCGGCGGCGACCTGATCCCATGGCGTTGCCGTGACAGCGGCGCGGCCCTTGGCGACGCCCGCTGCGTCAGGTTCTGCGAGGAAACCTTTTTCCACGCGCTCGAACAGAGCGGGCGCAATCGCTTCATAGCCGGCTTCGGCAAAAGCCGCGCTCATTTCCGCGATGTGCGGGGTGAGACCGAAGATTTCCTGGATGACGACAACGCCGCCCAAGGGCTTGCTGGGCGGGCTGTGTTTGAGGGCGGGAAAGACGAAGCCGTCATGGCTGCTTTTCAGCTTGATCTGCTCTGGCGTCATTTCTGGCTGTATCCTGTGAGTGGTCGTCATTATTGCGGCGGTGGATCGCGCCGGAACAGGCGCCAGCGTTCGGTCCAGGCTAGGGCGGCGAACACGGCGGCGCCGAGCACGACAAGACTGAGCAGGAACGGAGTTGTCGTTCCATTGTATAGGCGCGCAAGCACAGCGCCGATCATGCCGCCCACCGAGGCCGTCAGCGATCCGTATAAAGCAGCGGCGACGCCGGCCATGCGGCCCGCAGGTTCCATAGCCAACGCGCCAAAATTGCCGCTCATGCCGCCGAGAACGCCGAGTGTCAGCGAAAGCCCTATCGCAAAAATCCAAAAAGAGTCGATGCCGTTTAAGGTGAGGGCCGCGTTCAGCGCGGCGAACCCGGTGAACCATAGCGCGCAGGCTTGCGACACGCGGCGCATGCCAATGCGTGTAACCAAGCGCGCATTGCCCGCGGTTCCAAACGACATAGCAATAGCGATGGCGCCGAAGGCGAGCGGAAAGGCTGCGCCGAGTTCGTAGATATCAACGAAGATCTGCTCGGAAACGGCGATGTAGCCGAACACGGCCGCAGTCAGGAAGCTTGAGGCGAGTGTGTAGCCGAGGGACTGACGATGCGAGAGCACGGCGGCATAATTGGCGAAGGTGGGGCCGAGACGGAACGGTGTGCGGTCTTCTGCTCTCAGCGTTTCGGGTAAGCGCAACAGCGTCCAGACCAAAACGAGCGCCGAAAAGATTAGCAGAGCGCCGAAGATCCAGCGCCACGGCGCCACAAACAGAATAAGTTGGCCTACGCTGGGCGCTGCGATCGGCACGATCATGAAGACCGTCATCGCCATCGACATGATCTGCGCCATGCGCTGACCTGAAACCGTGTCACGTACGACCGATGTGGCCACGACGCGCGTCGCAGCGGAGCCCAAGCCTTGCATGGCGCGTGCGGCCAGCAATAATTCAAACGTAGGCGCCGCCACGCAGAGCAGCGTGCCAAAAAGATAGATAACAAGCGCCCAGATCAGGACGATGCGGCGTCCGAAGGCGTCGGCAAGCGCGCCATAGACAAGTTGTGCGATGCCGAACGTCGTTACGAAGGCGATGATGACCAATTGACGGTCATTGTCGTTCGTCAGCGCGAAATCGCGGCCGATATCAGGCAGCGCTGGCAACATGACATCGATGGTGAGCGCGTTCAGCGACATCATCGCCGCCACAAAGGCGATAAGCTCGAAAGTGGAGAGCGCGCGAGAGGGCGCGCCTTTAAGCATTAAATCTGAAATGCATCACGTCGCCCTCGCGGACGATGTAGTCCTTGCCTTCAAGGCGCATCTTGCCGGCCTC
Source organism: Alphaproteobacteria bacterium (assembly GCA_030430715.1). Classification (GTDB taxonomy): domain Bacteria; phylum Pseudomonadota; class Alphaproteobacteria; order Caulobacterales; family Aquidulcibacteraceae; genus Vitreimonas. The sequence continues at coordinate 14,122 of JAUIJZ010000056.1, forward strand.
CTTGGCGCCGGTTTCGCCCCTGTATTGGACGAAATCGTCGTAGGAGATGGTTTCGGCGCGGATGAAGCCTTTTTCGAAGTCGCCATGGATGACTCCCGCGGCTTGCGGCGCCGTCCAACCTTTCTGGATGGTCCAAGCGCGCGCTTCCTTGGGGCCGACGGTGAAATAGGTTTGCAGGCCGAGCAGGTCGTAGCCGGCATGGATGAGGCGATTGAGGCCCGGCTCTTCAAGGCCGACCGTGGCGAGAAATTCGGTTTGCTCATCATCGGAAAGCGCCGCGATTTCGGATTCAATTTGCGCGCAAATGACGACGCAGGCGGCGCTTTCCTGCTGCGCGCGTTCGGCGACGCGCGCCGTGTGTTCGTTGCCGGCGGCGGCATCATCTTCGTTGACGTTGCAGACATAGAGCACCGGCAGCGCTGTTAGGAGCTGCAGCATCTCGAAGGCTTTTTCTTCCTCCGCCGCGCGCTTGGTGAGGCGGGCGGGCTTTCCATCTTCCAACAGCGCTTTGGCGCGCTGCACGAGATCAAGCGTGAGCTTGGATTCTTTATCTCCGCCCTTGGCTTTCTTCTCGAGATTGGTGACGCGCTTTTCGAGGCTTTCCAGATCGGCCAGCATCAACTCGGTTTCGACCACTTCGAGGTCGCGGAGCGGATCGATCGAACCTTCGACATGGGTGATGTCGTCATTCTCGAAACAGCGCAGCACGTAAGCGATGGCGTCGCATTCGCGGATGTTGGCGAGGAACTGGTTGCCGAGTCCTTCGCCTTTCGACGCGCCGCGCACCAGGCCGGCAATGTCGACAAAGTTCATGCGCGTTGGAATGATCTCCTTCGACCCGGCAATCTCGGCGAGCTTTTGCAGGCGCGGTTCGGGCATCGCCACCTCGCCGACATTCGGCTCAATGGTGCAGAAAGGATAGTTCGCCGCTTGCGCCGCCGCCGTCTTGGTCAGCGCATTGAAGAGCGTGGACTTGCCGACATTCGGCAGCCCGACGATGCCGCATTTGAAACCCATGTGTTGTCCTTCGAAATATGTCTAGTCGCGCCCGAGCGCACGTGCCGCAAGATCGCGCCATTGGCGCGCCTCGCCGCGTAGCGGGCTAGCAATTTTACCAAGCCGGCGTTCGATTTCGGCAAAGCCGATTTCAGCGTCAGCGCGTCTTCCCGTTTTGGCCATGAACGCGACATAACGCGCGCCTGCTTCCAGGCCGGGCACGCGGTCCGCGGCGAAATGATAGGCGTCGTCGGCTTCGGCGCTGCGTCCAAGTCCTTCATAGGCGCGTCCGAATGCGAGCGCGACTTGCGGCGTTTGCCCTTCGCGGCCAAGCGCTCTCAGCTTTTCCAGCTGCTTGAGGGCGTCGTCGTAGCGGCCGAGTTCGAGCAGCGCCTCGGCGTGGCCCATAAGAATGGCTGGATCGTCGTCCCACTGGCTGCCACACAGCGCCCATTGCGCTTCCGCGTCTTGCCAGCGTCCAAGTGCGGCTGCCGCATGTGCGACCTTCATGCGGTTGCCGATAGTGGGCGTGTCTTCAAGCGCTTGCAGCGCGTTGCGATAATCGCGCTCGGGATCGAGTGTTTGACGCGCAGCTTTGCCAATGCCGCGCGCTGTGCGTCCGCCGGCGAGTTCCGGCACGATCACGGCGCAGAAATAGATCAGGGCGCCGAGTGGGCCGGCGATCACCAATATCCAGAGCCAGTACATCTCGCGCCCGGTGCGCACGACGTGAATGCCGCAGAGCAGGGCCGGCAAGTAGGTCAGGATGAGGAAGATCATGCCTCTCCGCCTCCAGTCGCTTTGCGCGGATCGGCCTTCGGCGCCGGCGCCAAGCGCATGACTTCGCCCTGATATTTTTCATCTTCACCGCGCGCGAGCATGGGCGCGGCGCGCACGCAGGCGTCGATGAGCTTGTCCAGCCAATCTGCGTCAGCCTTATGAAAGTCCGACAGCACGTAGTGATGTACAAGCCCGGCATCGCCCGGATGTCCGACGCCCAAACGTGCGCGGCGAAACCGTTCGCCGACCGGTGAAGCGATCATCGAGCGTATGCCGTTGTGGCCTGCCGCGCCGCCGCCCGTCTTCATGCGAAAGCGGCCCGGCGCGAGATCGATTTCATCGTAAAAGACGACAATGTCCGGGCCGGAGAGTTTGTAGAAATGAGCGGCTTCGCCGACGGCGCGGCCGCTCTCGTTCATGTAGGTTTGCGGCTTCATCAGCAGTACGCGCGCGCCGTCGATCTGGCCCTCGGCGACCTCGCTTTGAAACTTCTTGCGCCACGGACCGAAATTGTACGCGCGCGCAAGCGCATCCACGGCCATGAAGCCGATATTGTGCCGGTTGCCAGCGTATTTCGCGCCAGGATTGCCGAGGCCGACGAAGAGAAGCATGGGGACTTTCTAGCCTTCCTTGGAGCGGAAAGCGAAAGCGTTCCCGGATTACTTCTTTTCGGCGGGCTTTGCTGCGTCGGCGGCGGCGGCCTCGCCTTCGGCGGGCGCTTCCTCGGTCTCTTCCTTCTCAACCTTGCGGCCGACGATGGTCGCAATGGTGAAGTCGCGGTCGCGAATGACAGGACGGGCGCCGTTCGGCAGCTCGATCTGCGAGATGTGAATGGAATCGCCGATCTCGCGGCCGGTGAGATCGATGACGATCTCTTCGGGAATGTTGTTCGCCTTCACGCGCAGACGGATCGTGTGACGCACGATGTTGAGCGCGCCGCCGCGCTTGAGGCCCGGCGAAGCTTCGTGGTTTTGGAAGTGCACGACAACGTCGATGGCGATTTCGGAATTTTCCTCGACGCGATACAGATCGACATGAAGCGGCGCTTCCGTCACCGGATGGAATTGGATCGCGCGCGGGATCACCGGCTGCTTCTCGCCTTGGTGATTGAGCTCAATCATGTGCGAGAGGAATTTGCCGGAGCGCAGAGCCATCTGCACGTCCTTGGCGTTGATCTCGATGGGAATGGCGCCGCGTTCGCCGCCATAGAGCACGCCAGGAACAAGGCCGGCATTACGGGTGGCGCGCGCGCCGCCAGAGCCGGTGCGCTCGCGCTTTTCGACGTTCAGAACAATGCCGGCCATGGGCGTGGGGCCCCTCAAATCCGCTTCAGGGTGGAAAAACGAAGCGGGGCTTCTAGCCGAACACGGGGCTTAGGGCAAGGCGGCTTGCGAAGCAGGTTCAGAAGCAGGCGGATCGGCGCTTTCCCGGCCCTCGGCCTCGGCGATGGCCTGCTCTATGGCGTCCCAGAGCGGGGTGACGCAGCAGGCGTTGAGGAAGTGATCGCCGCCAGGCACCTCGATCAGCGTATGGCCGTATTCGGCGGCGATGCGCTCGGAAGCGGCCAACGGCACGAAACTATCGGAATCGCCGTGGACAAAGACGAGCGGCTGCTCAAGGCCCCTGAGGGCGGTCCAGACCTCTGGAAGCTGGTCCGATTGTGAGGTGAGCTCCGTGATCGAATTGCGCAGATCGCGCGGCAGCAGCGGGCGGACGAAGCTGCCGGCGCCGATCAGGCGGCGGGCGGTGGGGCCGCGATCGCCGAAAAACGGCGAAACCAGCACGATGGCGTGCACTTTGTCGGGGTGGCGGGCGGCCATCAGGGCGGCCAGGGGGGCGCCGAAGCTCTGGCCGAGCAGCACCACCCGTTGGCCTGGGCGGGCCTCCAGCATGGGCGCCAGCGCCTCGGCCTGGGTGGCCAGCTCGCGCACGGCGGTCTGCGGCTCGCTTTCGGCGAAGCCCGGCCGGTCGGCGACCATGATTTCGCGGTTTTCCGGCGCGGCGGCGATGGTCGGGGCCCAATATTCGCTCCAGGACGGCGTGCCGGTGAGGATGACGACCTTCCAGGCGGCGTCCGGACGCTCCGGCGTACGCAGCGCCGAAATGCGCCATTCCTCCGGCACCCCGGCGGTGAAACTCACGCGCTGCATCACCTCGGGGCCGTAATCCTCGGAGGTGGGGAAGCGGTCGCCTTCCTCCGCGCCGGCGGCGCAAGCCGCAAGCAGGAGCGCGCCAGCTACAGCGACAAGCGATCCAAGAACCCGCATGCGCGCTATGTAATGGTTTCGGCGGCCGGCGTCACCGGGCTTGAGGCTGCGCAAACGGGAACCTAAGCGCGCCGCCTAACCTTGGTTCGGCAAGGGAGAGCGAGATGAATTGGAAAACAGCATTCACTGGCGCGGCGCTGCTGACGTTCGCGGCCTGCGCGGCGCCCGAAGAAAGCAGCGATCTCAATGGCGATTGGCTGGTGCAGCAGATCGCCGGCGCCGGGCTCAATGCCGAACAGCGGATTTATTTTTCCATCGACGGCGATGCGATGCGCGGCTCGACCGGCTGCAATGAATTCAATGCGGCGGTGACGCAGTTCGAACAGAGTGTGACGATCAGCAATGTCAGCGTGACCGAGCGTGCGTGCGCGGACGAAGCGGCGCAGACGAACGAGATGCGTTTTCTTGCCGTGCTGTCTTCGGTGACGCGGTTCGACCGCAATGGCGCGTCGCTCGAATTGCTGGCGCGCGATCCGATGCCGGATGCGCTGATCCGTGCGCGGCGCGATGATTTCGCCGAGCCCGCGCAATAGGGGTGCTTTTGTCAGGGCGGTTGCGCGGCTGCGCGATTCTCCTTGAATCCAAGGCGCTCCAAAGCAAGAAGTTGCAGATGGATCGGACTTCACAAAGCTGGCGGCGCTTGCCGGCGCGCTATGCGTCAATCATCACGCCTGTCGTACTTTCCATCTTGATGTCCGCGATCGTTTCAGCGGTGGCGACGCTTAAGGCGCTCGGCTTTAGCGCGGTATTTTTCTTTGCATGGCCGAGCGCCTGGTTGATTTCCTGGATCGTGTCGATGCCGGCTTTGTTTCTGGTGTTGCCGCTGGTGCGGCGCATCGTCGGCTGCATCGTGGAGCCGCCGGGCTGAAGCTTCGCCGCGCGTATGCTGTGAACGCAGTACATGCTCCGCGAGCGGCGCGACCCGCTCTTTTCGCTTGAACTTCATGTCTCCCGGATGGGAGCGGGGCGCGTGCTCCGCGCTTTATTTTTTTGGGTGCGCGATGCGTCTCCACACCGCGCTTTTGCGCGCTTCACGCGCCCCGTTTGAGCGGCCGTTTTTCCCGGATGCAGGTTACAGGACTTCTTCGCTAGGATAGGTCCAGTCGAAACCAAACCGTCTTGAGCGTCGGTCGGCTGTGGTCCTCGCGCCGCGTGAGCGGGCGCAATTAGCCAGGTACCGCCGAAGCTTAGGTCCACCCTGCATTACCGGTTCCATGCGCAGGCTCTCCGACG
>JAUIJZ010000057.1 GCA_030430715.1 Alphaproteobacteria bacterium
ACTTGAAGTTCGTGCAAACCCAAAAAACCCATCTCGTATGCCAGACGGCAGCTGGAATCCCGGCGTGAAATCTGATCTTGAAGCCAGACTTGACCATGCAAATATCGACCGGTCTGATACCCAAATTTGGACACTTAGGGGACCCAAAACTCGTATAGAAACACGTCGATCGCCGCCGCGTATTGGCAAACCTAGTTGGGCCAGGGGCAATGTTCGCGATGTTGAGGTCGAATTGATCGACGCGCTAGCACTATCAAGCTGGTTAAGAAGCACCATTACTACTCATAGATTTGGAACGGCGACGCGAAGCCTTACCGTGTACGACGCTCATAACGTCCAGTCCCTCGCACGTCGCCTTATACTGGAGACCGCCGGCTTATTACCGGGCCGCCCTCAGGCTGTGCGCACACGTCCGATGGCAAGAAATCGGTCAGATTAGCCCGCCTAGTGGCGAACTCGGATCTGCATATTTCTTCTTGCCCATCCGCCCCGCGAGATAGGATTCGCGGCCCGCTATCACGGCATGCTTCATCGCGCGCGCCATGCGGATCGGATCTTTGGCTTCGGCGATGGCCGTATTCATCAGCACGCCATCGACGCCCAGCTCCATCGCCACCGTCGCATCACTCGCGGTGCCCACGCCGGCATCCACGATCACCGGCACGCGCGATTGCTCAACGATCAGACGGATGTTCACCGGGTTCTGAATGCCGAGGCCCGAACCGATCAGCGAACCCAGCGGCATGATGGCGACGCAGCCCGCATCCTCCAGCTTCTTCGCGTAAACTGGATCGTCGCTGCAATACACCATCACCTGAAAGCCCTCGGCGATGAGCACCTTCGCGGCCTTCAGCGTCTCTTCCATGTCGGGATAGAGCGTCTTCTGATCGGCCAGCACTTCAAGCTTCACCAGCTTCCAATCGCCCGCCTCGCGCGCAAGCCGCAGCGTGCGCAGCGCATCGTCGGCTGTGAAGCAGCCGGCTGTGTTGGGCAGGAACTCCACCTTCTTGGGATCGATGTGATCGGTGAGCCGCTCTTTCGTCGGATCGCTCAAATTCACGCGCCGCACCGCCACCGTGACGATCTCCGCGCCGCTGGCTTCGAGCGCGGCGGCGTTCTCGGCATAGGACTTATACTTGCCGGTGCCGATGATGAGGCGGGACGCATAATCCTTGCCGGCGATGGTGAGGGGTGTGTCGGTCATATCGTTCCGATAGCGAAGTGGAGAGTGAAGCCTAGTGCGCTCAGGGGGGATGCGTCGATGCCTAGCCGCCTCCAACAAACTGGACGATTTCCAGCTCGTCGCCCTCGGCGAGCACCATCTCGGCCCAGAGGCTTTTGGGCGCGATTTCCCGATTCCGCTCCACAGCCACCCGCTTCCCCTCGATCCCCAGGGAGGCGAGCAGGTCCGCGACTGTCGCCTGATCTGGCGCTTCGCGCATTTCTCCGTTGACGGTCAGTCGCATCGGCCTTCCTATCCGCCCGACTTAAAGCCCCGATTTGGGGCGTTCAAGGGAACCGGCCCCGCCGGCCCGCCTCAGCCCACGGACCCATGCCGGACGCGAAGCCGATCTACGTCCTCAACGGACCCAATCTGAACCTCCTAGGCACGCGAGAGCCGGATATTTACGGCCACGCCACCCTGGCGGACATTGAAAAGGCCTGCGCCGATCGCGCCGGCCAGCTGGGACGCGGTATTGTGTTCCGCCAGTCCAATGTGGAGGGCGAATTGGTCGACTGGCTGCAGGAGGCGCGCGACAAGGGCTGCGCCGTGATTCTGAACGCCGGGGCCTATACGCACACCTCTGTGGCCCTGCACGATGCGATCAAGGCGATCGGCGTGCCGGTGATCGAGACCCACCTTTCAAATCCAGCCGCCCGCGAGGAATTCCGGCATGTGTCTTTGGTCGGCAAAGCCGCCAAGGGCGTCATCGCCGGTTTCGGCGCGGCCTCTTATTTGCTGGCGGTGGAAGCCGCCGCTCTTCTCGCCCGTGACCAAGAAAGCCCCGCTGCTTGAGCAGGAAAAAGCCGACCATGAACGATAAGAAGTCAACGAGCATTGATCCCGACCTGGTGCGCGACCTCGCCTCCATTTTGAATGATACCGGCCTGTCCGAGATCGAAGTGGAGCATGGCGAGCTGCGCCTGCGTCTCGCGCGCACGCTCACGGTTGCCGCCGCGCCCGCCGCCGTGCATGTGGCCGCGCCCGCGCCGGTCGCCTCGGCGCCAAACCCGCCCGCTGCCGCCAATGCCGATCCGGCCAAGCATCCGGGCGCGGTGCCCTCGCCGATGGTCGGCACCGCCTATCTCGCCGCCGAGCCCGGCGCCGCGCCGTTCGTGAAAGTCGGCGACAGCGTTGCCGCCGGCCAGACGCTGATGGTGGTCGAGGCGATGAAGACCTTCAATCCGATCCCCGCCCCGCGCGCCGGCAAGGTGACGGCGATCCTGGTCGCCGACGCGCAGCCGGTCGAGTTTGGCGAACCGCTTTTGATCCTCGAGTAGGCGATGTTCGAAAAAGTCCTGATCGCCAATCGCGGCGAGATCGCGCTCCGTATTCACCGCGCCTGCAAGGAGATGGGCATCGCCACGGTCGCGGTGCACTCCACCGCCGACGCCGAAGCCATGCATGTGCGCCTTGCCGACGAGAGCGTCTGCATCGGCCCGCCGCCGGCCGCGCGCTCCTATCTGCACATTCCCTCGATCATCGCCGCCGCCGAGATCACCGGCGCACAAGCGATCCATCCTGGCTATGGCTTCCTGTCCGAGAACGCCAAGTTCGCCGACATCGTCACCGAACACGGCATGACCTTCATCGGCCCCACCGCCGAGCACATCCGGCTGATGGGCGATAAAATCGCCGCCAAGCAAGCGGCGATCGACACCGGCATGCCGGTCGTGCCCGGCTCCGATGGCGGCCTCGCCGACGAAGCCGATGCGCTGAAGACAGCCAAGAAGATCGGCTATCCTGTACTGATCAAAGCCGCGGCAGGCGGCGGCGGGCGCGGCATGAAAGTCGCGCGCACCGCTGAAGAATTACCCGAAGCGTTCGCGACCGCGCGCGCCGAAGCCAAGGCCGCGTTCGGCGACGACGCCGTCTATATGGAAAAATATCTGACGCATCCGCGTCACATCGAAATTCAGGTCGTCGCCGACAGCCACGGCAACGTCATCCATCTGGGCGAACGCGATTGCTCCTTGCAGCGCCGTCACCAGAAGGTGCTCGAAGAAGCGCCCTCGCCCGCGCTCAACGATGAAGACCGCGCCCGCATCGGCAAGGTCACCGCCGACGCCATCGCCAAGCTCGGCTATCTCGGCGTCGGCACGGTCGAATATCTCTACGAGGACGGCGAGTTCTATTTCATCGAAATGAACACCCGCCTGCAGGTCGAGCATCCGGTCACCGAGATGATCACCGGCATCGATCTTGTACGCGAGCAGATTCGCATCGCCGACGGCGCGCCGCTTTCGGTCAAGCAGAAGGACGTGAAGTTCAACGGCCACGCCATCGAATGCCGTGTGAACGCCGAAAATCCGCGCACCTTCACGCCGTCGCCCGGCACCATCAGCGGCTTCCATCCGCCCGGCGGCCTTGGCGTGCGGCTCGATAGCGCCATCTATGCCGGCTATGCGATCCCGCCCAATTACGACTCGCTGATTGGCAAGCTGATCGTGCATGGGCGCGACCGCGCCGAATGCCTGATGCGTTTGCGCCGCGCGCTCAATGAGATGGTCATCACCGGCGTCGACACAACGCTGCCGCTGTTCCGCGACCTGATGAACGAGGTCGACGTCATCAATGGCGATTACTCGATCCATTGGCTGGAAAAGAGCCTGAAGGACAAAAGCGCGGCGGGCAACTGAGCGCGGATTGGCGCGAGAGTCTGCTTTTCGCCGGGAATGGACATCCGTAGGAACGGTCAGCGAACGCGTTTCCAGCCGTCTTCCGATTTCACCAGCTTGCTCACGTGGAGCCCCATAAATTGTGTGGGCACCCTCACTTTGACGGGGGATGCAAGCCTAACGCCGATACCGTTGAGGCTGCCAAGGCCGCCCACATCACCAACGAATATCTCATGCGGCGGGCCGAATTCCGGATGCTTCTCCAGAAACGCTCGCCTCACTTCTGCAAAGATCGGCGGGTCTTCGTATGGGTTGATCTGCTGAAACGCGCGCCTTCGCTCAACGACCGGAAGCGCCGACAATTCTTCCCATGTCATGAGTTCACCATCGCTGCTCGAATAACAAACGGCAATGTCCGCATTGGGCCAAACACAGACTCCTCGTCATTCCAGGGCATCGCGGATGCGATGAGCCTGGAACCCAGGGGCAAACAAGCATCGGCTTCCACCCGGCCCCAAAGCACCTGTCTGACAAAAACAACGCTCCCGCTGGCAAGCGCGCCGGGAGGCGTAATCCTTGCAAAACCCGCCCTGCACTCGACTTCAGGGCTGGATATTTATGGCACAACAGGGATTTGCGGGCTTGGCCCTGCTTATCGCGATCACCTTCGCGATCATGGCGCTGAACGGCTGCGCCAGTTCGGAACAGCCCGCCATCGCGGCGGCCTCGCCCATCGACATCGCCAGCGTCGAAGAAGCGCCAGGCGTGCCTGAATTTCACGGCGCCGCCATCGGCGCTGACGGTTTCCGTGCACGCATCGGCTCTGAATATTAATCAGACCCGCTCGGGCGCATTCAGATAGCGCATTCAGATAGCACATTCCAAGAGCAGCTTCCGCGTGTTGCGTTGGCGCGCGGCTCTGGCATGCTCGCGGGCGTGAAACCGTTCACCACAGACGACCTCATGGCCTGCTATCGCCGCGGCGTGTTTCCGATGGCCGAGAGCCGTCGCGACGACGGCTTTTTCATCGTCGATCCCGATTGGCGCTGTATCCTGCCGCTCAATCCTTTCCGCATGCCGCGCCGCATGAAGCGAATCATGCGCTCGGCGCCATTCACCTTCACCATCAATCGCGATTTCGCCGCCGTGATTGACGGCTGCGCCGCCCCTGGTCCCGACCGCGAAGACACCTGGATCAATCCCGACATCCGCGCGCTCTATCTTGATTTGCACCGGCGCGGCGTAGCGCACAGCGTCGAGACCCGCCTTGATGGCGTGTTGGTGGGAGGCCTCTACGGCGTATCCATGGGCGGGGCGTTCTTCGGCGAAAGCATGTTCTCGCGCGTCACCGACGCCAGCAAGGCAGCGCTTGTGCATCTCGCAGCGCGGCTGCGCTTCGGCGGCTTCAAGCTGCTCGACGCGCAATTCACAACACCGCATCTCGAACAATTCGGCGCGCAGACTTTGCCGCGCCGCGTGTTTCAAGCGCTGCTGGGCGTCGCGCTGGATACGCAGGGTGATTTCCGCGCTTTGCCGATCGAGACCAGCGGCGAAACGCTGGTTGACCTCGTTACAGCCGATTAGCGCGCGATGCGCTCTTGGCCCGCCATATAGGGCTGAAGCGCTTTGGGGATCAGGATCGAGCCGTCGGCCTGCTGGTAGTTTTCCAGGATCGCCACCAGCGTGCGCCCCACCGCCAAACCCGAACCGTTCAGCGTGTGCACGAATTCGGTGCGGCCTTCCTTGTTGCGGAAACGCGCATTCATGCGGCGGGCTTGGAAGTCCCCGCAATTGGAGCACGAGCTGATCTCGCGATACTTGCCCTGGCTCGGCAGCCACACTTCAAGATCGTAGGTCTTGCGCGCCGAAAACCCGATATCGCCGGTGCACAGCAACATCACGCGATACGGCAATTCCAACCGCTTCAGCACTTCCTCGGCGCAACGCACCATGCGCTCGTGCTCGTCATGGCTTTGCTCCGGCGTCGTGATCGACACCAGCTCCACCTTGCGGAATTGGTGCATGCGGATCATGCCGCGCGTGTCGCGCCCGGCAGCGCCCGCTTCGGCGCGGAAGCACGGCGTATCCGCCGTCATGCGCAGCGGCAGCGGCGCTTCATCGATGATCTGCTCGCGCACCAAATTGGTGATCGCCACTTCCGAGGTCGGGATCAGCCAGAAATCCTCGCGCGTCTCGGCAACGTTCAGCAATTCGCGCATCACTTCGGTCGGCTTCGATTGGCCGCCGCGGCGTTCGAACTCATCGTCGAAACGCTCAAGCGCCTCGAACAGAAGCTCCTCGCGGCTCACCGTGCGCGCGGCCGTGAATTGATCGTCGACGAATTTCGGCAATTGCCCGGTGCCGAACATGACCGGATCTTTCACCAATAGCGGCGGGCTCACTTCGGTATAGCCATACTCGCCCGTATGCAGATCGAGCATGAACGCCGCCAGCGCGCGCTCAAGACGGGCCAATTGTCCGCGCAGCACCACAAAGCGCGCGCCTGAAAGCTTCGCCGCCGCTTCGAAATCCATCATGCCGAGCGCTTCGCCGAGCGTGACGTGATCGGCGCTCAGATCGAGTGCGGGCGGTTCGCCGCCATCGGCCTTATACCAGCGGCGCACTTCCACATTGGCGTTCTCGTCGGGCCCTTCCGGCGTATCGGCGGCCGGCAGGTTCGGCAGCGACGCCAACAGATCGTCGCGCTCTCTTTGCCATTTCGCTTCGCTCGCGCCGGCTTCCTCGATGCGCTGCTTCAGCGCCGCGACCTGCACGATCAGCTTTTCCGCCTCGGCGTCGTTGCGCTGCGCCTTGGCTTGGCCGATCGCCTTCGACGCCGCATTGCGCGCCGCCTCCGCTTCCTGCTTGGCGGTGGCCGCCGCGCGCAGCTTGGCGTCGATATCGACAATCTTCTTTGCGCTCGATGGCAGACCGCGCCGCGCCCAGGCGGCGTCGAAGCGCTGAGGATCGTCGCGAATGGCTCGAATGTCGTGCATTGGTCTTTCCCGTTCCCGTCCCGCTTAGCGAAACAGGCTGGGCCGCGCTACTGCGCTGACGCCCCAGCGCGCGCTTCTTCGGCGTCCTTGCGCTTTTGCCCCGCCTCGATCCACGCCACCAGCCAGATCGAGATTTCATAGAGGGCGTACATCGGCAGCCACATCGCCGTCATCGAGATCACGTCGGGCGGCGTCACCAGCGAGGAAAACGCGGCAATGCCGACAATCGCGTAGCGCCGGCCCTTGCGCAGCGCCGATGCGCCAACCACACGCATCCGGCCGAGCAGCGACAGCACGACAGGCAGCTGAAAGCAGATGCCGAAGGCGAGCACGAGCGTCGAAGCGAGTGAGAAATACTCATTCATCTTCGGGATGAGTTCGACATTGACCGCTTCGGTTTCGATCTGAAAACCGAGCGCGAAGATCATCGCAAAGCGCAGCGCGACGAAATACGCGAACAACGCCCCCAATATGAACATGATCGGCGAAGCGACCATAAAAGGCGCGATCGCGCCGCGTTCGCTGCGATAGAGGCCAGGCGCGATGAAGGCGTAAGCTTGGTATCCGATATACGGAAACGCCAGACCGATGCCGCACATGATGGCGATCCGCAGGTACGTGTAAAAACCTTCCAGCGGCGCTGTGATCTGCAAGCGCGGCGTTTCCCCCGCCTCAAGCAAGCCGCGACCGACCAAGGCCTCGCGATATGGCGTCACCAACAGCTCGAATATCGGCGCCGCGAAGAAATACGCGACCATCGTGCCCGCGACCAAAGCCAGCACCGCTTTGATCAGACGGCTGCGCAATTCCGACAAATGATCGAGCAGCGGCGCGCGCGAGGCTTCGATCTCGTCGTCGTCGTGGTCTTTTGGTTCTGATGTGTTTTTCGCCACCGAGCTCACGGCGCGCTCCGCGCCACTGGCTCGGCATGATCCGGCTCAGCCTCCGCGCTTGGCGCATCCTGTGGCGGAGAGACGTATTGCGCCGCGCCCATGAGCGCCGCCGGTTCGCTGGCCGCGTCGGCCGGCGTTTGCGCGTCGGGCGCGGGCGCGGCCTCAGCGCTGTTCTGATCGTCCGGCTTAGCCGGCGACGCACCGACATAATCCTCGATCGGCGGCAACGGCTTGCTCAGCTCGCGCCCAATGTCCTGCAAATCGGTCGTGCGGCGCAGCGCCTCAACTTCGCGCTTCAATTCGTCCAGCTCGGCCTGCCGCGCCAATTCATCGAAGCCGGTGCGAAATTCCTGCGCCATGCCGCGCAGCTTCGCTGTCCACCGCCCAAGCTTGCGCAGCATGAGCGGCAGGTCCTTCGGCCCCACCACCACAAGGGCGATGACAGCGAGAAAGACAATCTCCTGGAAGCCGAGGCCCGGCAGCATGAACTTGGATTACCTTAACGCGCTGGCCGCCTTAGCGATCAGCGTGCTCACGCGCTGCGGGCTCACGCGCGGACTGGTCCGACACTTGACGCGCCGGCGGATCATCACGCGGTTCGTCCTGCGGATCGGAAAGCCCCTTACGGAACCCGCGAATGCCCTTGCCCATATCTTCCATGAGGTTGGATATCTTGCCCGGGCGGCTGAACAACAGGAACGCCAGAGCCAGCACAATCAAAAGCGGGATCAAACCTGGCATATGCATTTCAAAAACTCCTTGCGCCGAAGCGCCCACCGGCAAAGCCGGCTCACTCGTCCTTTTCCATATGATCTACGAAAAAGTTTGCCGCGTCCTCACCTTCCGTCAGCGGCGCCTCGTCCGATGACATCTCGTCGCTGGGGCGCGGCACCTCGATTTGACCGGCAGCCCGCGCGTCCAGCAAACCCAGACCCTTGAGATCGTCCTTGCCTGGCAAGGCGTCAAGCGAGGCGAGGCCAAAGTGTCCCAGAAACGCCTCCGAGGTGCCAAAAGTCAGCGGCCGCCCGGGGGTGCGGCGCCGGCCGCGTGGCCGAATCCAACCAATTTCCAGCAAAAGCTCCATCGAACCGCGCGAGAGACTGACGCCCCGGATTTCCTCGATTTCCGCCCGCGTGACCGGTTGGTGGTATGCAATAACCGCCAAAGTCTCCAATGCCGCCTTTGGAAGGCGCTTCGGCTGCTCCCGGTTTTCAGCGAACAGGCCCGCCAAATCCGGCGCGGACTGAAAGCGCCACCCGGCCCCGGTCTCGACCAATTCCACCCCGCGCCCGGCATAATCAGCTTTCAGCTTCATCAGCACCGCGGCGACATCCACCTCCGGCCCAAGCTTCTCCGCCAAAGCTTTTGCGGTAACCGGCTCCCCACCAGCAAACAGAAGCGCCTCTGCGGCCCGCAAAGCGTCGGCCGATGGCTCGGCGCGCAGAACGCCCTCGCCTTCGCCGAAGGCGTTCTCGATGCGGCGCATGGCGTTGGCCAAGGGCGGGCTATCGGACGAGGTCATCAAGCTGACTTTACGACACCTGGCCGGTGACTGCACGCGCGCGCACGAAGAGCGGCGCGAAGGCCTCGGTCTGCTTCAGTTCCATCTTGCCCTCGCGCGCCAGCTCAAGCGCCGCGCCAAAGGTCGAAGCGAGATAACTCTCCGGCGGCGGCGCATCCGGACCGGCCTCTTTCGGCGGCGTGATGGCGTTGAGCGCGCTCCATTCTTCCAATTCGCGCAACGCCTGCTCCAAACGCTTGCGCGCCGTTTCCAGCGGATAGGCGCGGCGCACGAACGTCTTGTACGAACGCTTGCGCACACTCTTCACGCGCTCGCCGCAATAGGCGTTGAGCAATTCATAGAGGTCGGCGCGCCACGCGGTCGTCTTGGTGATGACCGTCAATCGCGGCTGACCGTTCAGGAAGACGTCGCGGTCGAGCTGAGGCATCTCATCGAGGCGCTTGGCCGCGGCGCGCGCCAAATCCAGCCGCATGAGTTTGAGACGCAGCGCATCCGCCATTTGCTGCGGATCGGGCTCATCTTCCGCGATTTGCGGCTTCGGGATCAGCAGGCGCGATTTCAGCAAAGTCAGCCACGCCGCCATGACCAGATAATCGCCGGCGATTTCAACATTGCGCGCCCGCGCCTCTGCGATGAAGGCGAGATATTGGTCAGCGACATCCGCCACCGACATTTGCGTAATGTCGATCTTGCGTGCGCGCGCGAGTTCCAACAACGCGTGCAGCGGGCCTTCGAACGCATCCAACGCGACCAGCAGGGCGTCGCGGCCCTCCGCTTCCTCGGCTGCGCCAAGATCGAGTTCGGTCTGCTCGTCTGCTTCGCTCATCAAACCTGCGCTAAATCCGCCATCAGGGTTTTGTAGCGCGCCCAGCCCGCCTTTGCATCGAATTCACCCGGCGCGTGCTTCGCGATTCCCTCAACCATACGGGCCCGTTCCAGCGCCGCGCCCTTGATTACGCGACATCCTTCGACCGTGTCCTGCATCTCTTTCAGCACGCCAGAGCATTGCAGCACCACGTCACAGCCTGCGCCGAGCGCCGCCTCGGCGCGCGCGCGCAGCCCACCTTTCATGGCGAACGTAAGCGCGTGCATATCGAGATCGTCGCTCATCAGCATGTTCTGAAAGCCGATGCGCCCGCGAATGATGTTCTCGATCACCACTGGCGAGCAGGTCGCGGGACGCTCCCCATCCCAGGCATCAAACACGATGTGCGCGGTCATCGCCGCTTCTGCGTCGGCGAGCGCCGCGAAAGGCGCTATGTCGAGCGCCAAATCTTCATCGCCCGCCGTCACGCGCGGCAGCGCGAAATGGCTGTCCGCCAGCGCGCGGCCATGCCCAGGCATATGCTTGATACAGCCGGTCACGCCGCCTTCGTGCAGCCCCTCCAGCGCCGCACGCGCCAGCTTGGCGACGATGGCCGGATCATCGGAAAAGGCGCGGTCGCCGACAATTTTGTGGCTGCCCGGCGCGGGCACGTCGAGCACCGGCGCGAAATCGCCATCGACGCCCATGCTCTTCAATTCATGCGCCATAAGGCGATGACCAAGCTTCGCTGCTTCGAGCCCTGCCTCAACGTCACGCGCATGCAGCGCGCCATAAGCGGCGGCGGGTGGCCAGACCGGCCATTCCGGCGCTTTCAGACGCGCGACACGTCCGCCTTCCTGATCGATGTAAACAATCGCATCGTGCCCGACCGCTTCACGCAGCTGGGCGCAAAGCGCCGTCACTTGCACGCGGCTGACGCACGCCTCACGAAACAGGATGAAGCTCCACGGCCGCGCGTCCCGGAAGAAGGCGCGCAAATCCGCATCGAGTTTTGGCTGACGCAGGCCGAGTGAGCAGGAAAGCTGGGACATCGCCACCCCTGTTAGCGCGTCGCGACGATGCAGTCCTGTCCCATGCGCCGGATGCGTTCACAAAAGCGGGCGGCGTTGTCGCGGTCGGCAAAATAGCCGGCGCGGACGCGATGATAGACGCCGCGCGCGCCAAGATCGGCCCGCTCAATGTCCAAGCGCGCTTGTGCGAACAGGTCGGGCGCACGCGATGCGAACCGGCGCCAAGCGCCTTCCGCCGCCTGTTCGGATTGAAGCGCGGCTAGCTGCGCAACATAGGGACCGTTGGACGTGAATTGCGGCGCGGCGGCAGGCTGCGGCTGGCTGGGCGCCGCGGCGGGCGCTTCGGCGCGCGGCGTTTCGGCGGCAGGCGTTTCGGCGGCAGGCGTCGTTTCCGCCGCCTCGTCGAACGCGCCCATTTCCACCATGTCCGGCGCATTGGCCGCCTCGGGCGGCGGCGTGATCTTGTAGGGCTCTGACGGCGCGCTGATGCGTGGCGCGTCCGGCGCGCTGTAGAGCTGCCAGACAAAACCGCCAAAGGCCAAGGCCACAACAAGCATCAGCATGTAGATCATGCCTGCGCCACGCGAGTGGTCGTCGTATGCGTGCGAGCGCGGGTCGAATCGGGACGCCAAAGGTAAAGCTCCGTTAGGAATCGCACGGAGTTTAGCATGCACGCCTCGCCGCGATCGTTAATCCGCCGGGCAATTCGCCGCGCGATTCGCAGCTGCGTATGGCCGCCCTTACCGCATTGGCGCCTCTAGCCGCGTTCCAACAGGAACAAGCGGCGATGTTCCTCGATCGCGTAATCGTCCGTCATGCCGGCAATGTAATCGCAAACACGCCGCGCGGTGCGCTGGCCGCCTGCGCCGTCGCCGCCAATCTGCCATGCGGGCGGCAACAATTCCGGTTCGGCCAGTAGCAGCTCGAACAGCTGTTTGAGAATGCGCTTGGCGCGGCTGCGCGAACGATTGACCTTCCAGTGCCGGTACATCTTCTCCATCAGGAAGCGCCGCAGCACCGCCTGATCGTTGTTCATCTCATCGGAAAAGCCGATCAGCGGCTTGCCCGCCGCGCGCACATCCTCCGCGCTGGTTGGCTTGACCTCCGCCACGCGGCGCTGGGTTTCCGTCACCAGATCGTTGACCCAAACACCGATCAAGCGGCGCACCGTCTCGGCGACATGGAGCCCAGGCTCAAGGCCGGGATAGTCACGATCCACCGTGGCCGCGACGCGCTCCACCATCGGCGTTTCGGCGCGCAATTCCGCGTAAGTGAACAGCCCGGCGCGCACGCCGTCGTCGATGTCGTGATTGTTGTAGGCGACGTCATCGGCATGCGCGGCGATCTGCGCTTCGGGGCCCGGCCAGGATTCAAGCTCAAGGTCGTGGGTGGCGACATATTCCTGGATCGCCACCGGCAAATCTTCGAGGCGCTGACCATGCCGGATCAGAGGCCCATTGTGTTTGACCACGCCCTCGAGCGTTTCCCAGGTCAGGTTGAGGCCGTCGAATTTGGGGTAGGAGCGCTCAAGCTTGGTCAGCACGCGCAAGGTCTGCGCGTTGTGATCGAAGCCGCCATAGGGGGCCATGCAAGCGTCGAGCATATCCTCGCCCGTATGCCCGAACGGCGGGTGTCCCAGATCGTGCGCCAGCGCCAGCGCCTCGGCCAGATCGTCATCGAGTCCCAAGCGCCGCGCCGCCACGCGCGCGATCTGCGCCACTTCCAGCGAATGCGTCAGGCGCGTGCGGTAATGGTCGCCCTCATGGGCGACGAACACCTGCGTCTTGCCCTTCAGGCGCCGGAAGGCGCTGGCATGGACGATCCGGTCGCGGTCGCGCTCATACGGCGTGCGCGTCAGACTGTCCTGCTCAACATAAAGCCTCCCCCGCGCGAGCGCGGGATCGGTCGCATAAGCAGCGCGCGGCGGCCGGGAAAATCGGGGTTGGGCGGCATTTGCCGCCGTTGCCTGACTGTTTTGCCCCGTTTCGGCCACGTCGCACTTCTCCTCAAAGCTCGGATCGGACCATATATAGGCCTAAGCACGCTTGTGAAATTGGACAGCCGAAGGCGTTAACGAATGAGTTCAGTCGGACTTTCTGGGGCCGCCGCCGCACGGATCAAGAGCGTCGTGGCGGATGAGCCGGCCGGCGCTGGCCTTCGCGTGGCAGTGGAAGGCGGCGGCTGCTCTGGCTTCCAGTATGAAATCGCTGTCGCCTCCGGCGCTGAAGCTGACGATCTGGTGATCGAACGCGATGGCGCACGCCTATTCATTGACCCAGTTTCTTTGCCTTATCTGCTCGGTTCGGAGGTGGACTGGGTCGATGAGCTGATCGGCGCTTCATTCAAGGTCAAAAACCCCAACGCCAAAACCTCCTGCGGCTGCGGCGTAAGCTTCTCCGTCTGACATGGGCTTGTTAGGGGATGCCCCGTCCAACCTCGAACGCGGCCTTTCCGCGTTTCGACGGCGCGATTGGAAACGGGCCCGCCTGCTGCTTGAAGAAGCGCTACAGGAAGAGGAGCGCGCCACAGGTTTCCATCATCTAGGACTGCTCTATTGGCGCGGCCTTGGCGGCACGCGTGAAGCAGAAGCCGCCGTCGATTGTTTTCAGCGCGCCGCCGCTGACGGCCTGCCCGCTGCTGAGACCGCCTACGCGCTCGCACTACGTTCAGGGGTCGGCACGCACAAAGACACGGAAAAGGCGCGCGCCCTGTTCAGCTCAGCCGCGCGCGCCGGCGACCGCGAAGCCATGGTGCAACTAGCAACCATGAGCGAGCCGAAGGAAGCACACCGCCAAATGTTGAGCGCATGCGAACTCGGCTACGCCCCAGCCATGCTTCATTATGCCGACATGGTGATGGACAGTGATCCTGTCGAGGCGTTGGCCTGGCTCTATACAAGCGCCGCAACCTCGGGCGATGAGACCTCGCGCAAGCGCGCAGCAGCGCTAGCGCGCGAAATGTCGGCGTCCGAAATCGAGAGCGCGCAAAAGATAGGGCGCAATCAATTCAAGGACATTCGAGCCCGCAGCCGCTAGCGGCCCTACAGCAGAGCCTGCGCCAATTCGCGCCACGCTTTGATCAGATCTTGACCTTGCACACCCATGACCTGGATACAGACGTGGTCGGCGCCGGCGGCGTAATGCTCTTCGATGCGCGCCTTAATCTCATCAGGCCCGCCCCATGCGAACAAGGCATCTATTACCCTGTCGGACATCCCGCGCACTTCATCTTCACTAAAGCCGACCGACAGCCAGCCTCGAACATAATTGGGCAAGTTGAGATAATATCCCATCGTCTCACGTGCGAGCGAACGCGCCTTTTGCGCATCGCGCAGAGGAATCACTTTTTGCTCGGGCGCCAGTAAAGGTCCCGCTCCCAGAATTTCGCGCGCCCAGGCAGTGTGCGCAGCCGGCATGAAATAGGGATGCGCCCCTGCCGTGCGTTCGCCGGACAGCGCCAACATTTTTGGCCCCAACGCGCCGATGCACAGATGCTCGCGCTTGATATTTTCAGCGTCGAGCGCGTCGAGAAACTTGCGCGTATTGGTCAGCGGCGCGGCATAGGACTCACCCACAAGCGGGCCATGGCTGATGCCAACGCCAAGCATGGCGCGCGCTTGGTGGGCTGGCGTTTGCGCGCGCCACCAATCGCCCAACTCCTTGGGTTCATGCTTCCAGATATTGATCACGCCAGACCCAATCGCGATGTTCCGTGTTCCAGAGAGCGCGCGGGTCATGGCGTCAAGAATGTTGCCGCCAACGCCACCCGGCATCCAGATCGCGCCATAGCCAAGCGTTTCAAGCTCAGGCGCCGCTTCGCGCGCGAACGCTTCTTCGCCAAAGCGCAACTCGCCGGTCCAGACGCCGACCTTTCCTAGATGCACGCTCATTCACGCCCCCGCGCATTGCCCAACACGCCATCGTCCGCGAAATCGACAATGGCGAAAACCAATCCCATCACTAGCAGCCACAGCAATGGCGAAAGAACCAACAGCACTGCGTGCGGCGACATCGCATCGTAGGCGCGCCAAGCCGCCCCCACACCGACAAAAGCGATCGCAGGATAAATCCAACAAAGGAGCCGCGCGGCCAGCAAAGCGCGCATTGAACGCCACTGGTCCGTTTCCTCGCGCGTCAGAAGCCGCATCGCCAGCCCAAGCGCGGCAACACCCGCCACGAGATGGAACAAGGTGAAGGCTGCAAGAATTATAATCATGACCTGCTCTTATAGAGCTTGAATTTATAACGCTTGTCCCGGCGCGGAACTAGGCCGGGCGAAGAGAGAAAGGAGGCGCCCATGTCCCGCAGAGTCGGAGATCACATCGAAATGAACCAGGAAGAGGCGCGCGCCGGAGAGACCGGACATCACGTGAGATACATTCTGGCCGCTGGCGTTGTGCTGGTGATTGTCGGCTTTGCCGCCGTCGGCATGGGTTGGTTCGGCTAAGCTCCGCATTAGTTGAACGATCCGACTGGCCCGGCTAAGTCCTTGGCATGTCACTCAAGATCGCCGCTTGGAACGTCAATTCAATACTCGCGCGGCTGCCCACTGCGCTCAAAGTGTTTGAAGAAGTGGACGCCGATATATGGTGCCTGCAGGAAATCAAATGCGAAGATCATCGTTTCCCGCGTCTCGAAATTGAAGCGGCGGGCTTCAACGTCGAGACCTTCGGGCAAAAAAGCTATAATGGCGTCGCCATCCTTTCGAAGCATCGCATTGAGGAATGTGTGCGCGGTATTCCCGGCCTTGAGCACGAACATGCCAGATATATTGAAGCCGTGATCGCAGCACCCGGCGGGCCCGTGCGCGTGGCGTCGATTTATGCACCGAACGGTAATCCGATCGGCACGGAAAAATATGCGTTCAAACTCGCCTTCATGGAGGCGCTACAATCGCATCTTCTCGATTTGCTCAAGAACGAAGAATGCCTCGCCATAGCCGGCGATTACAACATCATCCCGCGAGAAACAGATTGCCATGATCCACGCGTTTGGACGAATGACGCACTGTTCCAACCGGAAACACGCGCCGCCTATCGCGCGCTACAAAATCTTGGGCTGAGCGACGCCTACATGCAGGCCGACGCCGCCGCACACAAATATACGTTCTGGGATTACCAGGCCGGGGCTTGGCAGAAGGATCACGGCATCCGCATCGACCATGTCCTGCTTTCACCGCAAGCGGCCGACCGCCTGGAGAGCGTGGACATTTTCAGAAAGGCGCGCGGGATGGAGAAAGCCTCGGATCATGTGCCGTTCGTAGCCACGCTGAATTAATCACGCGGCGTTTCATCGTCCGGCGTATCTTCTTCTTCCGCAGGAATGGCGTATTGGCCGGAAAACCAGCGATTCAAATCGACATCGGCGCAGCGTTTCGAACAGAACGGGCGGACTTTCTCATCTTGCGGCATTCCGCAAATGACGCATTTGCGTGTGCTTGCAGCGTTGTTCACTGAGCCCTCGCATCGATCTTGTCGCGCGGCCAGAAGGCGCCCTCGGGCGCGGCGTCGAGGCTCCAGCGCATGCCGATCCGGTTCGACAATTCCGCGCGCCATCCGATCTCAGCGGCGTCGAGCCAAGCCTTCACTTCGCCAGCCACTGTACACGCAATTTGACGCCCGCTGCCCGCCCGCGCTTCGCGCTCGATCGCCCGCAACGCCATCAGCGCCACCGTTTCAAGGCCGATGCGCCCGTCAGCATCACGCAATTGCTCATGAAGCGGGGTACGGTATTGCGCGCGCGCCAACTCATAGACCCCAAACGAAGACAGGCCACCGAACTGCACATTCCACGGATCGTCGGCAAAAGACTGCCGCACCTCGTCCTCCAATTGCTTGCGATGCGATTTGGCGCGCAGGTGAACGAAATCAATCGCCACAAGGCCGCCAAGGCTGCGTAGGCGCAACTGCCGCGCCACTTCTCGCGCAGCGGCAACATTGAGTTCGAGCGCGAACCGCTCGGGATCACCTGAGCCCGGACGCCCGCCCGCATCGACATCGATCGCCACTAACGCCGCCGTTGGCTCGATCGACAGCATGCCGCCGCCGGGCAAGGGCACAATCTTCGCCAACGCATCTTCAATGGCCGCATCCAACTTGCCGCGCATCGCCGTGTCGGCCGGCTTGGCCAAGAGCATTTCCTCGTCGGACTCATGCCGCCCAATCAGATGCGGCGCCTCGCCATCATGGCCGGTTTCCTGCAATTCGATCACGGGGTTCTTGCCGCGCGCGGCTTCACGGGCCACCGCCACCACAACGCCTTGGCCTTCGTGCAACGCCACGCGCTCACGCTCGCGCCCGGCCCGGCGCGCACGCCCATCGTCGCCAAGCGGCAGAAAGCCCGATTGATCACGCAAACCAAGATCCAGAAAGGCGCCGCGGCGGCGGCGATCAATCTCGCGCACACGCGCGCAGTAAATCTCGCCCCAGCGCGCACGTCGCCCGTCATCGCTCGCGCGCACGATGCGCAGCGCAATAGGCTTGCCGTCGCGCACCAGCGCTTCGCGTGTTTCGCCGATGGCGGCATCGATCCAGGTTTCAAGCCGCTCGCTCATGCGCCTGCTTCCAACAGGTTCGCAGTTTCGTAGAGCGGCAAGCCGACAACGCTCGAATAGGAGCCAATGATGTTGTGGATATAGCGGGCCGCTAGGCCCTGCACCGCGTAGCCGCCAGCCTTTCCGCGCCACTCATCGCTGGCGATGTAAGCATCGATCTCACGCGGCGTGAGCTGCTTGAACGTTACGCGCGTTTCCACAAGGCGCGTGCGCAAACTTCCAGCAGATGCGAGCGCTAGCCCCGTGTAAACACGGTGACCTCGGCCCGAGAGCAGTGCAAGGCAGCCGCGCGCTTCCTGCTCGGTCTCTGTTTTTGGCAAGATGCGCCGTCCGACAGCCACGACAGTATCGGCCGCAAGCACGCGCGCATCCTCCTGCTTCACAGCTTCCGCCTTCGACGCAGCAAGACGCAAGGCCAGCGCGCGCGGCGTCTCCTTCGGCCGCGGGCTTTCATCGATGTCGGCGGCGATCACCTCGTCCGGCGTCACGCCGATCTGCGCCAGCAACGCCAAACGGCGTGGACTCGCGCTCGCCAGGATCAGACGCGTCATTTTCGCTCGGGAAAGCCAAGTCGCCGCGCAACAATGCGATCCACCATGCGTGGCGGCATCAAGCGCGGCAGCGTGCGATCCATGAAAGCGTTGCGAAGGATAGGGTAGCGCACCTTGGGCTTTTCCATCGTCAGGACGCGCCAGATGAGGTCTCCGACATCCTCGGCCGGCAAGCCCTCCTGGCCCTGCTTGATCATGTAATCCGCGACGCGCTCCACCGCCGGGCCAAATGGCGTGTTGGCGAAACGCTTCAGCCCACTCTGCTCGGCTTTGTCCCAGATCGGCGTCGCGATTGAGCCGGGCCCGATCACGATGACGTCGATGCCGTACAGCATCAGCTCGCGCCGCAGCGATTGCGAATATCCTTCAAGTGCAAATTTGGACGCCGTGTAGGGACCAACGAATGGCAACCCGCGTTCGCCTCCTACGGAGGACAACATGACGATTCGGCCAGGCTTGCCGCTTCGGCCGGGATCGGCGCCGAGCAACGGCGCGAACGCGCATGTCACGCGATGCACGCCCACGACATTCACTTCGAGCTGACGCTCAATGTCTTCGGCGCTCAAATGCAAGAGCGGGCCCGACACGGCGATGCCGGCATTGTTGACGAGGCCGAACAGGCGCCGCGCACCCAGCACGTCGGCCACCTGCCGCGCGCCGGCGCGCACAGCATCCTCATCGGAAACATCGAACTGTAGCGGAGTAAGCGCGCCGCCAAATGCGGCGCTCAAATCGTCGGCGTCCTGCTGTTTGCGCACACTGGCGAAAACATGAGCGCCTTCACGAACCGCGCGGGCGACGGCGGCGCGGCCAATGCCGGTCGACGCGCCAGTAACGACAATCGCGCGATCCAAATTTCCCGTCATTTGAATCGATACGTGATGCGCCCCTTAGTCAGATCATAGGGCGTCATCTCGACAAGCACTTTGTCGCCCGCCAGCACACGGATGCGGTTTTTGCGCATCTTGCCGGCGGTGTGGGCGATGATTTCGTGGTCGTTCTCCAGCTTCACGCGGAAGG
>JAUIJZ010000058.1 GCA_030430715.1 Alphaproteobacteria bacterium
CCGACAATGGCGCAATAATCGCCCTTGGGTATGGAAAAGCTCACGCCATCGAGCGCGTGAACGACCTCGTCGCCCATGCGATACTCTTTGGTGAGCGCGCCGGCTTCGATCAGCGCACTCATCACGCGCCCCGAATGCCCATCATGCCGCCGCCGCGTCCCCCGCCCATGAACCCGGGAAGGTTGGCGCCGGCAGGCCCGCCAATGATAATTTCGTCGCCTTCATTCAGCCCACTGTGCAGCACTGTATGCGTGCTGTCGGCCGCGCCAATTTCGACCTGGACTGGCGTTGGCTCATTGTTGCGCAACACCCATACGATGGCTTGACGACGCTGTTCCTGGCGCTGTCCGCCGTTCGCGCGCAGCTGCTCCAACAATTCAAGCTGATGCTCGTTTAAGGACGGCTCCAGTTCGCGCAAGGCGGTTTCACGCACGCGCCGCATCATGGCGCGCCGGTCACCGCCCGCAGCGCCATTGCTCCCCGCCGACTGCACGGCATTCTGGAAAGAACGCTGCAATTGCGATTGCTGTTCATCGGTCAGCTCAAGCTGCTGCGCCAATTGATCGGAACCGCCAACTGCTTGCGCCTGTGCGCCGCCAGCGCCGGACTGCGCTTGTGCGCCCCCCATCATGCTCTGCGCACGTGCCAGCAATTCCTCGTTGTCAGGCCGGAAGCGCAGCGCCGAGTTCGGAACGCGCAAGACGTTCTGGCGCTCTTCCAGGATGATCTCCGCGTTCGCGGTCATGCCTGGCAACAACTGACGGCCTGGATTGTCGGCCTCGACGACCACCGTGTATGAAACCACGCCGTTAGCCGACGCGCCCTGCTGGCGCACTTGACTAACCCGCCCCTCGAACTGACGGTCAGGGAAGGCGTCAACGCTGAACCGCACCGGCATATTCTCGCGCACTTCGCCAATATCCGCCTCATCAACGGTGATGTTGGCCTGAAGACGGGACAGATCCTGCGCAATGATGAACAAGGTCGAGGCCTGGAGGCTCGCGGCGACCGGCTGGCCGACATTGACCTGACGATCAACGATAACGCCATCGATAGGCGAGCGGATCACGCTGCGCTCAAGATCAGTGCGCGCGGTTGCGAGTTGGGCTTCCGCATTGGCGACAGCGGCGCGCGCGCCATCGCGCGAGGCCCTTTGCTGCGACATCAATTGCTCGGATGCAAAACCGCGACTCTCAAGCGCGACATAACGCTGATAATCCGCTTCGGCGGCTGCAAGCTGCGCACGCTGCTGCGCAAGCGTGGCCTGAACCTGAACGACACGCTGCTCAAAAGGCGCCGGATCAAGCCGCGCCAAAACCTGCCCAGCACGCACCTGGGTGTTAAAGTCCACCAGCACTTCTTGTACCGGTCCGGAAACGGTCGAGCCGACATTCGCCTTGATCAACGGCTCTAAGGTGCCCGTCGCGCTGACAACGCGCGTAACCGAGCCGCGATCGATCGGTCCTGTACGGAAAGCGACCTCGTCGTCTTCGCCGCCGAACATCGACCAGCCGGCGATCAGAGCAACGATTACCCCGCCCCCGATAAGAGCCTTGCGTCCGCGCAAGAAACCGGGGCGCTTATTCCACGCGGTTTGGACCATCTGCTTCACTGCGGCGAACATTACGTCTCCTCACATGGCGTCAGCCAAACCAGCGGCAAGAGCAGCGCCAGAAACCTAACAGCGCCCACTTACTTCATTAAGGTTGGCAGGTGGTTGATCTCTCACGCCACTCCTTCATCGGAACCTTACACGCTTGTCATTGCCCGCATTCGTCGCTGCTGCGACAAAGTGTGTCCCGGCTTTTTAGAAAACGGCCGGCGCTGGGAGAACGCCGGCCGTTCTTTATTATTTTCCGCGCCCGAGGGGAGAAAACTGACGCGGAATGGCGCTGTCGAGGAAACGCCAATCTCACGGTTCTACCGGCTTCTCTTGTCAGCGTTATTTCGCCCTGCGGCCAATTGGCGCCAAGACATGTCAGCGAGCCTCCGGAGTCGGGCGCGGCGGCGGGGCTGGACGCGCCTGACCAACAAGGCGAACAAATTCTATTCGCGCGACCACACCATCCTCATCGGCATCGTAATCTAAGGCGCGCGCCCTGATCTCGGCGTCGAATTCCTCGCGCGTGATCACATTGTCCACGTTTCGATCGAAATCGAGGCGGAATGGCCCAATTTGCCCTCCCCCCAGCACGGCATTGGCCCAGCCCTGAAACTCCAATGGCTGGATTTGACCGTCGCTATTGCTATCCGCGCGGGCGAATTCTCTGTTGAGCCCAGCCTCGACCTCCGCCGCCGAAATACTCAGATCGCCATCGGCGTCAAAACTCACGAACATCATGACGTCAGCCGACAAGAGCGCCCGCACCGAAGAGCTTCCATCCGGGCCGCCGCCGGAGGCGCATGCCGCCAAAGCAAACCCGCTTGCCGCCACGGCCAGCCTCAATGCCTTCATCATCTTCCCCTGATTTTCCAGCTTCACAGACTGGGCCCACGATGGCGTTGTTAAGGCAAATCGAGCTCCACCTTTGCCTAAATGCGTCAAACGGCGCATTGCGCCATATTTTGGCATAGGTCCGGCAAGCCCAGTCTGTAGATTTTCAGTCATGGCTCAGGCCACATACAAACACCATGACGCCTGAAGATCAGCACATCCTGGTGGTGGACGACCACCGGGACATTCGTGAATCCCTTGCCCAGTTCCTGCGCAAGAACGGTCGGCGCGCGACAGCCGTAGAGGGCGCCGAGGCGGCCCGTAAGACCATCAAAGAGCACCGCATCGACCTCGTCATTCTCGACATCATGATGCCGGGCGAGGATGGGCTTTCCCTCTGCCGCCACATCCGCGAGACCAACCATATCCCCGTCATCCTGCTTTCTGCACGCGGCGAAGAGCTCGACCGCATCATCGGGCTGGAAGTTGGCGCTGACGATTATGTCGTCAAACCCTTCAATCCGCGCGAGTTGCTGGCGCGCATCGACGCCGTTCTGCGCCGCACGCACGCGCTTCCGCCAGAGGCCCAATCCCAATCCGGCGAAATGCTGCGCTTCGACCGCTGGACGCTGAAGGTCGCTGAGCGCGAACTCGTCGATGACGACGGCAACGCGCACGAACTGAGCACAGGCGAATACCGGTTGCTGCTCACATTTCTGCAGCGGCCCAAAATCGTTCTCACGCGCGATCAATTGCTCGACCTTGCCTTCGACCGCGGCTCCGATGTGTTCGACCGCGCCGTCGATACGCAGGTCAGCCGCCTGCGCCGTAAAATCGAAGCGGACGCACGCTTGCCAAAACTCATCAAGACGGTGTGGGGCGGCGGTTACGTCTTCACTGTTCCGGTAGAAAAGCTGTGAGCTGGAACCCCTTCAGCACTCTGACCGGACGCCTGGTGCTGGTCACCTTCGGCGCCGTGCTCGCATCGCTCGTGATCGGCGTTGTCTTGTACACAAACGAACGTGGCACGGAGCTTCGCCGAGTCGCGCTGAACAGCGCCGTCGAGCGCATCGCCTTTAACGCCGAGCGATTGCGGGACACACCGCCCTCGGAACGGCCCGCCCGCGCGCAGCATTTCAGCGAAATCTTCATTCACTACCGTTTTGACGATGAGCCCTCTCTTGAGGAGCCCGCGCCAGGCGGCAGCCGTTCCGCGCGCATCGCCAGGGTGCTTTCCGAACGCCTTCAGATCGCTGACATACGCGTCCATTTGCGCATCACGCGCACCGATACGCGCGACTGGATGCGCGAGAGCGAACTAGATCTCGACGAGTTTATCGACCGGCGCGACTCTTCCGTGTCCGTGACTGAACTCACTGTGTCCACGCCGCTTGGGGACAACACCTGGCTCAATGCCCGCGCTTTTCTTCCGGGTCCCACGCGCCCGCCTGTAGACGGACTTTGGGGCGTGCTCGCCATGCTCGTAGTGGTCGGTTTAGGCTCGGCGCTGGTTGCGCGCCAAATCGGCAAGCCGCTGGCCCATTTGGCGAGCGCTGCGCAGGCGCTGGGAGCAGGCCAAACCAATGTGACCGCACCAGTGAGCGGCCCCCAGGACGTGCGGCGCGCGTCAACTGCCTTCAACGCCATGGCTCAACGCCTTGGCCGGCAATTGCAGCGTCAACGGCAAATGCTCTGGGCGCTCTCGCATGATTTACGCACGCCAATCACGGCGTTGCGCCTGCGCGCCGAATTGATTGAAGACGACGCCACGCGCCAGCGCGTGCTCGCGCCGATTGAAGAGATGGAGCGCTTGACCGAGCAAGCGCTGGAACTGGCGCGCGCAGGCGCCAGCGAGGAAGAACGATCGGTTGTCGATATCGCGGAAATCGTCCGCACCTTGTGCGGCGAATTGCAGGATATCGGCGTCAACGTCTCTGCTGAAGCACCGCATCCGGTCATGGTCGCCATTCGCCCCAGCGAGATTGCCCGCGCTCTCCGCAACCTCGCTGAAAACGCAGCGAAGTATGCAGGCAGCGGCGTTATGCGCGTGAAACGGAACGGCGACGTGATCGTCGAAGTGATTGACGACGGCCCTGGCGTGCCGCCCGACATGCTCTCACGCCTCACCGAGCCGTTCTTCCGCGCCGACGCAGCGCGCAGCGAGGCTAATGGCGCAGGTCTTGGACTTTCCATCTCCCAAGCCATTGCCGACAGCCATGGCGGCAGTCTGATCCTTGAAAATCGGACCCCGCGCGGCTTCAGCGCTAAAATCGTATTGCCGGCACAAAGAGATTGAGCGGCGCTTTCGCTTCCATTCAGGCTCCGCTAGTTTGTCCACGACTTATGGGAGGTTTTGGCGATGAGAAAGATCACAGGCTTAATCGTAGCAGCCTGCGTCCTTACGGCAGGCGTAGCTGTGGCGCAGTCCGGACTGCAACTGCCTCAGCGTCCGGAAGCTCCCACTGAGGAACAAGCGCAGCAGCGCACCGCGGAAGTCGCCGCAGCCGTAGCCGAACAAGAGCAACGCTTCATGTCCGCGCCACCGCTAGCGGACGCCAGCTCGAACACGGCTTACCAGTTCCAATTCGCTGGATTGTGGACCGAGCATGTGCCGCTCACCGCATTCGAAGGCGAGGTGGTGATGATCGTCAATACTGCGTCGCGTTGCGGATACACGCCGCAATATCAAAGCTTACAAACCATCTATAATGATTATCACGGCCAAGGCTTTGAAGTTCTAGGCGTGCCGTCTCCGAACTTCCGCAATCAGGAACTCGGAACGGAAGAAGAGATTCAGGAATTCTGCACGCTCAATTACGGCGTCACCTTCCCGATGGCCGGGCGCACCGATGTGATCGGCGAGGAGCGCCACCCGTTCTATCAATGGGCGGAAGGGCAAATCGGCGAGAGCGCCGTGCCGCGCTGGAACTTTCACAAGATATTGGTCGGGCGTGACGGCCGCGTGATCGCCGCCTTCCCGACGGCCACCGATCCCGCGTCGGACGAAGTGCGCGCGGCCATTACAGCCGCACTGACACAAGGCTAACTTACTCGCCGCCGGCCGCTGCTTTCGGCGGCCGGCG
Organism: Alphaproteobacteria bacterium; assembly: GCA_030430715.1. GTDB lineage: Bacteria > Pseudomonadota > Alphaproteobacteria > Caulobacterales > Aquidulcibacteraceae > Vitreimonas. Next base: position 5,518 of record JAUIJZ010000058.1, read on the forward strand.
CGCCGGTGGCGCGGGCGTGACAGGCATATCCCGCAACAACGCCTCGACGCGGCTCTGAAGCGCCCTTACCGCGCGCTCCTGCGGCGCAAGGTCGACCGCCTCGCGGCCAAGCGTAAGCAGCACCTGCTCAGGCGCCGCGCGCAACAACTCGGAAACAGGCTGCGGGCGCCCGATGAGGTAGCCCTGAATTTGATCGCAGCCACTCGCCGCCAGCAAAAGCAGCTCTTCGCTTTCCTCGACGCCCTCCGCGACAATCTCCATTTCTAGCGCGCGCCCCAGCCGGATAATGGTCTCAACGATCGCACGTGCGTCGGCGTTTTCGTGCACGCCGCTGACAAACGAACGGTCGATCTTGATCGTATCGAAGGGAAAGCGGCTCAAATAGCCGAGGGACGAATAGCCCGTGCCGAAATCGTCGAGCGCAATCTCGACGCCAAGGCGCTTCAGATCCTTCAGCAAAGCTACAGCGCGCTTGTCGTCGTCAATCAGCACGCTTTCAGTAATTTCGATCTCAAGGCGAGCTGGCTCCAAGCCGCTCTCGCTCAAAGCCGCTTCAACCTTCTCGACAAACTGGCGCTCACGGAACTGAAGCGGACTGACATTGACGCTGATGCGCGCGCCGTTCAGCTGCTCCACGGCGATCTTGCACGCGGTCTGCATAACCCATTCGCCAATCGCGACGATACGGCCGGAATGCTCTGCAACGGAGATGAACTCGCCGGGGCTGATCAATCCCTTCTGCGGATGGCGCCAGCGAATGAGCGCTTCATAAGCCGCGATCTCTCCATCATTCACACGCATGCGTGGCTGAAAGAACAATTCAAACTCGTCACGTTCCAGCGCAAGCGCGAGATCCGCCTCCAACAATTGGCGACGCCGGATTTCCTTGTCCATGCCCTCCTCGAACACCGCAAAGGAATTACGGCCGAGGTTTTTTACGTGGTAGAGCGCGGTGTCGGCGCGCGTAACCAAGGTCGCTCCATCGGCGCCGTCGCGCGGGCAAACAGTCACGCCAATGCTCGCTCCCGCGCGCACATGCGCACCATTCGAAAGTTGGATCGGCTTTTGCAGCTCATGCACGATACGGTGCGCCAGATCCGCGGCTTGATTGGCGAACGCCAGCATGGGCTGCAGCACGCCAAACTCATCGCCGCCGAGCCGCGCGACCATGTCGCCGCGCCGCACAGCGCTGCGCAGACGCTCCGCCGTCACTTTGATCACTTCATCGCCAGCCTGATGACCATGCAAATCATTGATGTCCTTGAAGCGGTCGAGATCGATCAGCAGCAACGCCGCCATCGTGCCATCATGGCTCGCACGGGCGGTCATATCCTCCAGCAATTGATTGAACAGCGCCCGGTTGGGCAAATTGGTCAGCGGATCGTGCTGGGCAAGGAAATGAATTTGCGCTTCCGCTTCCTTGCGGTCTCGGAGATCGAACATCGCCAAGACGCGTGTCGGCGCGCCACGATAGACAATATCGCGCGCGCGAATTTCCACTGGTATCTGCGCGCCATTCGCCGCAATTACGACGATCTCGCTCGGCGTGGCGGTCGCTGCCTCAAGACGCGCATGATCTGCCTCCGCGACGAACTCCGTCATCGCGCGCCCCTTGAGCTCCTCAAGCGGAACGCCCATTAACTCGACGAATGCGGCATTCGCATCGACGATCTCGGCGCCAACACAGATGCACAGACTTTCGAAGGTGGTGTCGGCCAATGCCGAGAGGCGCTCAGCCTCAGCGGCAGTGCGGGCCACTTCGGCGGCATCTTCGCGCGCGATTTCCCCGCGTTGCAGATTATCCATCATGGCATTGAACACGTGCGTGAGACGCTCGGCTTCATCACCGGGATCGACCTTAAGCCGCATGGAGAGATCAGCATCACCTTTGGCGAGGCTGTGAAACGCATCTTCTACGTGGCCGATACCGAGCTTAGCGCCGTGCTCGGCCACGTTGAGACCCATGGATTCATGCTCAGGCGCGACGCGTATGCACGCAACTTTGTCGAGCAACTTGAAGAAAATTAAGCCAACGCCGAAGGCCCAGACGAAATTCAGTCCAACGCCGACCGACTGAATGCCAAGCTGCTCCCAACGATTGTCCGTCGGCAAGTTTGCCGCTGGCGCCAGAAGCGCCAAACCTATCGTTCCAAGCGCCCCAGCAACGCCGTGCACGCCAATCGCGCCAACGCTGTCATCGATTTTCAGCCGTTCTTCAAGAAAAGTGTTGGCCCAAAGTGCTGCGACACCTCCCATTGCGCCGAGCAGCATCGCCCCTTTCGCATCAAGCACCGCACAGCCAGCAGTGACCGCCACCAATCCGCCGATAGAGCCATTTAGCGCCTTATCTGGCAGCACGAAGCCATCGGTGAACCAGCCAAGGAAATAGCCTGCTACACCGCCCGCGGCGCCAGCAAGCACGGTATTGGCAATAATGTGCGCGATGTCCGCATTGGCGGCGAGAGTCGAACCGCCGTTAAAACCGATCCAGCCGAAGAACAGCAGCAGCGCCCCAGCAGCCGCCAGCACGGGGTTATGCCCAGTCATGCGGCGCGGCTTGCCGTTCTCGTCAAAACGGCCGATGCGCGCGCCAAGAACAAGACACGCCGCCAACGCCAGCCAACCGCCCGTAGCATGTACAACTGTCGAGCCAGCAAAATCGATATAGCCCATATTGGCGAGGAACGCCCCGTCATTAGGCTGCAGCGCCGAGCCCCAAGCCCAGTGCGTAAACACGGGGTAAATGAGCCCGGACATCACGACCGTACAGATGACATATGCCCATAATTTCATCCGCTCGGCGACGGCGCCGGAGACAATCGTCGCCGCCGTACCGCAAAACATCACTTGGAAAACGAAGAACACCCAGAGCCAGGGGGTCATCTCTTCAAGCATGAGCAAGCCGGAATCGAACCCGATCGGCGCTCCGAGTGCGCTGACGCCAAAGGCGAGCATGAAGCCGAATGCCGCGAAAACCAGCACCGCGAACATGAAATCGAGGAAGTTTTTCTGCGCGACGTTGATCGAATTCTTTGAGCGGACCATGCCCGCTTCAAGCAGAAGAAAACCGATCTGCATTACGAAGACGAGCGCCGCGGCGACAATCACCCATACGAAGTCGATCCCTCGTGAGAGCTCCTCCACCGCGCTATCGGCGGCGCCCGTTGCAGCAGCATCCGCCCAAAAAAGCGGCAATTGCGCCGTGGAAAAGTTGTACAATTCGGCGCTCATGCCCAGCCTGCTTAAGTCTAGACATGTGATAACCGGCGGCTCTTAATAATGAACTGAAAGCCCCTCAGCTATTTTGGGCCCAACAGCTTCACTCACCGACGCGCTCGACAGCATAGCCTCGTCCGCGCAGCTGCGCCGCAAGCCCATCCTCGCCGATAATGTGCCCTGCGCCGACCACGACAAAGTCAATGCCGGCCCCTTCCAGTTCCTGGACAATCACATCCATCCACGCCGCATTGCGCCGCACGAAGAGTACTTCGTAAAGCTCGGGATAATGATCGCGCATATCGTCAATGACGAAACGCTCGAGTGTCGCTTCGTCGCCCGCTTCCCAGGCCGCGCTCATCTCCGCCATGAGCTGAGCGCCTGTTTCATTTTCATCTATGGCTTCAAGCAACATCTGCCGCTGTAGCTCAGGCGTAAGATTGGCGAGAAAGCCGAGTTGCTCCTCAGCGGTTTCGAACGCGCGCATGTGCTTGCCATTGGCATCGCCATAGGCGTCGATAGCGCGATCGACGCCCGATGCAGGGTCGTATCCGGCGCGCACGATCGGGGCCAAGGAGAGCGTCATCGCCGCGAACCAAGGCTGCAATCCCTCAAGAGCGGCACGAGGCAAACCAAGCCGCTGCGTCAGCGCGTTGAGGCGCTCATTCTCCTCGGCGCTCAGCCAACTTGATAGCGGCCGGTCCGCCGGCGCCGCGCCAAGACGCAAGGCAAGCATTTGCGCCTCCGCATCCGCCGCCGGCGACATTTCAAGCTCGGTCCAGATTTCTTCCGTTTGCGCTAACGCCTCGCGCACATCGGCATCACCCCAATCGGCGCCCGCCGGGCGCACATGAACGGAGCCATAAAGGTAAAGCGTAGAATCTTCATCGCGCACGACATAGAGCGCAGGATCAATGCCGGCCTCGTCATCCTTGGCAAAAGCGCAGCCCGCCAGCGCGGTGAAAGCGGCCAATGCGAACAAGCCCGATCTCACCATGCCGCTCGCTCCCACTATTTCCATCGGGCAAAATGCTTGGAAAGCTTGAGCCCCTGCCCCTGATAACTGGAGCCGGCCTCGCCATACAGCCGCTCCACCGGACCAGATAATTTCTCAAACACCAGTTTGCCTACCGGCTGTGCGTCTTCCACGATAAACGGCACATCGCGCGAGCGTACTTCCAGCACCGCTCGCCCCTCATGCGGGGCGACGCCAAAGCCTGGATCGAAGAAGCCGGCATAGTGCGCGCGGAATTCGCCAAGCTCTGGGCGGATTGGCGCCATCTCCGCCGCCTCGTCCGGCGGGATCAGCACGTTTTCCTTCGACGCGAAAATATAGAACTGCCCCGGATCGAGCACGACGCGTCCACCGCGCGCTTCCATCGGCTCCCAGAAATCGCGCGGATCATACCCGCCGATGCGATCGACATCGATCACACCTGAATGCCGTTTGGCGCGAAACCCGACCGGCCCCTTCAGCGAGAGGTCCATGGAGAAATCGACGTCACGTACAGGATTGGCCTGACCGCGGCGCAGACGCAGCTGACTAAGGCGCGATCCTGTACGCACCAGCACCGAGAACGTGCATGGAGAAATCTCCGCCCACATCGGCCCGTGATAGCCAGGAGATATGTGATCGAACGAAGCCGCGCCATCAGTGATCAGGCGCGTGAAGACATCGACCCGTCCGGTAGAGCTTTTTGGGTTCGCCGCACCATGAATATGCTCCGGCAGCGCCAGCTCTTCCTGCACCTGCACGAGATACACACAGCCCGTCTCCAACACGGCTCCGCCGGTGAGGTCGATCTTGTGCATAACCAATTCGTCATCGAGCCGATCCTGCACACGCGCGCCCGCGCCAGGCAGGAAGCTTGCGCGCAGCCGGTATGCCGTCTCGCCCAGACGTAAATCCAGGCTGGCCGGCTGCAACTGGTCGTCGAGAAAGGCCGCGCCAGCCGCGATCCAGCCTTCGCGGATCGCATGCTTAAGTTCCGTATCGGAAAGAACGCCTTGTGTTGCGCTCATCCAAGCCTCGACAATCTAGAGACGCGCCGCCTTCCCACAACGGAAGGCGGTTATCCTTGCTGACCCGCTTTGTCGAAAGCCGCAAGCCCCGCTAAGATGCACGCATGTACGAGCAAGAAACCTCAGGCCTTCTGGTCCGCGTCGAGCCGCAATTTTTGCCGGACGAATCCGAACCGGATGAGAACCGCTATATCTGGGCCTATACAATAGAAATCGAAAACCGCAGCGGGCCTATTGTCCAGCTCATGTCCCGCTTTTGGCGCATCACCGACGAGAACGGCTTCACTCAAGAGGTCGAAGGGCCCGGCGTGATCGGCCAGCAGCCGGTCATCGGGCCCGGCGAAAGCTTCCGCTACACCAGCGCGGCGCCGCTGGCCGCGCCTTCGGGCGTGATGATGGGCGCCTATTCCATGCGCCGGCTCGACGATGGCGGATCCTTCGACATCGCCGTGCCGCTATTCGCGCTCGACAGCCCGCACAAGACGCGCCTCGCGAACTAAGCGGAGACGTTCTCAGGCGCGATGCGATAGGTCCGCGCGCAAAACTGACAGCGCGCGTGCAACAAACCGTCCGGCTCAACCAACTCGCGCAGCTCCTCGGCGGGAAACTGCCGCATCACATTCGTCAGCCGTGTTTCGTCGCACGTGCACAGATCAATCAACGGCGAAGCATCCGCCATGCGCACGCGCTCTTCGTGAAACAAGCGATAGAGCAAACGATCCGCCGGCAGATCGGGATCGATCAATTCCTCATCCTTGACCGTGCCGAACAATATGGATGCACGCCGCCAATCCTCTTCCGGATCGCCGCGCGCCTGATCGCCGGCGATGCGCTGCATCAACACGCCGCTGCCGCGCCACACCGGTGCGCCTTCGCCATGCACCTCGCCGACAGCTAACGCGACGCGCGTTTCGGTTTGCTCGCTGGCAAAGAAATAACGCTCCGCACAATCGGACAACGTATCCCCTTCAAGCGCCACCACGCCCTGATAAGGTTGGGCGTCTTCGCCGCGATCCAGCGTCATCACCAAATGACCAGAGCCAAGCAAAGCGCCCGGCGGCATGCGATTTTCGCGCGTCAATGCAGCGGCGGCGCCGTCAGCCAAACGCGCATAGCCGCGCAAACGTCCGCCTGCTGCGTGCTCAGCCACCAGCAACGGCACAGGCCCCGCGCCCTGCGCCTGCACGATCAAACGCCCATCGACCTTCAGCAACGATCCGACCAAAGCAGCCAGCGCCAACGCTTCGCCCAACAACATTGCTACCGGCCGCGGATAATCATGCCGCCGCAAAATGGGATCGAGCGCGCCGCCGCCCAGCCGCGTGATGCGCCCACGCACAGGGGCGCCATCCATACTGAACGAAGCGATGAGATCGTCAGTCATGGCCAATTACCAAGCCGCGCACGAATTAAAGCCGCCCAAGGCACCACAGCAGCACGGCCTTCTGAGCGTGAATGCGATTTTCCGCTTCGTCCCAAACCGCCGAGTTCGGCGCATCCATCACCGCGTCGGTGACTTCCTCACCGCGATGCGCTGGCAGGCAGTGCAGGAAAATCGCATCGGGCGCAGCGCGCTGCATGATGGCTTCATTCACGGAATAAGGCGGGAATGCACGCAGGCGCGCATCTTTGTCGGTATCGCCCATCGACACCCACGTATCGGTGACGACGACATCGGCGCCGGCGATGGCAGCCTGCGGATCGGTGACGACGCGCACTTGCGCGCCCGCTTTCTGCGCCGCTTCGATCTCTTGGCGGCGTGGCGCGTAATGGGGCGGCGTGGCGATGCGCAATGTGAAGGGCAATTTTTCCGCCGCATGCACGAAGCTCATGCAGACATTATTGCCGTCGCCCAGCCAAGCGATGGTCTTGCCGTCGATCGGACCGCGCCATTCTTCGATGGTCATGATATCGGCGAGTATCTGGCACGGATGCGAAAGATCGGTGAGCCCGTTAATCACCGGCACTTCCGAAGCCGCGGCAAAATCCACGACATCCTGGTGATCATTGGCGCGGATCATCACCGCATCCACCATGCGCGACACCACGCGCGCCGTATCATGCACGGTCTCGCCGCGGCCAAGTTGCGTGTCCGCCGCGCTCATCACCAGCGACGAGCCGCCGAGCTGACGCATGCCAATTTCAAATGAGATGCGTGTGCGCGTCGAATTCTTCTGAAAGATCATCGCCAGCGCGCAGCCATCAAGCGGCCGATCCGCATCCGGCGCCCCCTTGGGCCACCCCTTACGCGCATCCTTGCGCCGATGCGCCTCGTCGAGCAGCAGCCGCATCTCCGCCTTGGACAAGGCGGAGATGTCTAGGAAGTGACGCGGCGACGTGCTCACGCCCCCGCCTCCGACATATAGGCGGCGAACACGGCGTCGATGGCGTCGACCATCTGGCTGATCTGCGCCTCATCGATGATCAGCGGCGGCGCCAAGCGCAGCACGTTCTCGCCCGCCGAGCCGACAAGAACTTTGCGCGTGCGCAACTTGGCCTGAACTTCCTTTGGATCGATCTTGAGCTTCAGCCCGCGCAGCAAACCTTTGCCGCGCACGTCCTCCACCAGATTGGGGTGGCGATCCTTCAAGCCTTCGAGCGATTGACCGAGATGATTTGAAATTTGACGCACGCGCTCGAGAAATTCCGGCTTCGACAATTCATCGAACGCCGCATTGCCGACAGCCATCGCCAGCGGATTGCCGCCATAGGTGCTGCCGTGCGCGCCCTTGGTCATGCCCTTGGCCGCTTCATGCGTCGCCATAAAGGCGCCAAGCGGAAAACCGCCGCCAACGCCCTTTGCCACGGCCATCACGTCCGGCTTTACGCTGTCCCATTCGTGCGCCCAAATCTTACCTGTCCGCGACGCGCCGCACTGCACTTCGTCGAAGATCAGCAGCGCGCAATGTTTGTCGCACAACGCGCGCAGCGCGGCGAGAAAGCCGTCTGGCGCGGAACGTACGCCGCCCTCGCCTTGTACGGGTTCAATAATGATGGCGGCGAACGTCTCCGGATTGATGAGCGCTTTAACGGCTTCGATGTCGCCGAACGGCGCATGCAGAAAGCCAGGCAAAGACGGACCGAAGCCGTCGAGATAAGATGCGTTGCCAGCGGCGTTGATCGCCGCATAGGAGCGGCCGTGAAACGAGCCGTGAAAGCCGATAATGTCGATCCGGTCAGGCTGACCACTAGCGCTGTGATACTTGCGCGCCATCTTGAGCGCGCCTTCGATCGCTTCGGTGCCGCTATTGGTGAAGAACACGACGTCGGCGAAGGACGCAGCGACATATTTGTTCGCCAGCTCTTCCTGGCCTTTCACCTTGAACATGTTCGAAGTGTGCCAGAGCTTCGCGGCCTGCTCGTTCAGCGCCTTTTGCAGCACTGGCGGCGCGTGGCCCAGGGCGTTCACTGCAATGCCGGCGATGCAGTCGAGGTATTTGTCGCCCTTCTCGTCCCAGAGCCAGCACCCCTCTCCGCGCACAAACACCTGCTCCGGAGGCGCGTAAACGGGAAGAAGTGGGCTGTCAGCGGGCGTCATGTTTCTGCTCTGACCATGAGAAAGGCGCGTATTTGGGGCGCACGGGCCCCAGGGTCAAGGCACTTGGGGTCACGCGCAAATCCGCGCCGCCACGCAGGCCAAGATGGGCACGATGAAGGGCGCGGCGGCGATGACGAGCATTGCAGCAACCGCTGACGCAATCATCGCCCAAAGCTGACGGGCAAAGATCAGCCAGCCTAAGCCGCCTGCCACGGCGCCAAGCAGCGCACAACTGATGATGAACGCTTGCGCCTGCATCGGCGCGGCCTCGCCCCAGCGCGCGAGCGCCAACACGCCAAGCCAAACCATGATCAAGACCGCCGGCGCAAGACGATGCGGCATCCGGCGCGAAGAGAGCGCGCAGATCGCAAAACCGGCCACCGCGCCGATCACGATCCAAGCAAGCAGACCCACGCTCTAGCTCCGCAGCCTGTAGCCGCTTTTCAGCATGGCCCAACTCGCCCAACTCAGAACAATCGCCAATCCGCCAGACAAAATCGCCCCGGTCAGCAAATCCGCATCGGCATGTCCAATGAAGCCATAACGGAAGCCGTCAATCAGCGAAAACACGGGATTATAATGGGCAATTGTGCGTAGCGGCTCAGGCAACACCTCGGTCGAATAGAAGGTGCCGGAGAGAAATGTCAGCGGCATGACGACGAAGTTCGTCACTGCGGCGATGTGGTCGAACTTGTCTGCCCAAATGCCGCCCATCAGACCAATCGCGCCGAAAATTACGCAGGCCACGCCTGCGTAATAAAGCGCCACAAGCGGATGCGCGGGAACGACATTGGCCAGCCACGCGACGGCGATCAAACCAGCCAAGCCCACCAGAAGCCCGCGTGCTGCGGCCCCGACAATGAACGCGACTGTCAGTTCCGCAGCCGAGAGCGGCGGCATCAAAAAATCGACCGCATTACCTTGAACCTTTGCGACGATGATCGACGAGGACGAGTTCTGAAACGCGTTCGACAAAATCGACATCATGACCAGTCCGGCGGCGAGCCCATCCGCATAGGCGCGCTCCGAGCCCGGCCAATTGCCGTCCCGCAACACAAGGCCAAACACCATCATGAACAGCAGTGTCTGAACCAGAGGCGCGAATACAGTCTGCGCCCCCACTTTCAGGAAACGCTGAATCTCACGGCGCATCAGCGTGCGCAGGCCCAACCAATTCACAGCTCCGTAGCGCCGAGCGGCAACGGGAGAAGCGTCAACACGCGTGTCCATTACGGGAACATGCCTTTCATGATTCATTAACGCTTCTGTCGCCCGACCATCATAGAGCAACTCGGCTAAGCCTCGGATTGCGCGCAACATAGTGATCGCAAAGGACTTGGACAGCCCCTGGACAAGCTGTGAGTGATTCGGGTCCGCCCTGGGGATAAACACAGCATGTTGTGCTTCCACACTTCTTACAGCGCTATAAGTTGACTTCGTCTCCAAAAAGGAGATTCTCTCCAGACCCCGCTGAGAGGCGGGCCATGGGCAAAGGGGCTTGAACATGGGTTGGACGGAAGAGCGCGTAACGCAGTTACGCAAGCTGTGGGCTGAAGGTCTTTCAGCAAGTCAAATCGCTAAACAACTTGGCGGGGTCACCCGCAACGCTGTTATTGGCAAGGTGCACCGGCTGGGATTGGCCGGTAGAGCCACGCCATCACGGCCGGCCAAGCGACCGGTGCGTGTGGCGCGTCCGCGCGCCATTGGGCCAACGGCGCCGCGTCTCCGGCCGGCGACGTCATTGCCTACGGTTGTCATTCCTGAGCTGGAACCACTGAAGCTCGAGGACGGCAAGGCCGCCAGCGTGCTCACGCTCAATGAGAGCATGTGCAAATTCCCGATTGGCGATCCCAATGACGCCGATTTCGCCTTCTGCGGCCGCGGCGCCGCCTGCGGGCCATATTGTCAGGATCACGCCCGGTTGGCCTACCAGCCGAGCCAAGCCAAGAAGCGCCGCACCAGCGAGCCGGACGAACTCCGCCGCATGATGCGTCTCGCCGCCGCCGGCTAAGCCTGGCTTCGGCGGAACAGACAAAGGGTCCGGCTTTCGCCGGACCCTTTTTTGTTTCCTTGCGGGGCCTGCTAGGCGGCGTCGGCCGTGGCCATGTCCAGCGAATAGCCGGCGCTGCGCACCGTGCGGATCGGATCGCGCTCGTCGCTCTCATTGAGCGCCTTGCGAAGCCGGCCGATGTGAACGTCCACCGTCCGCGCCTCGACATAGACATCCGAGCCCCAGACCGCATCCAGCAGCTGCTCGCGGCTGAACACGCGGCCAGGATGCTGCATCAGATAATCAAGAATACGGAACTCGGTCGGCCCAAGATGCACCTCGCGCGCGCCGCGGCGCACACGGTGTGCGACACGATCCATGAGGATGTCACCACAGGACAGCTTATCATCCGCCAAGGCCGGACGAATGCGGCGCATCACGGCGCGAATCCGCGCCAGCAATTCCGACATCGAGAACGGCTTGGTCACGTAATCGTCGGCGCCCATGTCGAGGCCCCGCACGCGATCGCTTTCCTCATCACGCGCGGTGAGCATGACCACGGGCGTATTGCGTGTCTCCTGCCGCGCACGCAGACGCCGGCACACTTCAACGCCAGAAGCCTTGGGGAGCATCCAGTCCAGCAACACAAGATCAGGCGGCGCTTCAGAGGAGAGCATGAGCGCCTCTTCTCCATCCACGGCGACAGCCACGCGATAGCCCTCACGCTCAAGATTGTAGCGGAGGAGATCGGCCAAGGCGCTTTCGTCCTCAACCACTAGAACCATTGGAGATTTTGCCATTTTCCGTCAGCGCCTCATGCGTCCGAAGACTCCGCACCGGCCTTCGGCCGTTGGGTCGCGATCTCCTCTCCTGTGACCAGGAAGTGTACGTTCTCGGCAATATTGGTTCCGTGATCGCCGATACGTTCAATGTTTTTTGCTATGAACAAAAGGTGCGCGCAGGAACTGATCGTGCGCGGATCTTCGATCATGTAGGTGAGCAATTCGCGGAACAGCGAATTGTAGTGAGCGTCGATATTGTCGTCGTGAAACCAGACGTCGAGCGCGGCCTGCACGTCGCGATTGGCGTAGGCGTCGAGCACCTGCTTGAGATGCTGGACGGTGATTTTGCCCATGCGCTCCACGCTGCGCGTCAGCTGGATCGGCTCGGCTTGATTGAGGATCAGCGCCCGCTTGGCGATATTCTTGGCCAGATCACCGACCCGCTCCAACTCGCCGGCAATGCGCCAGCCCGTCAGCACAATCCGGAGGTCCGAAGCCATCGGCTGACGCAGAGCGAACAATTTGATCGCTCGTTTTTCGATTTCGCGTTGCGCGGCGTCAATCCGGGCATCGCGCTCGATGACCGCCTGCGCCAGGGCTGTATCGCGCCGCGTAACCGCGAGCAGGCCTTCGTTCACAGCCGTTTCGGCCAAACCGCCCATCCGCGCAACGTCCTGCACGAGAGCATCCAGCTCTTCCGTAAACGCCTTGACCGTATGATCAGCCATGCTCGTCTTAACTCTGCGCGCCAACGCCGCCGCGGCAGGCCGACGAGATTGCGAACCATTCGCCATCCGCGTCAACCGAACCGGCCAGTAATATAATCCTGTGTGCGCGTGTCACGTGGATTGGTAAAAATCTCCTCGGTCGGGCCGGTCTCGACCAGCTTGCCAAGGTGGAAAAACGCCGTTCTCTGCGAAACCCGCGCCGCCTGCGCCATCGAGTGCGTTACGATGACAATGCAGTAATTTTCCCGCATCTCGTCCATCAGCTCTTCGATCTTGGCGGTAGCGATCGGGTCCAGAGCCGAGCATGGCTCATCCATCAGGATAATGTCCGGCTCGACCGCTACGGTGCGGGCGATGACGAGGCGCTGTTGCTGGCCGCCTGACAGACCGGTTCCGGGCTGGGCCAAACGGTCCTTCACCTCTTCCCAAAGGCCCGCGCGGCGCAGCGAGCGCTCCACCACCACGTCCATGTCAGCTTTGGTCTTGGCCATGCCATGGATGCGGGGACCGTAGGCTACATTCTCATAGATGGATTTCGGAAACGGGTTGGGCTTCTGAAACACCATGCCCACGCGCGTGCGCAGCACCACCGGATCGACGGTCTTGGCGTAAGCGTCCTTGCCCTCGATCTCCAGCGAGCCGGTGACGCGGCAATGATCGATGGTGTCGTTCATGCGGTTGAAGCAGCGCAGGAACGTGGTCTTGCCGCAGCCCGAAGGGCCTATGAAGGCCGTGACGGCGCGGTCCGGAATGTCCATCGAGACGTCAAACAGGGCCTGCTTGTCGCCGTAATAGACGCACACATCGCGCGCCGAGACTTTGTTTGCGTGCTGTGTCAGCGAGCCCCCCCTAGCGCTCACCACCGGCGCGGAAAGCGTGCCGCTTCTCTGCCCACGCTCGGAGGATGCGCTCGAAAGGTTCATGATCGGCTCTCCGCCCCGCGCCAGACGTGGAAAACTTGCGCCTTCACCCCCGCTCCTATGCGGGTTTCGTGACACTGATGTGAAGCCAGCCGCTTCATTCCGTCAGTCCTCCCCTGCCTGTTCTACATAGGCCGCAAAAGCCGTTCCACGCCCAAGTTCGCTCTCGACCATGAGTCCGCCGCGGTGGCGATTGACGATGTGCTTCACGATAGCCAAACCCAGGCCTGTGCCGCCGCGCTCATCTCCCAGTTCACGCTCAACCCGGAAGAAGCGTTCGCCCAGGCGGGGTAAAAACCGCTGCGCGATCCCCGGTCCGGCGTCTTCGACGCGCATATAGACGTATGAGCGATTTGCTGCGGCCGCCGGGGTCAGCAATGAGATGCGGCCAGCCGCTTCCCAACGCCGGCCCGCGCCGCCCAA